>JAFRYW010000034.1 GCA_017442845.1 Ruminococcus sp.
ATTGTGCATTGAATCAAATTCTCATTTATAGGAAAACTATTGTAAAATGAGTGTTATTATAGATGCTTTTTTCTGTTGTGCTTTTTAGCTGTCTGCCGGCGTTGCACCGTAGCCTGCCTTTGAGACGATAGCACAAAGGCACTTGATGTCCGGCTCAGTCTTTGTAAGGATCTTGGCTGTGCCCTTGCTGAGGCTGACGCTTGCTAGGATATCATCATTTTCGTTTAGCGCATTTTCGACACGCTTGGCGCAGTTTTCGCAGGTCATGCCGAGGATCTTAAGTGTTGTTTCATAAGGAAGCTCCGCCTTGTGCTTGCCCTTAGTGCCACGGCTTTTTACGCTTGCCTCATGCTCACCGCAGCAGCCGCCCCCACGGCGAAGCTTTTTAACTGTGATAAACGCCGCAGCAGCTATCACGATGATTAGCACAGCTATCGTCACTATATCCTTCATTTTTTATCACACCCCATAGAGCAGCCCTTGCAGCCTGCGCAGTCGCCGCCGCACAGCCTGCCCTGCTTGGCTCTTTTGACTGAGGAAGCTATCGCCGCTGTCAGGGCGGCAGCTATTATGATCAGCAAAATAATATCTAAGGTACTCATATTTATCCTACTCCTGCCATTAGTCCGATCAAACGTACAATTAAAGCGACCGCCCACGCAAAGCCGCACTGCCACAAGACCATAGCGAATGCCCATTTCCTGCCCAGCTCTCTCTTGACAGAGGCAACGGCTGCAACACAGGGCGTATAGAGCAGCGAGAACACTAGCAGCGAAGCCGCCGAGAGTGCTGTCATAGCAGAGGCAACGCCGTTTGAGTAGAGGATCTCAAGTGTTGAAACAACGCTTTCCTTTGCCATAAAGCCGCTGACGAGCGAAACTACTATGCGCCAGTCGCCAAGCCCTGCGGGCTTCATTACGGGAACGAAAATGCCCGAGACCATAGCGAGTATGCTGTCCTCCTTATCGCTTACCATATTAAGGTGCATATCAAAGCTTTGCAAAAACCATACCGCAACTGTTGCTATCAAAATGACAGAGAATGCCTTTTGCAAAAAGTCCTTAGCCTTTTCCCAGAGAAGCTGCATAACGTTTCTTGCGCCGGGCAGGCGGTAGTTTGGAAGCTCCATTACAAACGGCACAGCCTCGCCCTTGAACAGCGTGCCCTTGTAGATGAGCGCTGCAAGTATTCCCGCAATTATCCCAAGAACATAGAGCATTATCATTATCAGCGCACCCTTCCCGGGGAAGAAGGCGCTTACGAAAAATGCGTAGATCGGCAGCTTTGCCGTGCAGCTCATAAATGGGGTGAGCAGTATCGTCATTCTCCTGTCACGCTCACTGGGCAGCGTGCGTGTAGCCATTACTGCGGGAACTGAGCAGCCAAACCCGATAAGCAGCGGTACGATGCTCCTGCCCGAGAGGCCTATCTTTCTGAGCAGCTTGTCCATAAAGAAGGCTACCCTTGCGATATAGCCGCTGTCCTCAAGCAGTGAGAGAAAGAAAAAGAGCGTTACTATTATCGGCAGGAAGCTGAGCACGCTTCCCACACCCGCAAAAATGCCGTCGATGATAAGGCTTTGTATAGTGCTGTTAACGTGGGCGTTTGTAAGGGCGGTGTCGGCAAGGGAGGTAAGCTTGTCTATCCCGTTTTCGAGCAGCCCCTGCAAAAATGCGCCGATAACATTGAAGGTCAGGAAGAATACCAGCCCCATTATCAGTATAAACGCAGGTATAGCCGTGTATTTTCCCGTGAGGAAGGTGTCGATCTTTCGGCTTCTGATATGCTCCTTGCTTTCGTGCGGCTTTGTAACAGAACCGCTGCATAGCTTTTGTATGTAGGAAAAGCGCATATCTGCAATAGCGGCGCTGCGGTCAAGCCCACGCTCCTTCTCCATTTGCGAGACTATGTGCTCTATAGCCTCCTCCTCGTTTTTGTCAAGTGAGAGCCTTGCTATAACAAGCTCGTCGCCCTCGATGACCTTGCTTGCCGCAAAGCGAAGCGGAAGCCCTGCGCTTTCGGCGTGATCCTCTATCAGGTGGCATATGCCGTGTATGCAGCGGTGAACTGCGCCGCCATTCTCGCTCTTGCCGCAAAAATCCTGCCTTAGCGGCCGTTCCTGGTAGTATGCTACGTGGACTGCGTGCTCTACAAGCTCCTCAATGCCCTCGTTTTTCGCAGCCGATATGGGAACTACAGGCACGCCCAGCAGCTCCTCCATAGAGTTTACATCTATGCCGCCGCCGCTTCCTGTGAGCTCGTCCATCATATTTAGCGCTACTACTGTCGGTATGTTCATCTCGAGCAGCTGCATAGTAAGATACAGGTTTCTCTCGATATTGGTAACATCGACAATGTTTATTAAAGCGTGCGGCTTTTCATTCAGCACGAAATTTCTCGACACTATCTCCTCACTGCTGTAGGGCGACATAGAGTATATGCCCGGCAGGTCGGTTATCACCGTGTCGGGGTGGCCCTTGATAGCGCCGTCCTTTCTGTCAACGGTAACGCCGGGGAAGTTGCCTACGTGCTGCTTTGCGCCCGTCAGCCTGTTAAAGAGCGTTGTCTTGCCGCTGTTTTGGTTACCGACAAGCGCAAATCTCATCTTAGTCCCTTCGGGGAGCGGGTCGCCGCTGCCCTTGGGGTGGAACCTTCCGCCCTCACCCAGGCCGGGGTGCTCTTTCCTTTTGCGCTCTGCCCTTTTTTCTGCGCCCTGCACCTTTTCGGGCAGCTCGCTCACCAAGATCTGCTCGGCATCGGCAAGCCTCAGCGTCAGCTCATACCCGTGCAGCCTCAGCTCCATAGGGTCGCCCATAGGGGCGAATTTTACAAGCGTTACCTCCGTTCCGGGGATAATGCCCATATCAAGAAAATGCTGTCTCAAAGCGCCGCTTCCGCCGACCGACTCGACCCTGACGGTGTCGCCTATTTTTATGTCCTTTAGTGTTAACATTTAATGCTCCTTTACAAGTTGATCTACGCTAACATTATATCATACATTTTGGAGCATTACAATATCAAAATAATTAACAATTTGTGTATGCTAACTATTCTTTGCCACCGCACCTGTGAATGAAACGGGTGGAAACGAAAAACCCACCCCGGGGCTAAATGCCGCCGGAGTGGGTGGTGTCCATATTTATGTACTTATCAGATCAGATCTATGTGGGCGCCGCCAAAGCCTGTGATGCCTATGTCGATAAAGGCGTAGCTCGGCGGAAGGTCGTCCTCGGGCTGTGAGGCGCTGCCGGGGTTTAAAACGAAAATGCCGTTCTCTCTTTTTGCGTATCTTATGTGTGTATGCCCGAAAAGCGCTATATCAGCCTTTGCGGCCTTGGCCTTTTCCAAAAACGTGTCAAGCGATTCACGCACACCAAGCAGATGCCCGTGCGCCATATATATCCTTGTATTAAAGATATCTACGACCTTTTCCTCCGGGGCGCCGCCCTTGTCGCAGTTGCCGAGTACGCTGTAGAAGTGCTTGTTTGGGTATTTCATGCGCTCGACCTCGAACTCGTCAACGCCGTCGCCCAAGAACAGGAAATGGTCACTGATAGGGTTTTGCAAAATTATCTTTTCTATAACTGCCAAATTACCGTGTGTGTCGGATAGAACGATCAGTATCATATATCTGCCTCCTGATAAGGTAAAGCCTTATCTAGTATTGTATCATATTTCACAAAAATAAACAACATCAGCGCTGAAAATTTACATCACGTTAAAATTTGATTTTTTAATTTAATCGCAGTAATTTTTTGCCAAACGGTGAGCAGGCGTGTTTTTTGCAAAATTCACAATTTGTACTTGAATACAGCCCTTTATAGTGGTATAATAAAATGAAAACTAATTTTTTCTATTATAGAAGGGGTGCGTGATAATGGCTAAATATGCGATATATAAGTCCGATACGGGCTATTATTACAAAGCCTATCACGATACCCTTGAATCGCTTAAGGGCACACAGTTTGACGGCATAGTCACCGAGGATAAGCTGCCTGTCGTCATAGACGGCGGAGGTGGGTATTACACCTTCACGGAGGATGATTATATGTTTGACAGGCTTGTGGAGTGTGAGGGCTGCCCCTTGAAGCTTGAGCAGATGTTTTTTAAAAATCAGGACACCTTCAAGCTCGGCTGGATGTCGCCCGAGGGGGATACCTACTCCTGTGACTACACCTCGCACACAAGGGCGGCGCAGGCGCTTGTTGATAAGTTCTTCCCGGGGGCAAAGCTTCCCGAGAGAACGCTTGGCAAGGCAGGCTGGCTCAAGATCATCGACTCGTGGGACGGGACTCAGCGTGAGCACGGGCAGTTTGTGTATTCGCTCACAGGCAAGGTCACAAAAAAGCAGGCCGACAGGCTTTTCGACCTGGGGCTTTATGACAACGAAGAGGTCAGGCAGATGATCAAGGACTGTGAGGATAGCTGGTAGCATTTGCCCTCACCTTGACAAAATACCGCCTGTGTGGTATAATGAATAAAATGAATGTGTGCCCTCGGCACGCAAAGGATCGGAGCGTTTTATGGCAAATCGTGTGGCGGTCATCGCCATAATTATTGAAAATGAGCAGAGCGTCGAGCAGGTGAATGCGACACTTCACGAGTATTCCGATTATATAATCGGAAGAATGGGTATACCATACCGTCAGAAGGGCATAAACATAATCTCGATAGCGATAGACGCCGAGCAAAACGATATTAACACTATAGCCGGAAAGATAGGAAAGCTTGACGGCGTTACTGCCAAGACCGTTTACTCGCCGCAAAAATAAAACAGAAAGCTTATCTGACGCCGAAAAGGGTTTTGAGGCGAAAGTAAGAAATAAAAGATCGACTAAGAGCCTAAGTCTTACTTTTCGGATAAGACTATGGGCTCTTTTTGATTAGTTAATATATGCTAACTGCGTTTAGAAAGGGGAGCGCTTATGCAAGCATCACTTAATTCCACGCCCTCGTCGGAGAGGGTGCATATAGGCTTCTTCGGAAGGCGTAATGCGGGAAAATCATCACTTGTGAACAAGGTGACGGGGCAGGAGCTTGCTGTGGTCTCCGACACCCCGGGCACAACTACCGACCCCGTTACAAAGGCTATGGAGCTGCTGCCCTTGGGGCCTGTTGTTATAATCGACACCCCCGGCTTTGATGATGAGGGCGAGCTTGGGCTTTTGCGTGTGAGAAAGACAGCGCAGGTGCTTAACCGCACGGATATTGCGGTGCTCGTCACAGACATTACAAAGCCGCTCGGCGAATGTGAGAGGGAGCTTATCTCGCTGTTTGAGCAAAAGAAGATTCCCTACATAACAGTCGGCAACAAGTGCGACCTTGCAAAAAAAGCACCCGACGGCGAGCGCTTTTTGGTCAGCGCAAGGGAGGATATAAACATATATGAGCTTCGTGAGAGGATAGCCTCTCTTGTATCGACACAGGATCAGACCCGCCGCATAGTCGGCAGCATAGTCGGTGAAAACGACCTTGCCGTCCTGGTAGTGCCTATAGACAAGGCAGCGCCGAAGGGCAGGCTCATTCTCCCGCAGCAAATGGTGATAAGAGACTTTCTCGAATCGGGGGCGATACCCGTAGTTTGCAGGGAGACTGAGCTTGCAAAAACGCTCGGCAGCCTTGCAAGAAAGCCATCTGTAGTGATCACTGACAGCCAGGCCTTTGCATATGTCAGTAGGCATACCCCGCAGGATATACGCCTGACGTCATTCTCTATACTTATGGCGAAGTATAAGGGCTTTTTGGAGACGGCTGTAAAGGGCGCTAAGGCGATAAGCTCGCTTAAGGACGGGGATAGCGTGCTCATCTCTGAGGGGTGCACCCACCACAGGCAGTGCGGTGACATAGGCTCGGTAAAGCTGCCCGCCCTGTTAAAAAAGACGACCGGGAGGAATGTGGAGATCACCCTTACTTCGGGCAGGGAGTTTCCCGAGAATCTGTCGGGGTATGCCTTGTGCATACACTGCGGCGGCTGTATGCTTACAGAGAGGGAGATGCTCTATAGAATGAGAGCAGCGCTCGACTGCGGCGTGCCGTTTACAAATTACGGCGTGGCGCTCGGCGCTATGAACGGGATACTGAAGCGCACGCTTTCGGTGTTTCCCGAGATAGAGAGTATGCTTGAGGGCTAGGTGATAAAATGTCTGACAGAATAAAGCGGCTTATCGACAGGCTCGAGACTAAGCACACGCTCACCAAGCCCGAATGGATAGAGGTGCTTGACGGCTTTGATGACAGCGACCGTGAATATGCCGCAAAAAAAGCAAGGGCAGTTTCGCTGGGGGTCTTTGGCAGCAATATCTATATCAGGGGCATCGTTGAGTTTTCAAACGTGTGCAGGAATGACTGCTATTACTGCGGCATACGCAGATCAAATAAGGCGGCGCAGCGCTACAGGCTCACAGATGATGAGATACTTTCCTGCTGTGATGAGGGGTACGGCTTCGGCTTTCGCACCTTCGTTTTGCAAAGCGGTGAGGA
The DNA here is from genome assembly GCA_017442845.1 of Ruminococcus sp. Taxonomy (GTDB): domain Bacteria; phylum Bacillota; class Clostridia; order Oscillospirales; family Ruminococcaceae; genus NK3A76. The sequence goes on from JAFRYW010000034.1 coordinate 6,481, forward strand.
CTATAAGGAATACCCCGCAGAAAGAATAGCGGGCATAGTTAAAAGGATAAAGGCCGCCCACCCCGACTGTGCTGTGACGCTCTCGCTCGGCGAAATGGAATATGACGATCTTAAGCTTATGCGTGAGGCGGGGGCGGACAGATACCTGCTTCGGCACGAGACGGCAGCAAAGGCGCTGTATCAAAAGCTGCACCCCGATAAAATGAGCTTTGAGCACAGAATGAAATGCCTTAAATGGTTAAAGGAGCTCGGCTACCAGACAGGTGCGGGAATGATGATAGGCGCCCCCTACCAGACAAGTGAGGATCTGGCGGAGGATATGCTCTTTTTGCGTAATCTTGAGCCGCATATGATTGGCACAGGCCCCTTCCTGCCGCATAAGGACACGCCCTTTAAGGACTTTCCGAAGGGCGGCTATGAGCTGACGCTGCTCGTTCTATCGCTTTGCAGGCTTATGCTGCCAAGGGTGCTTCTTCCTGCGACGACTGCACTCGGCACGATAAGAGAGGACGGGCGTGAGCAGGGCGTGCTTGCAGGGGCAAACGTTATAATGCCAAACCTTTCCCCAACGGCGGTAAGAAAAAAATATATGCTCTATGACGGCAAGATCGGCACGGCATCGGCTGCCGCTGACGGGCTTGAGGATATAAAAAACAGAATGAGATCTATCGGCTATGAGGTGATGATCTCGAGAGGAGACTTTAAGCTATGATAAAGCTTGCTATATACGGAAAAGGCGGTATAGGCAAATCGACTGTCTCGTGCAATATCTCGGCAGCACTTGCAAGGGCGGGCAAAAGAGTTATGCAGATAGGCTGCGACCCGAAGGCAGACTCTACCTCGCTGCTGCGTGGGGGGCAGCGTGCCCCGACTGTATTGCAGCTCACCCGTGAAAGGGGTGTGGGCAAGGTAACACTTGAGGATATAGTTTTCGAGGGCGCATACGGCATCAGGTGCGTTGAAGCAGGCGGCCCCGTGCCGGGGCTCGGCTGTGCGGGAAGGGGCATAATAAATGCCCTTGAAACGCTTGAAAAGCTCGGCGCATACGAGGTCTATAAGCCCGATATAGTGATATATGATGTGCTGGGTGACGTGGTCTGCGGGGGCTTTTCTATGCCTATGAGAAAGGGCTACGCCGATAAGGTGTTCGTAATCACCTCGGGTGAGAAAATGTCAGTTTACGCCGCTGCAAATATCTGTATGGCGGTAGATAATTTCAAGGGGCGGGGCTATGCCTCGCTCGGCGGGATAATACTAAACAAGCGTGGCGTTGAGAATGAGGACGAGGCGGCGGCACAGCTTGCGGCCGAGTTTAATACATCTGTAATAGGCACTATCGACAGAAACAGCGATATCCCCCTTGCCGACAGGGCGGGGAAGACTGTGTTTGAGGTATGCCCCGAAAGTGTGACGCAGGCTCAGCTCGAAGCGGTCGCAAGGGGTATGCTTGACAGCCTCGGGGGTGCGCTATGAGCGGGATAAATGCAAAGGACAAGCCCCGTGAAATAATGATAAAGGATGCCGATATCGGCTGCCTTTTCGAGTCGGGGCTTGAATACAACCCGCCTGCAAGGGGAATGTGGAACATAGTGCATACCGGTATGCTCGTTCCCGAGGCGCACGAGATCTTTGCGTGTGCGCAGGGGTGCTTAAGGGGCGTTATACTCACGGCGGCAGAGATGCTTGAGCTTGACAGAATGAGCTGGATCTCCGTTTCCGAGGAGGATATGTTTGACGGAACGCTTGAAAGCGATGTCGTTGACGGCGTGTGCGAGATCATACAAAGGCTTGATGCACACCCGCCCGTGGTGCTTTTGTACCTAAGCTGCATACACCTTTTTGCGGGGGTCGATCTTGAGGCTATCACAGACGAGCTGCATAAAAGATTTCAGGATATACATTTTGTTGACTGCTATATGACGCCGACAATGCGTACAACGGTCTCGCCCGTTATGAAAATGTCGGCGCAGATCTACGGGGCGCTGCAGCCGCTGCCGCTCAACAAAAAGGCAGTCGCCATAGTCGGCAACGACCGTGCAACAGACGAGGATTCAGAGCTTGTCAGGATCATCAGGCAAAACGGCTTTACGCTTTATGATATAGCCTGCTGCAAAAGCTTTGAGGAGTATCTCAAAATGGCGGAGGCAAGCGTTAATATAAGCTATATCCCGACAGGCACGCTTGCGGGGGATACGCTGAGCGAGCGCTTCGGCGGTAAGCATATCCACATTCCTGCAAGCTACAGCTTTGAGACGATAAAGGAAAACTATAAGATGCTTTGTGATACGCTGGGCGCAGAGCTTCCCGACCTTTCACAGGATATAGAGAGGGCTGAAACTGCCCTTGAAAATGCCCGGATAATAATCGGCGACACGCCGGTTGCGATAGACTATACAGCGGTCACAAGACCCTTTGAGCTTGCAAGGCTTTTGTGCGAGCACGGGTTTAATGTAAAATATGTTATCGCCGATTCGGCGGGGGGTGAGCCGCAGGCGTTTGAGTGGCTCAAGGAAAACCGCCCCGAGCTGCTCATATATTCGCCCGTGAATGTAAATATGCTTGAAATGCCCGATGAGCCGCACGAGAGGGTGCTGGCGGTAGGGCAAAAGGCGGCGTACTATTTTGCGACGGATAATTTTGTAAATATCATAGTCGGCGGTGGATATTACGGCTTTAGCGGCATCAAAAAGCTTGCCGACCTTATGGCAGATGCATATATAAACCCCAAGGACAGGTATGAAAAGCTTAGGCTCAAGGGTATGGGCTGCGCCTCCTGCCTGTAAAACTAAGGAGAGACACTGACTTGAAAAACGTATCAAAAATAATAGCCTGCTATGCTGCGGACACCTCGGGGGTATGCTCGGCGCTTTATGAGCTTGGCGGTATGACGGTCGTTCATGACGCATCGGGCTGCAACTCGACCTACTCGACACACGATGAGCCGAGGTGGTGGGATATTAAAAGCAATATCTACATTTCAGCTCTGACCGAGCTTGACGCTATAATGGGCAACGACGAAAAGCTGATCTGCGACACGGTATCGGCAGCAAAGGACAAAAAGCCCGGGTTCATAGCCGTGTGCGGCTCGCCTATGCCTATGATGACGGGCGTCGATTTCGATGCTGTGGCTATGGAGATAGAGAGCCGCAGCGGCGTGCGTACTTTTCCTCTGCACACAAACGGCACACGCTCATATATCGAGGGGGCATCCGAGGCGTTCGAGGCGGTGGTGAGAGAATACGCCCTGCCGCAGGAAAGGGCAAAAAACGGTGTGAATGTTTTGGGGCTCACCCCTCTCGATTTTCCGCTTGGGGCTGACAGGGCTGTAAGAGATTGGCTTTCGGAGAATGACTTTGAGTGTGTCTGCACGCTCGCTATGGGCTGTACACTTGAGGATATAGGAAAAATGGCGTCTGCGAGCGTAAACCTTGTTGTGTCAAGCTCCGGCCTTGCGGCGGCAAGGTATTTGAAGGAAAAATACGGCATACCCTTTGTTTGCGGCGTGCCGTTCGGGCTGGAGTTCCCGTATGACCTTGCGGGGGCTATGCTAAGGGCGATAGAATCGGGGGAGGACTGCTATTACAGTGCTTCGCATACCCCGGGAAACGATCTTGTAATAATAGGCGAGGGCATATCGGCGACGTCGCTCGCCTGTGCGATAGAGGCGGACAGGGGCGTGCGCTCGACTGTCATAGCAGCGCAGCCGATAGATGAGGCTATGCTTGGCGCCGGAGATGTAAATATCACCGCCGAGGAGGATATAGAGCGCTTTTTGGCAGACCGTCAGCCCGCTGCCGTTATCGCCGACCCGATATATAAATACATCACCCCAAAGGGGATAAAGCTTATAGGCATACCGCACTTTGCCTTCTCCGGCAGGTGCTATCAAAAGCATATGAAAAATATGATAAATACAGATATTAAGGAGATACTGAGATGATAAAGCTTGCACTCTACGGCAAGGGCGGCATCGGCAAATCGACCTGTACCGCAAACCTTTCGGCGGCGCTTGCATCGCTTGGCAAGCGTGTTATACAGATAGGCTGCGACCCGAAGGCTGACTCGACTATAAACCTTCTCCACGGCGAGCCTGTTTTGCCCGTTATGGACTATATGCGTAAATTTGATGAGGAGCCCGAGCGTATCGAGCAGATCTCAAAGATAGGCTACGGCGGTGTTATGTGTATAGAGACGGGCGGGCCGACCCCCGGGCTTGGCTGTGCGGGGCGTGGTATAATCACGACCTTTAATCTTTTGGAGCAGCTAGAGCTTTTTGAAAGGTATAAGCCCGATGCGGTGCTTTATGACGTGCTCGGCGACGTTGTTTGCGGCGGCTTTGCAGCCCCGATAAGGGAGGGCTATGCCGCTCAGGTGCTCATAGTCACCTCGGGCGAGAAAATGGCGCTTTATGCTGCTAACAACATCTATTCTGCCGTAAAGAATTTTGAGGACAGAAGCTATGCAAAGGTGCGGGGCGTTATCCTGAACCGCCGAAATGTCGAGAACGAGGAGCAAAAGGTGAGAGCCTTCACCGAAAAAGCGGGCATTGAGATAACTGCCGACATTCCCCGCTCGGCAGATATAATAAAGTATGAGGATATGGGTATGACCGCCGTTGAGGGCGACCCGGAATGTGAGGCTGCAAGGCGGTTCATAGACCTTGCAAAAACACTTATCAGTGAGGATGAAAAAAATGAATGAGGCTTTCTATATAACAGCGGGTGAGCTTGCCGAGAGGGGCTTTGAATACCTTCCTGCCGAGCTTGACTCGTCAAAGCATATGATCTACTCTTCCCCCGCAACGCTCGATTTCAATTCGCCGGGGGCTAAGGGCTTCGGTGTAAAAAGGGCGGGGCTGGTTATTCCGGGGTCTGTTATGCTGCTGATAGCGCCAGGCTGCTGCGGCAGGAACACGGCGCTGCTGAGCAATCTGGGGTATGATGAGAGATTTTTCTATTTGATGCTTGATGACACCGATATCGTCACGGGAAGGTATGTCAGCAAGATCCCGCAGGCTTGTGAGGAGCTGCTGGCCGAGCTTGACTACACACCGTCCGTGATAATGCTCTGCTGCACCTGTGTAGATGCGCTTTTGGGAACGGATATGGAAAGGGTGTGCCGTGCCTGCTTTGAAAAAACAGGCGTAAGAGCGGCGCCTGCCTATATGTATGCGCTCACCCGTGAAAAGCGCCTGCCGCCTATGGGGCTTGTGAGAAAAAGCATTTACTCGCTCTTAGAGCCGCAAAAGAGGGTGTCAAATGAGTGTAATATCCTGGGCTTCTTTTCAAGCCTTGAGGATAATAACGAGATCTATCCTATCCTTAAGGCAGCAGGTATAAAGAAAATTCACGAGATAGGAAGGTGCAAGACCTTTGAGGATTATAAGCAGCTCTCACGTGCGAATTTCAGTATAGTGCTCAATTCCGAGGCCCGTGCAGCAGCGCAGGATATGGAGGAGCGCTTGGGGATACCGTTTATCGAGCTTACCCGAATGTACCGCCTTGACAAGATTCATAACCAGTACCGCCTTATGGGCGATGCCCTGGGCACAAGGCTTGATGACAGCGAGTATCTTGAAAAGACTAAGGCACTTGTTGAGGACTTTAGAGCCCGCCACGGTGAGCTTAGCCTTGCGGTGGGTGAGAGCCTTGATGCTGACAGCTTTGAGCTTTCATTAGCGCTTTGCGAGTACGGCTTTAAGGTGCGTGATATCTTCGGCACGGTAGGCGAGAGGAATTTTGTGTTCATCAAAAAGCTTGCCGCTGTTTCGCCCGAAACGAGGATATATTCAAACCTTTCCCCCACGATGATGAATTTCACGCCCGACCCCGAGATAGATGCAGTTATCGGGGCGGACGCTTGCTATTACTACAAAAATATACCGGGCATAGAGTTTAACAGCGAGGCACAGCCCTTTGGCTACAGAGGTGTCGAGCTGCTCTTTGCCGGGCTTGACAAAGCACTTGCAGGGGAGGGTGAACAGAGATCATGAAAAGGCTATTAAAATATATGTCGCCCTTAGCGCCCGATGATTCGGGGGCTTGCTCGGTGCTTTACGAAATGGGCGGCGTTACGGTCATATGTGATGCCGGCGGCTGCGCAGGAAATGTCTGCGGCTTTGATGAGCCGAGGTGGTTTGAAAAACGCTCGGCGCTTTTCTCGGCGGGGCTGAGGGATATGGACGCAATACTTGGCAGGGACGATCTTTTGGTCAAAAAGCTCGCACTTATCTGCGAGCAGGTCGATACACAGTTCACGGCAATAGTCGGCACACCCGTGCCTGCCGTTATAGCGACCGACCTCAAGGCACTTGAGCGCATGAGCGAGAAAAAAACAGGGCTTCCCTGCATAGCGCTCAATACCGACGGTACACGCCTTTACGACTACGGCGAGCAAATGGCTTACTACCGTATATTTGAAAGGTTTGCGACGGAGAGGCTGACGGTAAAAAAGGGCAAGCTCGGCGTTATCGGCGCAACGCCCTTAAACACGGGCGAGACCGACAGCAAAATGATAAAGCTAGCACTAAAAAACGTGGGCTTTGATGATGTGGTATGCTTTGGAATGGATTCGGGGCTCGAAGAGGTCGGGAGGGCAAGCGAATGTGAGAAGATCCTTGTCATCGCCCCCTCGGGCATAAAGGCAGCAAGGCTTTTGCAGGAGCGCTTCGGCACGCCCTTTGAGGTGGGCTACCCAAGCATGGGCACAAGGCTTTTGCCGAGCGATGAGGCAGTTGCGGCGACCCACGGGCTTAAGGGAAAAAGAGTGCTTATAGTTCATCAGCAGTTTCTGGCGAATGCTTTAAGAAAAAAGTATGAAAGAGCAGCGGGCTGTGAGGTGACAGTCGCAAGCTTTTTTATGATGCATGATGAATATATGCGTGACGGTGATAAAAGGCTAAAGGAAGAGGAAGACCTTATATCGCTTGCCAAAAGCGGTGAATACGATATAATAGCTGCCGACCCACGCTTTGAGCGAATGCTAAAGGGCACAGATGTAAAGCTTTTCCCGCTTATACACTTTGCGGTCGGCGGAATGCTCAATAAGGAAAAGTGATAATGAAAACAGTAAAAATACACGTTTACGGCATTGTGCAGGGCGTGGGCTTTCGCCCGTTCATCTCAAACCTTGCCGACAGCTTAGGCATTAAGGGAACCGTTGCGAACAAGGGCTCATATGTCGAGATAATGGCACAGGGCGATGAGTGGCAGCTGACCCGTTTTGAAAACGGGATAAAGAATGCCCCGCCCGAGCGCTCTGTGATCTTAGAGCTTGACAGCATAGAGCTTGAAGGCTTTAAGACCGTCTTTGAGCGCTTTGAGATAATCGAGAGTGAAAAGGAATACGGCAAGATATTCATTTCCCCCGATATAGCGACCTGCGATAGGTGCAGGGGGGAGCTGTTTGATAAGGATAACAGGCGCTACCTTCACCCCTTTATAAACTGCACGCAGTGCGGCCCGAGGCTTACGATACTCGATTCTATGCCCTACGACAGGGTGAGGACGAGTATGAAAAGGTTTCCTATGTGCAAAAGCTGTGAGGAGGAGTATTATTCCCCGCAGTCAAGAAGATATGACGCACAGCCCGTATGCTGCAACGACTGCGGCCCCGAGGTGTATATCATCGGTGAGGAGACTAAGGGGTTGGCCGCAATAACCAAGGTCAGAAAAACTATAATGTCGGGCGGGATAGCCGCAATAAAGGGCATAGGCGGCTTTCACCTGTGCTGCGATGCTAAAAACGAAGCCGCAGTCATGCGCCTAAGGGAGCTCAAGCACAGGCCTATGAAGCCATTTGCGGTGATGATGAAGGATATGGATACCGCCGAAAGAGAATGTATCATAAAGCAAGGACAGGAGCAGTATCTCACAGGCTGGCAGAAGCCGATAATGCTTCTTGAAAAGCGTGCAGAGCAAAGCATTTGCAAAATGATAGCGCCCGATAACCTGACGGTAGGTGTTATGCTGCCCTATGCGCCCGTGCAGATGCTCCTGTTTGACTGCCCCGACGGGGTGGAAATGAGCGACTGCCTTGTTATGACGAGCGGCAATGTGAGGGGCGCACCTATCTGCCGAAGCGATGAGGACGCAGTAAAAGAGATCGGCTCGTTTTGTGATATAATGCTCTCGCATAACAGAGATATAGTTATACGTGCCGATGATTCTGTATGTGACTGGCTTTACGGTAAGCCGTATATGATAAGGCGCTCACGAGGCTTTGCACCGCTGCCCTTTATGCTCAAGGACGCGGGTGAAGGGCAGGCTGCCGCAATCGGCGGCGAGCTTAAAAACAGCTTCTGTATAGCAAGCGGGGGTATGCTCTATATGTCGCCCTACATAGGCGATATGGCAGACCTTAGAACGCTCAGGGCGCTTGATGAGTCGCTTGAGCGTATGGCCGATATGCTTGAAGCTAGCCCGCAGACGCTCGTGTGTGACACACACCCGATGTATAATACAGTCAGCTTTGCCGAGGAGTATGCAAAAAAGCACGGGCTGGCGCTTATCAAGGTGCAGCACCATTATGCGCATATCCTCTCGTGTATGGCGGAGAATAATTACAGCGGGCAGGTGATAGGCCTCTCGCTTGACGGCACAGGCTACGGCGATGACGGCACTATCTGGGGCGGTGAGCTGCTGCTTTGCGATAATTTCGGCTATTCAAGGCTTGGCAGCATAAAGCCCTTTACCCAGACGGGCGGCGACCTTTCCGCAAAGGAGGGCTGGCGAATAGCCGCAGCTATCCTTCGTGAAAGGCTTGAAAACGGCGAAGAGGTCTGCGAGGCGCTCGGTATCTGCACGGCAAAGGAATATGGTATGCTTAGCCTTATGGCGCAAAAGGGGCTCAATTCCGTCAGATCGACAAGCTGCGGGCGGCTCTTTGATGCGGTGTCGGCTATTCTTGGCATAAGGCGCTCATCGACCTTTGAGGGTGAAGCGTCAACAGCGCTTATGTATCACGCCGAGCTTTTTGAGAGGGCACTTGATGCCCCATACAAAGCGGGCTTTGAGGGCAAGGCCTTTCGTGAGGACGATGGTTTTATCACCCTTTGCACCTCTGCGCTTGCAGATTTTTTGGCACAGCGAAAGCTGGCGGGCGATGATACGAACAGGCTCGCCTATGAGTTTCACTTTTCTCTTGCAAAAATGCTCATATCCGCCTGCGAGAGGATAGGGGAGCGCAGCGGTATAAAAACAGCTGCCCTTAGCGGCGGCGTTTTCCAAAACAGGCTTCTTGTAAGACTTGTCAACGAGGGGCTTTGCGAAAAAGGCTTTAAGGTGCTGCTGCACAGCCTTGTTCCGCCGAATGACGGCGGCATAGCGCTCGGGCAGGCAGCATTTGGGATAATGAACAGTTAAGAAAGGAAGATAAAAATGTGTGTTGGTTTATCAGCTAAGGTCGTAAGTGTAAAGGATAAGACTGCCTTGATAGATGCGGGCGGTGCACAGAGGAGCATAAGCGCAGGCGTGCTCGACGATCTCGAGCCGGGCGATTATGTAATGGTGCACGCAGGCGTTGCCATAGCAAAGATCACCGAGACTGACGAGGAGGAGGCCGCCTCGGTAATGGAGGAGCTTTTATGAACGAGCAAATGAAAAAAGCCCGTGACATCATCACAGGCTATAAGGGCAGGCCACTGCGTATAATGGAGGTCTGCGGAACGCATACCCACGAGATCTTCCGCCTTGGTATAAGAAAGCTTGTGCCCGAGGGTGTCGAGATAATCTCGGGGCCGGGCTGCCCGGTCTGCGTGACGGCTGTAGGGTTTATCGACGAGGCGGTATGGCTCGCACTCGAAAAGGGCTGCACGGTATGCACCTTCGGCGACCTTATCAAGGTTCCGGGGACGGAAATGTCGCTTGCGGGCGCAAGGGCAAAGGGCGCAGACATAAGGCCTGTATATTCCCCCTTAGATGCAGTAGAGCTTGCACGCAGCGAGCCTGACAGGCAGGTGGTCTTCTTGGCGGTGGGCTTTGAGACCACGACCCCTTCGGCCTGCCTTGCTGCAAAGACGGCAAAGGAGGAGGGGCTTGATAACTTCTCTCTTCTTACCGCAAACAAGACTATGCCGAACGCATACAATGCCCTTGTCGGCAGCGCAGACGCTTTTATCTACCCCGGGCACGTCAACGCTATAACAGGCAACGCTGTCTGTCAGCGGCTCTGTGATGAAAGGGGCGTTTCGGGCGTTGTAGCGGGCTTTACGGCGAGCGAGCTTATGACGGCGCTTGCGGTATGCATAAGGGGGCTTGAAAAGGGCGAGCCGTTTTTCAAAAACTGCTACCCCAGAGTAGTAAAGGACGAGGGCAACCCCGCCGCTATCAGGATCATGGAAGAGGTAATGGAGCCCTGTGACAGTGAATGGAGAGGCTTGGGGCTTATCCCGCTGTCGGGAATGAAGCTGAGGGCTGAGTATGCAGGCTTTGATTCAAGGGTAAAGTATTCTATGCCTAAGATCACAGGCAAGCCAAACCCCGCCTGCCGCTGCGGTGATGTGCTTCAGGGCAAGTGCAAGCCGAGCGACTGCAAGGTATTCGGCAAGGTATGCACACCGCTGCACCCCGTCGGGGCTTGTATGGTCTCGGACGAGGGCGCTTGCTCGGCGTATTATCAGTATTCGGGGCTGGTTTGATGCATAATGCACAATATATAAATAACGGAGGAAAAACTGATGAGTGAACAGACGGTAACGCTTGCGCACGGCGCAGGCGGCAGACAGACTAGCGAGCTGATAGAAAAGGTATTCAAGGCGCATTTTTCAAACCCCGAGTTTACGGCGGACGATGCGGCGGTGCTCCCTAAAATAGAGGGAAGGCTCGGCTTTACGACAGACGGCTTTATCGTTTCGCCCTGGAAATTCAGCGGCGGAAATATAGGCAAGCTCTCGATCTGCGGAACGGTCAACGACCTTTCCTGTATGGGCGCAAGGCCTAAGTATATGACCTGCGCTTTCGTTATCGAGGAGGGCTTCCCGCTTTCAGATCTTGAGGAGATCGCGGCGGCTATGGAAAAGACCGCAAATGAGGTCGGCATAAAGATAGTGGCGGGCGATACAAAGGTGGCAGGCAAGGGTCAGGTGGATGGTGTGTTCATCACAACGACAGGTATCGGCGAGATCGTTGAGGGGGCTGACACCTCGGGTAAATATGCAAGACCCGGCGACGCTGTTATCGTAACAGGCGATGTCGGCAGACACGGCTGCACCATTCTCCTTGCAAGAGATACCTACGGCATCGAAAGTGATGTTGACAGCGACTGCGCCCCGCTTTGGGGAACTGTCGAGTCTATACTCTCGGTGACAAAGGATATACACGTTATCAGAGATGCTACAAGAGGCGGTGTCGGTACAGTTCTTTACGAGATCGCAGAGCAGAGCGGTGTCGGAATAGCATTAGATCAGGCAGCTATCCCTGTTGATGAGCGTGTCAAGGGCGTTTGCGGGCTTTTGGGGCTTGAGCCGCTCTACCTTGCGTGCGAGGGCAGGCTTGTGATCTTCGCCCCCGATGATAAGGCACAGCTGATAGTTGAAAAGCTGAGAGAGGGCAAGTATTCGACGAACGCCGCCGTGATAGGCCACGTTACCGAGGAAAACAAGGGCAGGGTAATTCTTGAGACCGAGATCGGCACTCAGACGATACTTCCGCAGCCAAAGGGCGAGCTTCTGCCGAGGATATGCTGACAGTACAAAAAAACAAGACTCCTTCTATTTTGAAGGAGTCTTGCTTTTTAATAGCTGATAAGCTCATCAAAGCACTTGACGGCAAACCTGTCGGTCATGCCGGCAATATAGTCGATTATCGCCTGCGCATAGATCTTTTCGCTGCTAAGCGTGCCGTATATCTTTTCGTTTTGGCAGGAGCGTGCAATGTCTGCAAGCTCGCCCTTCGGAACAAAGCCTTCATCGCAGTATTTTGCAAGGCTGTTCTCAAATGCCCCCGCTAAGGTCGGGCAGTATTTTTTGAGGGCGGCGATATTCTCCCACGAGCGCTCGCCGCCGTAGGTGTCCATAAGGCAGTCAAATATCTGGTCGATAACAAGTCTTGCATACTTTATAAATGCCTCAAAACGCTTGTTGCCGTAGATGTATTTGTAGTTGAAGCTCTTGACCGAGTTGAGCTGGGTCAGAAACCTGTCACTTAGTGTTATGCCCCTGTCGGGGGTGCTGTTTTCGCAGATGTCTATTATGAGGTTGTGCATTATAACTGTGGTGTTGAGTGCCTCGCTGTCATTCGCACGTGCCATATGCGTAAGCTCGTCAATAGCCTCGCTGTTATGAAAGCCTAAGGTTATGGCGTCTTCAATGTCACGCCCGACGTATGCTATCTTGTCTGAGATCTTTACCACACACCCCTCCCACGTTGCGGGCTGGTATTTTCCGGGGGCTGAAAAATCCTTAAGGTCAATAAGCTCATCTCTCGGCTTTAAGGCGTTTTCGTCTATCTCGCCGCAGTGGGCTATGATACCGTCTCTTACAGCATAGGTCAGGTCGAGGTTGCGGGAGATGTTGTAGTTATCTCTTAACAGCTCCACCTTGTCGGCAATACGCAGCCCGTTTCTCTCGTGCCAAAAGCTTTCGCCCAGGTGCTTTTGACAGATGCCGCTTATTATCTCCTCGCCCTTGTGCCCAAAGGGGGCGTGCCCTATGTCGTGGCCTATCGAGATAGCCTTTGTCAGCTCGGTGTTGAGCCCCAGTGCCTTTGCGATAGTGCCGCTTACCGACTCAACGTGCGCTACGTGCTCCATACGTGTGCAGATGTGGTCGTTGTCGATATTGTAAAATACCTGTGTTTTGTGCTTTAGCCGCCTGTATGCCATTGAGTGAAGTATGCGGGTGTAGTCCCTTGCAAAGGGGCTGCGGATATCGTCATTCCTGCTGTAAAGCTGTGAGGGGCGCATAGTCAGCTTATCCCACCTTGGCGAGCCGGGCAGGGTGGCGACGGCTTCAAAGGGCTTTCTTTCGGTCATGGTTATTGCTCCTTTCCGGGAATAGATCTAAGATACGGTCTATGTGTCAATTATAACACATATCTCTCATTTATTCAATAGCCTGTTTCTCGGCACATTCTCCGGTGCTTTTTCACAATAATGGTGATCGCTGTGCATAAGCTTTGGGAGCATATACCTTGTTAGTAAAAGCTAACTGTGAAAAATAACAAAACTGCACTATATATATTGTAGTTTTTGCGAAAAATAAGTTAACTGCCCCAAACTCTATTGACAAATTGTGAAAATAATGTTATATTTATAAGTAGTGATTTGTGTAATATTTATTCAAATGTTACAAAAACAGATTCATTAGGAGGACGAATTTATGGCAGAAAGCAGATTTATCAAAACAGTTGTGTTCGGGGGCTATGATAAGGCAGATGTTGATAAGAGACTTGAATACCTTTATACACAGTATTACGACATGAAAAATGAGCTTAGAGAAACTAAGCTTATGCTTGCAAAGCTCAGGGACGGCTCTGATGAGGCTGCGGCTCATGATTCTGTGCTTGCTAATGAAAGGGCAAAGCTTACAGAGTTTCAGGTAAAGAACGAGACTATCAGCGAAAAGCTCAAATCCACCGATGAGGATAATAAGAATAAGGATAAGGAGATCGCAGAGCTTAAGGAAAAGCTGAAGATCGCTGAGGATGCGCTTGCTGATGCCAATACACAGCTTCAGGCTGCAAACGGTGCGGGCGATGCGGCTATGCTGGGCGTAGTATTTGCCGAGGCGCAGAAGTCGGCAAATATGATCATCTCGACCGCCAAGAAGCAGGTTGAGGATCTTGAGAATGATTCCAATAAGCTTGCGGCCAATACCGTTGCCGAGGCTAACAATAAGGCTGCAAAGATCGTTTACGATGCAGAGGTAAGGGCTGCAAAGCTCACAGCTGATGCTGAGAATAAGAGCTCTGAGATGGAGGTCGCTTCCGGCAATATGAAGGCGACTATGCTCAACGAGGTAACTAAGATAGGCAACGAGGTCGCTAAGCTCAAAAAGCTTTTTGATGACCTTAGCAGTACAGCGGGTAAGATGACCGATGATGCGCAGACACTTATCGACGATACCAAGAGCGAGCTCACAGCCGGCGGCGTTCCTACCTTCAGCGAGCCTGACAAGGTAGAGGCAAAGCTTCCCGAGGCCCCTGTTTATGAGGAGGTAGACAATACCTTTGCTACAGGAGTCAGCGAGGAGGACAGAAAGAAGAGCGAAGATCTTGACAAGCACAAGGCTATGGCGGCTGCGATAAACAGCGGCAAGGCAGATGCTAAGAAGGAAGCCCCCGCAGCCGAGGAGGATAAGCCTGCCGAGGGCGAGAAGAAGGGCGGCTCGAGCAGCCTTGATGAGCTTCTTAAGAAGGCTAAGTCTATTAAGTAATAAAAGTATATCATATACAGATCTGATGAGGAGTTGTTGATCACATGAGTGAATTGATTATCGTAAAGCCCGATAAGTGCGTCGGCTGTAATTCCTGCGTAAGGAGCTGCCCTGCACCTGAGGCGAATATAACAAAAATGCTTGATGACGGCAGGTTTGTTACTACGGTAAACCCCGATAAATGTATTGCCTGCGGTGAGTGTGTCAAGAACTGCGACCACGGCGCAAGAGATTATATTGACGATACCGAGGCCGCTATGAGCCGTATGAAGTCTGATAAGCTCATAATACTTGCTACACCGGCTATCAAGACAACTTTCCCGACCAAGTGGAAGGGTATCCTTGACTGGTTCCGCTCAAAGGGCTGCATCATATATGACGTATCGCTCGGTGCGGATATCTGTACATGGGCTCATCTTCGTGCTATCGAGCAAAAGAAGGTGGGAAATGTCATAACACAGCCCTGCGCTGCTATAGTAAAGTATATAGAGATATATCAGCCCAAGCTGCTTAGCAACCTGTCGCCTATACACAGCCCTATAGCCTGTACTATAAAGTATATCAAGAAGTATCTCAGAAGAGATAACCCGATAGCTGTTTTGACACCCTGTATCGCTAAGAAATCGGAGTTTGAGGAAACAGGCCTTGCCGAGTATAATGTTACCTTCAGTAAGCTTGAGGAATACTTTGATAAGAACGGCATAAAGGTCGGCACAAACTCGGCTAACGATTTTGAATATAAGTTTGAAGAGATGCAGGGCCAGGTGGGCTCTATATACCCCCGCCCGGGCGGGCTCCGTGATAACCTCTGGCTGCACGACCCCAATATAAACGTTGCGACCTCAGAGGGCGTACATAAGGTATATCCCGAGCTTGATATGTATGCTCAGATGCCCGATTTCAAGCACCCCGAGGTGTTCGATGTTCTTTCCTGTGAGTTCGGCTGCAACGTAGGCCCCGGCTCGGACACAAAGCAGACTATGTTCGATGTTATGGCTACGATGAGGGAGATCGAGAAGGATACTAAGAAAAAGCGTAAAACAGGTGCCTTCGGCGGCGCAGATAAGCTCTTTGAAAAGTTTGATAAGGATCTTAAGGTATCCGACTTTATGAGAACATATCAGGCAGTTACCCCTACGCCCCCTCCGACAGACAGGCAGCTTGACGCTGTGTTTGAGATGATGGGCAAGCATACCGATGAGGAAAGAAACTTCAACTGCCACGCCTGCGGCTATAAGTCCTGCAAGGATATGGCAACGGCTATCTGCCGTGGTCTTAACTCCGCTGATAACTGCGTTGTTCACGCTAAGACTGTGCTTACTGCAAGGCATTCAGACCTTACAAGACAGCACGAGCTGCTCTCTGAGATCACAAACGAGTGTCTGACCCTTTCGGATAAGCTCAAGTCAAGCCTTGTGAGCATCAATGCCAATATGGATACTATCGGCGATTCAACGCATAAAACGAGCGAGAGGGCAAACGTGGTCAACGACCTGCTTACAAACGTGATAGATTTCTGCAAGGCGAACACTACTATGGATTCGGGCAGCGTAGGCCAGCTCGTTGAGATACTTGAAACGACACTTGATGCGTTCAAGGATCTTGATGAAAATGTAAATGTTACAAACGAGAGCTCTGATGTTATCCGCAGCTCTATTTCAGAGATCAGCGGGCTTGTTGACAACATCAACGAGAACCTTAAAAAGACAGAGCGATAATTACCGCTAAAAATACAGCCGCATACCGCCGTGGCTTTTCGGCAGGTGATGCGGCTGTGTCATTTAAAGGACAGCAGGATATGCGCTGTAAAATAATGGCAAATTTATGAAAAATTGCATAAATTATTCAGATTTTACTTGACATATGTAGGCACAAATGATATAATTATACTATATAGGTATGCTGAATATTTATGGCAGGATATATAAATTCGGCTTCGCCCAAAACGGGGCGGGCTTTATGGATAGGAGAGCTGCATATGCAATGCGAATACTGTCAGGCGAATATAAGAACAGGCAGTGCGGTATGTCCCGAATGCAGAAAGCTCGTAAAGTATAATGTTCTCGGCTTCGGCAATACAAAGCGTGTTCAGCAGGCTTTGAGCGAGCTTGTTGCCGAGCAGCACGAGAGGATAAAGAATACCGATGTGTTTATAGCGATGCTTCGTGACTATCTTCCCGATTATGATGTTGAAAGACAGATACTTGAAAAGGCTGTAAGGGCAGGGGCGCTTACCGATATACTTAAGGCCTTCGATAAGAAGGAGGAGTTTTCCGCAGTTCGTGACAAGCTCACGAGAAAGGAAGAGATGAGCGGCAGCGAGACCGAGTTCGTGCTTGCGTCTCTTGGGTATATGCTGGGCTTCGGCTATCCCTCGTCTATGATGGTCAAGGAAGACCCGAAGAAGAAAAAGGCCGAGAAAAAGGGCCCTGCGGCTGTCAATTTCGACCTTAAGGTATTCGGCAGGATCGATGCCTTCAAAAACCGTATCGCCAGACACGTTACGGTCAAGGAGGGTTTTACAAAGCTTGAGGGCTA
>JAFRYW010000035.1 GCA_017442845.1 Ruminococcus sp.
ATTGAAACGACAAATTCCAATTTTTCCTAAGAACGCTATGTAAAAACGGTGTCTTCCTTTTGGTGCGGCGGAGTTCAAAAAAATCTTAAAAAGGTCTTGAAATTTGTGAAAATGTGTGGTATAATAGTAAAGTAATATAAAAAGGACATTTGCAAAACCATCGATCCGAGATATGGGTGTGCGGGTCCTGTGCAATGAAACGCTGTGAACCATGTCAGGCGGGGAACCGAGCAGCATTAAGCGGTCTGTTTCGTGTGACACAGTTTCGCCTGCATACCTTTATGTCGGATCGATGTTTTTAACGTAAGAAAAAGGTCTTTGACGAATGTGTAAGGCAGTTCCTTACAGATAAATGACCGCAAAAGGAAGTGAGCACAACGTACCGAGCGCTATACAGAAAATGGAGACCTATGTCGTTTGACGACGTTGTGTCGCAGCCGCAGGTGACAACAACTCTTAAAAACCAGATAAAAAACGATAAAACAGGCCACGCCTACCTCTTCACGGGGTCGAGGGGCACGGGTAAGACCACCTGTGCGAGGATCTTCGCTAAGGCGATAAATTGCCTGAACCCTAAGGACGGCGAGCCGTGCCTGGAGTGCGAGATCTGCAAAAATGCCGACAACGGCACCCTTTCCGATATATTTGAGCTTGACGCTGCGTCAAATTCAAGGGTGGACGATATAAGAGACCTGAAGGAGGGCGTAGTATATACCCCCGAGCTTTGCAAATATAAGGTGTATATAATAGACGAGGTGCATATGCTCTCCCCCGGCGCATTCAATGCGCTTTTGAAAACTATGGAGGAGCCGCCCGAGCACGTAAAGTTCGTGCTTGCAACTACTGAAATGCACAAGGTGCCGGCAACGATCGTTTCAAGGTGCCAGCATATGCCCTTTAGGCGCATACGCACCGAGGATATAGTCGCAAGGATAGAATATATCGCTTCACGTGAGGGGCTTGCCCTTACGAGCGAGGCGGCGGCACTTATCGCAAGGCTTTCAGACGGGGGCATGAGAGATGCGCTCTCGCTGCTCGACCAGTGCTCGGCATATGCCGACACTATCGACGCCGAGGTCGTATCCACCGCTGCGGGTATTGCGGGGCGTGATTACCTATTTGAGCTTATCGAGCTGCTGCTGCAAAAGAACGCAACAGGCGCTTTGCAGAAGATAAACGAGCTGTATGATATGAGCAAGGACTTGAAGGTGCTCTGCTCAGAGCTTATCGAGCAGCTGAGAAATATAATGCTCCTAAAGGCGATAAACGGCGGCACAGACCTTATAACCTGCCTGCCGGAGGAGCTTGAGCGGCTCAAAGGGATAGCAGAGAGCGCACAGCTTGACTGGGTGCTCACAAGCCTTACCGCCTTGCAGGACTGTATCGACAAATTCCGTGGCGCCTCCTCAAAGAGGACGGAGCTGGAAATGTGCATAATAAGGCTCTGCACAGGGCAGGTCGCCGGGGCAGGGGCAGCAGCCCCCTCGGCAGATGTGGCTTCCCTTATGCAAAGGGTAGCCGAGCTTGAGCGGCGTGGGGCAGCGGCCGCTTTGCCGCCTGCACAGGGCGGTGCCGTGCCAAAGGCAGCAGCGCCGATAAAGCCGCAAAGGCCGACAAAGCCGCTTAAGAAATTTGATGTGAACAACTACACCCCCTTGGAGGACTGGCAGGAGATCTTGGAAAAGATACGTGACAAGTACCCCAGCATAGCGGCGTTTTTGGACAACTCGGCCGCAGCGATAGAGGGCGACACCTTCAATATTATCTGCCAGAGCGATTTCTACTTGAAGAAATTCAAGGCGTCAAACGACACCGCAAAGATCAAGCAGATAATACACGACCACTATAACAAAGACTTCGAGTTCAAGCTCTACACGGCAAGCAGCGTTGATATCAAGGATAAGGATAACCCGATCAGCGTATTGAAAAGCCGTGCAACAGGCCTGGGGCTCGAGGTTGAAATAAAAAAACAAGACTGACAAAAGGAGTTATTAAACATGAAAGCAAGACTTCCCCAGGGAATGGGCAAAGGCCCCGCAAACAACATGAACCAGATGATCAAGCAGGCGCAGAAGATGCAGAGCGACATCACAGCGCTTCAGGAGGATCTTGAGCAGAGAGAGTTCTCGGCTACCGCAGGCGGCGGAATGGTCGAGGTAACTATCAACGGCAAGAGAAACGTTCTCTCCCTTAACATCAAGCCCGAGATCGTAGACCCCGAGGACATCGAGACACTTCAGGATACGATCATGAGCGCCTTCAACGCAGCAGTTGCCAAGCTTGACGAGGAGAGCGACGCAGAGATGCAGAAGCTCACAGGCGGCGTATCCTTCCCCGGGCTTTTCTGATATGCAGGAGGGTAACGCACTGCCTCTTGTCATTTTGGCAGAGCAGTTTGCAAAGCTCCCGGGTATAGGTATGAAATCGGCGCAGCGCCTTGCCTACCACGTTATGGAAATGGACGAGGCCGACGCCAAGGAGTTCATAGCTGCCTTCGAGGGGGCAAGAAAAAAGGTGAGAACGTGCAGGGTATGCCTCAACTTCACCGACAGGGAGATCTGCCCTATATGCTCCTCCCCCAAGCGTGACAAGCGCACTATCTGCGTAGTCGAGAGCCCGAAGGACGTTACCGCCTTTGAGCGCACCAAGGAATATTCGGGCGTTTACCACGTTCTGCACGGGCTTATCTCGCCTATGAACGGCGTTATGCCCGATATGATACGCATTAAAGAGCTGCTTGAGCGAATAAACAAGGAAGAGGTCGATGAGGTGATAATGGCGACCAACCCGACTGTTGAGGGCGAGGCGACAGCTATGTACATAGCAAAGCTTCTAAAGCCCTTTGACGTAAAGGTGACACGCCTTGCCTTCGGCTTGCCTATCGGCGGTATGCTTGAATACGCCGATGAGGTAACGCTCTTCAAGGCACTCGAAAACAGAAGCGAGATCTGAGATCTGCCCCGTTTTTGGCGGGGCGATCTTTTTCAATGCACAAT
>JAFRYW010000036.1 GCA_017442845.1 Ruminococcus sp.
CACCAAGCCGCCGCAGGCGGCTTGCTTCCCTCGGAGCGATGAACAAAGCCTTAGCTTATCGCTTGTAATACAAGCTTTTATATTTGTTTCACGCTCAAAGCTAAGTTAGAGTCAAAGCAAGTCTCACGCCCTATTTCGGGGGCTTTGCCTGCCTTCGCAGTAGGCAAGTGCTCCCGAACCCCTTCGCAGCATTCCCCTGCTGAACGACAAATTCCAATTTATCCTATCAGCGGCACATAAAAAAAGCTGCCGCAATATGCAGCAGCCTTTAGCTTTTTAATTATACGCCGTACTTAGCAGTGTTTACCTTGATACCAACGCCCATAGTTGATGCAACTACGATGCTCTTGAGGTACTGACCCTTTGCTGCGGCAGGCTTAGCCTTAACTATAGCCTCAACAAGAGTATTGAAGTTCTCCTCAAGCTTCTGTGCGCCGAAGGAAGCCTTGCCGATAGGGCAGTGTATGATGTTTGTCTTATCAAGTCTGTACTCGATCTTACCTGCCTTAGCGTCTGTTACAGCCTTTGCAACATCAGGTGTAACTGTACCTGCCTTCGGGTTAGGCATAAGGCCACGGGGGCCGAGCACCTTACCGAGACGGCCTACAACGCCCATCATGTCAGGGGAAGCGATAACTACATCAAAATCCATCCAGTTTTCCTTCTGGATCTTCTCAACAAGATCCATACCGCCGACATACTCAGCGCCTGCTGCCTGTGCAGCCTCGAACTTGTCCTCCTTGCAGAAAACAAGTACCTTGATGCTCTTACCTGTTCCGTTAGGAAGAACAACTGCGCCTCTTACCTGCTGGTCAGCGTGACGGGAGTCAACGCCTAGACGGATATGAGCCTCTATTGTCTCATCAAACTTTGCCTTTGCGCCCTTTGCTGCAAGATCAAGTGCTTCGGGGGCGTCATATAACTTAGCCTTGTCAACGAGCTTAGCTGCGTCAACATACTTCTTGCCGTGTTTCATTAAAAAATCCTCCTTTAAGTGGTGATAGCGGAAATTTCCTCCCACGCTCCGTTAAAAAACGAAGTCCTGATACATTAGTCCTCTACTACAACGCCCATAGATCTGCAGGTACCTGCGATCATGCTCATAGCGCTCTCGATGTTAGCTGCGTTGAGGTCGGGCATCTTCTGCTCTGCGATAGCCTTGATCTGATCCTTAGTGATCTTTGCTACCTTTGTCTTGTTCGGAACGCCCGAACCGCTCTCTATCTTGCAGGCTTTCTTTATAAGGACTGCTGCAGGCGGAGTCTTTGTGATAAATGTAAACGATCTGTCAGCATAAACTGTGATAACAACAGGGATTATAAGACCGATATCGTTCTTTGTCCTCTCGTTGAAATCCTTTGTAAATGCCATGATATTAACGCCGTGCTGTCCGAGTGCAGGACCTACCGGCGGAGCAGGTGTTGCCTTTCCTGCGGGAATCTGAAGCTTTATATAGCCTACTACCTTCTGTGCCATTTTACGCACCTCCATAAATTGTGGTAAGGCGAGCTGTGTGGTAAATACAACTCTCCCACTTTACGGAAAGCTTTGCTTTCCTCTTTGCCTATAAACGTTTGCTCAATCCTCTGCCCTGATCTGTGAAAGCGGGAGTGTAACAGGGGTCTCTCTGCCGAACATCGAAACCACTACCTCTGCGGTCTGCGCCTCGGTATCTATCGCAGTTACCCTGCCGACGAAGCCGTCAAAGGAGCCGCCCGTAACATTTACGGAATCGCCCACCTTGAACGTTACCTCTACCGACTTGCCGCCTCTGTAAACGCCGTGCGCCTCTACCTCTTTATCGGTAAGCGGAACGGGCTTTGACCCGGGGCCTACGAAGCCTGTAACGCCCCTGGTATTTCTTACGATATACCAGCTCTCGTCTGTCATCACCATTTTCACAAGCACATAGCTCGGAAAAAGCTTTCTTTCTGCCTGAGTTGTCTTTCCGTCTTTTACCTCGGAAACTATCTCGGTAGGTATCCTGACCTCCTCGATCGTCTCATGCAGCTTACGGTTCTCAACAACCTTTTCAATATTCTCAGCCACCTTGTTCTCATAGCCGGAATAGGTGTGAACAACATACCATTTAGCCTGTGACATAAAGTCTGCCTCCTCTATCAAATGTCATCAAAAACCGCTTCTCAGCGCAGCCGAAATCATCGGCGCAGCCGAAACTGTGCAGCCCTTAGCTGCCGATCTTCAGAACGAGGTCAAGAAGCTGACCCAGCCCCAGGTCTACGCCCGCAAGGAAAAGCCCCAGCACAGCCATCGTTACCAAAACAACGCCCGTATTGTTGACCACCTGCTGTCTTGAAGGCCAAACGACCTTCTTGAGCTCAGACTTAAGGTCTCTGAAGTACTTTGCGATGCCGCCCTTTTTCTTAGGTGCGGCCTCTTTACCCTTTTTTGCGTTTGTGTCCTTAGCCATTCTAAGCCCTCCCGCAATTACTTAGTCTCTTTGTGAAGAGTATGCTTCTTACAGAATTTGCAGTACTTGTTCATCTCGAGCCTGTCGGGGTCGTTCTTCTTGTTCTTCTTTGTGTTGTAGTTTCTCTGCTTGCACTCTGTGCAGGCGAGTGTGATCTTAACTCTCATTTTCGGCACCTCCTGACGAAATTTGCACGCCTAAAGAACGTAAAGGCGCACATCTGCCTCCCTCATAATGCGGGCTTGATCATCTCCCGCACACCCGCAGAACCCTTCCACGGGATTTGAGGCCGCTTTTACATTTTCCGCCCCGAAAAAACGGCGCAAAAAAATAGACCTCAATAAGAGGTAAATCTATTATACTACATACATTTTATTTTGTCAAGTGTTTTTATGAATATTTTGTAAATCTTATCATTCAGGCACAACCTCAATCGGCAAATTGGAATTTGTGGGG
>JAFRYW010000037.1 GCA_017442845.1 Ruminococcus sp.
ATTTACGTGTAAAGCGCCTAAATTCGTGCATTTGGTTTATTGACAAAATGTTAATGCCATATTATAATATACTTGTATTTCAAAAATGGCGGGGAATGCCCGCTGAAATGCAGCAAGATAAGTATATGGAGGTATATTAAATGGCACAGAGATATTGTAAGGCCTGTGGAAATGCTCTTGCAGATAATGAGCAGTTCTGCCCTGTATGCGGCGCAGCTGCTGAGGCAGCACCGGCTCAGGCACAGCCTGCTGCAAATGCTGTTGATAACGGCGCAGTACCGCAGACACCCAAGCAGGGCGGCGGTGCGGCAGCGGCACTTGCAGGCAAGAAAAATCTTATTATCATAGCAGCGGCTGCAATTGTTGTTATAATCGTTGCTGTAGTTGTGATCCTCAACCTGACAAAGTATCAGAAGGTAGACGCTAAGGAGCTTGTAAGGGTAGAGTTCAACGGTATGGACGGAAAGGGTACGGCTGTAGCTGTTCTCAATACCGATACTGAGGAATATGACGAAAAGAAGGATAAAATGGTCACCAAGAAGGGAAGCGACTTCCTTGTTCAGAGCGGTGACGATGATTATAAGGACAGACTTCTTTCTGCATGGAGCAAGGCCGGCAGCAAGAGCAAGGCTAAGGATATGCAGGACGTTATCCTCGACGAAAAGAAGGACGGCGAGCTTAGAAATATCAGCTTTGAGCTTTCTGAGGAAAAAGGCCTCAAAAACGGCGATACTGTTACAGTAACGGTTGAGTTCGATGAGGACGAGTTCAAGGAGGCAGGCATCAAGCTCGAGAATACAGAGTTTGAGGTAGAGGTAGAGGGTCTTAAGACTGTTGAGACTATAGACCTCTTTGAGTATGTTGATGTCAAGTTTGACGGCTATGACGGCTTTGGTACATATTCTGTTGAGAAGAAGGCAGATATCCCCGAGGATATCAAGGATTATGTTGACTTTGGCAAGTATGACTATGAGAGCAACCTCAAAAACGGCGATAAGGTAAAGGTACAGGCTTACGTTTACGGCAACTATGATGACGGCGACGGCGGCGTTTTCCTTAAGACTAAGGACGATAAGTACTACGACTACGGCTATAAGAAGGGCGAGGATCTTCTTAAGGAATTTGATGTTTCAGGCCTTAAGGAGCTTGCAGAGTTCGATCCTATGGCTGATGTAAATGTCGAGTTCTCGGGCGTAGGGCCTTATACAGTAAGCAAGATCAACAGAGATGCTCTTACAGAGGAGATCAAGGATCAGCTCTCCTATGACTATGACTGGAATAAGGAATACAACATCGGCGACAGCGTTGAGATCAAGGTATACCCCTACAGCGGCCTTAAGGATCTCGGCTATAAGCTAAAGGGCAACGCTGACAGCGACGGCTACTATGTATACACGATAACCCTTACAGAGGATATGGTGCCCGTAATGATCACGACCAAGGACGGCGTAGGCACACTCAACGAGGCAGGAGAGAAGCAGTTTACAGATATGCTTGACAGCATCAAGGATTCATATAAGTCCTCAAGATACATAGGCGATGTTAAGCTTGATAATGATCCTAAGAGCTGGGGCGATTTTGAGCTTGAAAAGACATACCTTGTAACACGTAAGAAGATGACAACTAATTCCTATGATGACAACGCTATCCTTGCAAGGATCTATAAGGTGACTATCACCGACGAAAAGGGCAAGAAGGTAGAGGCACACGTTCTTGTTTCGGGCTACAACCTTGTTAAGGCAAACGGTGAGCTTTATCTCACAGATACATATATGAGATTCGATGCTAAGGCTAAGCTCGGTGATTATAAGGATTACTGGGATTCTAAGGACTACACGATGACAGCTATCAGCTAAATAGAAATAATAAGACCGCAGGACAAAGCGTCCTGCGGTTTTTTGTGTGTATTTTTGTTTGCTCCCGGATCTTATTCAAACCTGCTCCCGCCGATAAATTCACGCACGAGCGAGTAATCGGGCACGCTCTCTGCGGGGATAGAATCAAGTGCGGTCAGGAATTCCTCCATTTGCTCGTGGTTCTTGTGGTCAGTCGTCTGCTCAAAAACACGGTGGAGCTCGTCATAAAGGAATGGCTTGTAGACTGATGCCTCATACATTATAAAGGTGTCAATGTGTATCTGCGCACGGTCCTTGTAGGGCATTATGTAAAGGCTCTCGCCACGCTCAACGCTGTCAAACATATCCATAGTCGCCTCAAAGCCCCGCCCACGGTACTGCTTGTCACGCAAAAGCCGCCTCATAAGCCTTATGTGTGACGGGTGTAAGAGCGAGCCGTTGTCAAGCTCCAGCCTTGTGCGGATAGATACGTATATGCAGTTTGCGATGTCGTCAGATATCCCCGTCACCTCGGGGTTGAGTGCGTGTATCCCCTCAAAAAGCACAAGCTCGCCCGGCTTTCTTTTGAAGACCGTGCCCGGCTCCCTTTCCTGCTTGGCAAAGTTGAAGGAGGGTATCTCGACAGGCTCGCAGTTTGCTATCTTCATCATATGCCTGTTCAAAAGGTCTATGTCCATTCTGTAGGGCGATTCGTAATCGACCTTGCCGTTTTCGTCAACGGCGTTGGGCGTCTGCGATTCGGGCAGGAAGTAGTTGTCCATAGAGATCGTGTAGGTCTCTATGTCCTGCTCGTCAAGCAGCTCCTCTATTCTTTTTGCACTTGTTGTCTTGCCCGCCCCTGAGGGACCCGACAGAAGTATTATCGGCTTGTCATTATGCGTCTGCGCCAAAATGTCAGCCGCCTTTTTTATCCTTCTTGAGTATTTCTTTTCAGATTCCTCGATAAACTCGCCCATATTGCTCTCGCACCTGCTGTTTATCGAGGCTATGCTCAGCTTTTTCATAAACTGTTCTCTCCTGTTTGTGTATTATTCAGTATGCCTTCGAGCCCGCTCCCAAGCTCCTGATAGCCCCTGGGGAAGCTTGCGCTCCCTTCGGCACGTATCGTCTTATTATCGTTTACTGTCGCCTCAAGAGTGAACATCACCCCGTCCTTTACCCCTTTCGGGTGCTTGCCCCTGAAGCCGTCAAAGCGCTCTAAGCCGCAGCTGTTAAAAAGCGCTGTAACAGCCTCGGCAGAGACTAATGCCTCTCTTTCGGGTGTTTTCACCTCTTTGCCGTCGATATAGCGGTAAACGTAATGCACTGCTCTTGCGCTTTCGCCGCAGGCAGTCACCTCGTATTCATAGCTGCCACGCATAGTCATTATTTTTAGCGTCAGGCGTTCAAATGAGCTTATCATATCCTCACCCTACTTGAATTTTAGTATAAGATTGTTTATGCTGTCGGTAAGCTTTGCAAGATCCTTGTTCGTCCTGCCCGAGCTTTCCTTGACAAGGGCTGTAAGGTTGTCAACAGCCGCCACCAGCCTGCCGTAAACGGTGTTGGGCTCTGCCTTGAAGCGCCGCTCGTTCTTGACAGGTGAGCCGGGCTCGTATACCTCGGTTATCAGGTCGAAGGTCGCCCCGCTGTAGGGTGCTACCGCATCAAGCCCGAAGTCCTGCTGCAGGTGCTCGGCGTAAAGGGTCGACACCTTGTCATCGCCGTGGTTTATAAATACCTTCTTGGGATTGTCGATAGCCTTTATCCATTCATCGAGCCCGTTTTTGTCAGCGTGCCCGCTTATGCCGGGAAGGGTGAGCACCCTTGCCTTTACGGCTATCTCCTCGCCGAAGAGCTTAGCCGTCTTTGCCCCGTCGGCAAGCTTTCGCCCGAGCGTGTTTATAGCCTGATAGCCTACAAACATAACTGTACATTCCTCACGCCATAGGTTGTGCTTGAGGTGGTGCTTGATCCTGCCCGCCTCGCACATTCCGCTTGAGGAGATTATCACCTTCGGGCGTGAGTCAAAGTTTATCGCCCTTGACTCGTCCGCCGAAACGGCGATGTTTAGCCCGTCGAACTTTATCGGGTTCACGCCCCTTGTGATATAGTCCATAGCCTCATCATCAAAGCAGGAGGCGTAGTTTTTCATAAAAATGTTTGTCGCCTCTATCGCAAGCGGCGAGTCAACAAAAACCGGGAAATCGGCAAATTCGGGGATAAGGCCTCTTTCCTTTATCTGCTTGATAAAGTATAAAAGCTCCTGCGTTCTGCCTACCGCAAATGAGGGTATAACGACATTCCCGCCCTTTTCAAAGGTCTCCCTCAGCACCTGTGCGAGCGCTGCTACATAGTCGGTAGGCCTGTGGTGTACCCTGTCGCCGTAGGTCGATTCCATTATAACATAGTCTGCGTCCTCGATATAGGTCGGGTCTTTGATGAGCGGCTGGTTTTTGTTGCCGATATCGCCCGAGAAGACGAGCTTGCGGTGAACGCCGTTTTCAAACAGCTTTATCTCAATGCTCGCCGAGCCCAGCAGATGCCCCGCATCTGTAAAGCGTATCTGTATCCCGTCAGAGATCTCACGGAACACGCCGTATTCGTGCTCTACAAAAAGCAGTATCGCACCCAGCGCATCGTCCATAGTGTAAAGGGGAACGTATTCGTCCTTGCCCTCACGCTTGCCCCGCCTGTTTTTCCATTCTGCTTCAAATTCCTGAATGTGGGCAGAGTCTCTCAGCATTATGTCGCAAAGGTGCGCCGTTGGCTTTGTTGCGTGTATCTCGCCCTTGAAGCCGCCCGCAAAAAGCAGCGGCAGCAGCCCCGAGTGGTCGATGTGCGCATGGGTCAGCAGCACAAAATCTATCTGCGAGGGGTTGCAGGGAATCTGCACGTTCTCAAATTCATCAAACCCCTGCTCCATACCGAAATCGACAAGGAACCTCTTTCCGCACGCCTCTATGTACGTGCAGCTTCCCGTGACCTCGTGGTTTGCGCCAATAAACATCATTTTCATATATTTCACCTGCTTATGCTTATTTTATTACTATCTGGTTTACATTATATCATATCCTCCAAAAAAATTCAAGAAAATTATGATGATTTATGCAGATTTAACATATAATTTACATTCTTTTTATAAAACTGTACAAAAATACGGCTAAAATCTATCTGTCCAAAAAAATGACCATACTTTTCCAAAAAATGTGGTATAATATTACCGTAAGCAAAAAGACCATACCGTAAAAAGAAAGAGAGGTACCATTATGAGTATTTGGAATTCGGTAAGAAACAGTGAAGAGATAACAGAGCTTATGGACAATTTCGGGAGCTTTGACAAAAGCTGTATTATAAGTGTAGCCTATAAAAGCGGCGCCTATGTCGGCGAGATCGGCGAGCATTTTATAAATGACGATATGACCGTAAGCGTGGTATTGCAGAGAAAAAGCTTAGGCTATGTGCAGTCGATAGAGCTCTTTTTCAGAGATATCAAGCTGCTGCGCTTAGAGCCCCTCGGCTCTAACTATGAATGCTACCTGACTGATGCGAGCATCAAGTGCGAAAACGGCATCGTCACCTTTACCAACTGGGACGATTTCGATACTATAAATGCCGACGCAGGCGTGCTCATTATCAAGGCGGGCTCGATGATGTGGCGTGATGTCAGCGAGAAGATGAGCTGTACGGCATAAGTCTCTGCATACAGGCCGGCTTTTTGATAGGCCGGCCTGCTTTTCTTTTGCTTGACAATAAAGCCAAAAAGTGTTAAAATGTAAGTTGGGTAAAAATCTTTAAGCGTTTATTCAGGGGTGAGGAATATGTCTAAAAACGGCGAGGTCTCGGCCTCCGTTATAAAAAGACTTCCACGTTATTACAGGTTCTTGGGCGAGCTTATGAAGCAGGGCACCGAGCGCATCTCGTCAAGGGAGCTTGCTGCGCTTATGAAGCTGACAGCCTCGCAGATAAGGCAGGATCTTAACTGCTTCGGCGGCTTCGGCCAGCAGGGCTACGGCTATAACGTTTCAGACCTTCACGAGCAGATAGGCAAGATCTTAGGCGTTGATAAAAAGCTCGACACTATCCTTATCGGTGCGGGGAACCTTGGGCGGGCGATAGCCTCGCATATAAATTTCGAGACGAGGGGCTGCCGGCTCATCGGCATATTCGATTCAAATGAAAAGGTCGCAGGCAAGGCCGTCGCAGGGGCGACGGTAAGGCATATAAGCGAGCTTGAGTTTTTCTGCCGCACCTATAAGCCTGTAATAGCTATCCTTTGCATACCCAAGGCAAATACTCAGCAGGTCGCAGAGCTGCTCGTAAGCCTCGGTATCAAGGGGTTTTGGAACTTCTCGCATTATGACCTGAGTATCGATTATGAGGGCATAGCGGTCGAGAACGTTCACTTGGGCGATTCGCTCTTGACCCTTACATATGGGGTAAACCATATCCTTCCGGCGCAGGGCGGCGAGGAGGAATAATTATTCACAGATATAGATAAAAGGAAGTGAGAACACTTGGCAGCATCGTCAAACGGCACAAAAAAGACCGCAGCGGCAAAGAAAAGCAGCACATCTGCAAAAAAGAACACTAAAGCCACCGCTGCGCAGGAGACTGAGCGCAGAAGGCTCGTGTCGATAGTTTTGGTGCTGTTCGGCGTGCTAACGGGGTTTCTTACGTATATAAAGGGCGACGGCGGCCTGTGGACGGGGCTTTACAGCTTCCAGCGCGGGCTTTTCGGCGATGCGGTATACCTGCTCGCCCCTATGCTCATCTACTTAGGCGTGTTCATATCTATGGACAGGTCTGATAAAAATGCGATAATCACCAAGCTCGTTCAAGGGCTGATAGTCCTGCTGCTCGTGTGCGGAATGTGGCTGATATTCGCACAGGGCAGGGTAGAGGGCGCTTCCTTCTTTAAAAAGCTCGGCGGGCTGTATTCCGACGGCGTCAACCCAAATATCCGTGGCGGCGGGCTTTTCGGCGCCGTTATCGGGTGGACGCTGCTTGCACTTTTCAAGTCTGTCGGCGCTAAGATATTGATAGTGCTGCTGACCCTGCTGTTTTTGCTGATGCTCACAAACCTTACTATCCCGCAGATAGCGGCTTCCGTTTCGGGCTTCTTTAAGGCTGTTTACCGTGCTGTCAATGAGGATAAGATCAAGGCGCAGGAGCGTGCCGAGCAAAGGCGCAAGGAGCATGAGGCGCTCAAGGCGCAGCGTGAAAAGGAAGAGGCCGAGCGCAAGGCTAAGGAAGAGGCAAGAAGCAAAAAGCGTGTAGATATCAAGATCGCCCCGCCCAAGAAAAAGGAAACGGCGAGCTATGAGAACCCCGAGGATTATGTTCCCTTTATCCCCGAGGAGATGCGTGAGTCGGATATCGGAAAGAAGATCCCCGATTTTACGCTTGCGCTTGATTTCAACAGCTCTGATAAGGTCATCTATACGGGCGACAGGCCTGTATCTGCTGACGAGCCGCCCTTTGAGATAAGCATAAGCGGGCAGAGTGACCGCAGCAAAAACGATACCGCCCCCGAATACGGCTATGAGGAGGATCTTATGCCGCCCGAGGGGCTTCATGAGCCCGAGATAGACTTCCCCGATGACGAGGAGGAGACAGTTCCTGCCGATAATGAGGAGCTAAACCGCATTATCGACAACGCCGTTGCACAGTCACTCAAAAACGCTACGCACGAGGATAAGGGCGGCAGCTATCAGCCCCTTCACGTTGAGGAGGGCGGGCAGACCTCTATGATCGAGGACGAGCAAAAGACCGTCTGGACGCCGCCCCCGATAGACATTTTAAAATATGCTAAAAACAATATCCCGACAGAGCTTGCAAAGCAGGAGATGCTCTCAAAATCCGACGTGCTCGTTAAAACGCTTGAGAACTTCGGCGTTCGCACGACTGTTACGGGGATATTCAGAGGCCCCTCGGTCACAAGATATGAGCTAAGACCCGATGTGGGCGTCAAGATAAATAAGATAACGAACCTCGATAAGGATATAGCCCTCTGCCTTGCCGCACAGGGCGGTATCAGGATAGAAGCGCCTATCCTCGGCAAGAACGCCGTGGGTATAGAGGTGCCCAACACCACAAGAGACACAGTCTCTCTGCGTGAGCTTATCGACAGCGATGAATACAGAAATATGAAGCATGAGCTTATGTTCACCGTCGGCAAGGATATCGAGGGCAAGATAGTAGTCGGCGACATCTCCAAGATGCCGCATATGCTCGTTGCGGGTACTACCGGCTCGGGTAAGTCGGTGTTCACAAACTCTATAATCATAAACATTCTCTACCACGCATCGCCTGATGAGGTAAAGCTTGTGCTGATAGACCCTAAAAAGGTCGAGTTCCCCGTGTATAACGGTATACCGCACCTGCTTATCCCCGTTGTTACCGAGGCTGATAAGGCTGTCGGCGCTTTGGGGTGGGCGGTCAATGAGATGATGATGCGCTATAACCTCTTCGAGGCAAACGGCGTTAAGAATATCGAGGGCTACAATAAACGCCGTGAGGAGCACCCCGAGCTTAAGCTTCCCAAAAAGCCCAAGGTCGTAATAATAGTCGATGAGTTTGCAGACCTTATGCTCGCAGCTAAGAACGAGGCGGAAAACTCCGTTCAGCGCCTAGCGCAGCTTGCCCGTGCGGCGGGTATGCACCTTATAATCGCAACTCAGTCGCCCAGGGCGGATATAATCACGGGCGTTATCAAAGCAAATATCCCCTCCAGAACGGCGCTTATGGTGTCGAATAATATGGAGAGCCGCATTATCTTAGACGAGGTCGGCGCCGAGAAGCTGCTCGGCAACGGCGACCTGCTCTTTAAGCCGCAGGGTACAAGGAACGTGCTGAGAGTCCAGTCAGGCTTCTGTACTGACGGCGAGATAATGGAGCTTGTAGAGTTTTTGAAGAACAACAGCAAGGCCGAATACTCCGCCGAGGTAATGGAAAAGGTCGAGCAGAACACCCCCAGACCCAAGGAGGAGCGTGGCGGCTCTGAAGGCGGCGATGATGTTGTGCTCAATGACGATGACAGCATCATCGAGCAGGCGATACAGATAATCGCTGAGACGCAGACTGCATCTACCTCATATCTGCAAAGAAAGCTGAAGCTGGGCTACGCCCGTGCGGGCAGGATAATGGACGAGCTCGAGGATATGGGCTTTGTCGGCCCCGCCAACGGTGCTAAGGGCAGAGAGGTCAGGATAACGAGAGAGCAGTGGCTCGAACGTGAAGCGAGGAAATAATGCACAATGCACAATGCCGGGCTATTGTGTCGGCTGCGCCGACAATTCAATTAGTATTATAAAACTACATTTTGCATAATTTACAATGAATATTGTCAATTGATAGATGAGCGGCACCGCTGCTTTAAATAATATCGCCGCAGGCGACATCTCAATTGTGCATTGTGC
>JAFRYW010000038.1 GCA_017442845.1 Ruminococcus sp.
GCATTGTGCATTGTGCATTGTGCATTGAAACGCCAAATTCCAATTTATCCTACCACCACACTCAATGGCTGATTGAAAGGAAAAAACTATGAAAAGAAACTACAAGCGCAGTCTATGCGCACTTACTGCTGCTGTGATGCTGACAGTATGCTCCTGCGGCGACCAGTCATCATCGGGCTCGGGCGGCGCATCGTCCGCCTCCGACTCGGCTGCTGATGACAGCGGCTCTGCTGTTGTTACAAGACAGCGTGAAAATATCCCCATGGACCCCGTGACCGAAACAAGGGGCGACTTTGACCTTTCCGACGTTCAGAACAAGTCGGATATCCCCGCCGATTTTGAGCTTTTCTTTGAGGCGGAGGAATGTGACTTTCTCGGTGAGACCCAGTCGCTCGACCTTGCCCGCCTAGGCGACTTTACAGGCAAGGGCTTCGCTGCGATAGGCGGCGAGGAGGACGGTATCGAGGTCGAAGCCGAGTTCCCCTGCGACGGCAGCTATGACTTTGTTATACGCACTGCCGTTTCCACGGGTGAAAGTGACAACTACATCACCGTTGACGGCGAGAACATCACAAGCTTCACCGTCACCGAGAGCACCTTTGCCGACCTGACCGCCGAAAAGGTCTCCGTGACCGCAGGCAAGCATAAGATCGGCATAAGATCCAAAAAGGGCAATTTCTTTGTTGACAGCATAAAGGTCAAGGCTGCGGCGCTTGTTGACCTTACGCAGTTTGAGGTGTCAAAGACGCTTTGCAACCCCAATGCTACCGATGAGACAAAGCGCCTTTACAGCTTCCTCTGTGACGTTTACGGCAAGTACATCATCTCGGGGCAGTATGCCGCCGATAACAGAGGTATAGACAGCGCTGAGTTCTCGGAATATGACTACAAGCTGGGCAAGTACCCCGCTATAATGGGTCTTGACCTTATCGAGGCAAGCCCTAGCCGTGTAGCTCACGGCTCGTCACCGGGTCTGATCCTGCAAAACGCTGAGGACTGGTATCTCAACCGCAACGGTATAGTAACTATCTGCTGGCACTGGAATGCCCCCGAGCCGTACCTTGAATACAACGGCGCCGCCTGGTGGGAGGGCTTCTATAAGGAAAAGACAAGCTTCAACCTGGGCAAGGCACTAAGCGGCGAGGACCCCGAGGGGTATGATTACCTTATAAGGGATATCGACTCTATCGCTATGTATTTGCAGGAGCTTGATGACTACCACGTTCCCGTTCTGTGGCGCCCCCTCCACGAGGGCGGCGGCGACCCGAAGTGGAACAACCCGTGGTTCTGGTGGGGCGCATCGGGCGCAGATGCGTATAAGGAGCTTTGGAAGCTCATGTATGACCGCCTCACAAACATTCACCACTGCAACAACCTTATCTGGGTATGGAACGGCCAGAACGTTGACTACTACCCGGGCGATGAATACGTAGATATAGTAGGCTACGACAGCTACCCCGAGGTACACGGCGACCACTCGCCTCAAAAGGGGCTGTGGGATTACACCAAAAACACCCCCTCGACAAATAAGATCGTCGCTATGACCGAAAACGGCAGTATCCCCGACCCCGACTCTTGTATGTCAGAGGGCATCAGGTGGTCATTCTACTGCACATGGAACGGCGAGTTCGCTCTTAAGGATTTCCAGCTCGGCTGCGAGCACAACTCATTAGAGTATTTTGAAAAGCTTATGAACCATGACAGAATACTCACCCTTGATGAGCTCCCCGACCTAAAATCCTGGCCGATAGAATAGTCTACAGAACATATAAAAACAGGTATCGCTATAAGCAATACCTGTTTTTTTCTTTTGTGTTGCTAATGAGATAAATTGGAATTTACGATTTTGCAGAGGGCGCACCTGCGAAGGGGTACGGGGGGCGACCGCAAAGCCCCCCGATATGCTCCCCGAAGCGATGAACCAAGCCTTAGCATATTGCTTGGTTCACGCCCAAAGCTAAGTTAAGAGTCAAAGCAAGTCTCACGCCCTATTTCGGGGGCTTTGCCTGCCTTCGTAGTAGGCAAGTGCCCCCCGAACCCCTTCGCAGCCGCTTTTAAAATCCGTGGGCGAAGCCCACCACCTCAATTGTGCAGTGTGCATTGTGCATTGTGCATTGGATCAAATTCTCATTTATCCCAAGAACACTTCTGTAAAAAGGGTGTTTTTTTATTCTTTATGAAAGGCACTATGCCCGCTTTATCACACGTCTCTTCTTACAAACCCGTCCCATGCTGTGAGCAGGAATACAACCATATGGATAACTATTACTGCTACCGCAAAGCCCAGCGTCTGCCCGGGGAAGATCGTCTGCCCCATAGCGATAGTCTGTAGGTTTGAGTTTGCAAATATCGTGTATCTGCCCGCATCAACATTGAATGCCATTTTGAGTATCTGAACGGCATTCTCGCCCATGCTCATAGCAAATATGCCTAGGCCTATTGCAAGAGATGCACTCTTTACAACAGAGGATATAGCAAACGCAAAGGTCGCCATTACAACTACATAAACGCTTGAGAGCATATACTGCTCTAAAATGTATATAAAGCCAGAGACCGCCTTTGTTACGCCCTGCGAGGTCTGAACATACATAGCGCCCGTATCACTTACACCGAAGAATAGGAACGATGAAAGCAATGATATGATGTAGCAGATGATTATCATCAGATAGCCTATCGTTATTACAGTTACATACTTGGATATCAGTATCTTGCCCCTTGTGCGGGGGTTTATCAGCAGGAATTTGATAGTGCCGTTTGAAAACTCCGAAGCGATTATGCCGCCTGCTATGATTATGATAAGCAGACCTATAAATGTTACCGAGCTCGTGCTTGACGAGAAGGCTGACCAGAAGGTCACCTTGTCGATCCCGCCGGTTTCATACTCAGAGTCGCTGTTCTCGCTCACCATATCTGTCATTGAGTTTCCTGCTATGTTTACAGAAACATCATTTTCAAGCCTGTATTTTGCGGTCAGCAGCTTATCCTCAAAGCTTTGCTTGAGCTTGTCGCTCGCTGCCGTCTGCTTGCCGATAGCCGCCTCTGTGTACTGGTAAAGCACCGAGTTTCTCCAGTCAGCATCATCTGAGAATGAGTCCTCCTCGGGCGCTATATCGTTATCCAGCCTGAAATCTATCGCCCACTTAACGTCCTCATTATCGCCGAACTTGCTCTTTAAAAACTCGTAGTAGCCCTTCCAGTCGCTGTTCTTGATAAAGCCGTCATAAAGCTCATAAATATCGCCGTCATAAAGCATACCCGCAATTGAAGCAGGCTCATTGAAGTCTGCATTTTCGGGGTAAAGTATGACATCTGCGAGCGGCAGCTTCCAGTTTGTCATATTTATCTTGTTATCCTGAAGATAAATGTAGTATTTTTCAAGCTTCTCGTCATTTTCATTCTTTGCTGTCTCTATCTCCTGGGAATAGTCATAGCTTTTGAACTTTTCCTTGATCCCATCAACGTCTGCGTCAATAACGGTCATAAGCTTTACCAGCCCCGAAAAGCCGAACGCAACTATAGCAACAAGAATAAATATGAACAGGGTGGATTTCTTTTTGAGCTGTTTGATATATTCGTTTTTCACAAGCCCCATAAACTTACTCAATCTGACCACCTCCGTTATTCGTCATCTCGATGAATACCTCCTCGAGCTTCTTCTTCTCTCTCATAGTTACCTCATAAAGCGCTATATCACTCATAACGATCTGCTTGTTTACAGCAGCTATAGTATCGTGTGCATTTTCGTTGGGAACTACTACCTCAAGCTCCTCACCGAGCAGCTTCTTCTCAACACCCTCGATATTTACTGCCTCAAATGCACGCTCAGCATCCGAGCACTTGATCAGGTAATCTGTAGTAGCGCCGTTAGAAGAGCTTATCATCTCCTCAAGAGTATAAACGCCGAGCATTTTGCCGTTTGCGATAATTCCTACTCTGTCACACATAAGCTCCATTTCGCTCATAAGGTGCGAGGATACGATAACGCATACCCCTTCCTCGTGTGCTAAGTGCTTGAGTATGTCACGAAGCTCCTTGATACCCGCAGGGTCAAGGCCGTTGGTCGGCTCGTCAAGGATAAGCAGCTTGGGGTTATGCAGCAGCGCCTGTGCCACACCTATCCTCTGCCTCATACCGAGTGAGTATTTCATTATCTTTTCATTCATTCTATTTGAAAGGCCTACAAGCTCAACTACCTTGTCGATACGCTCCTTTGTAACGCCGTCACGCATTCTCGCATACTGCTCAAGGTTCTGCCTTGCTGTGAGGTACTTATACATCTCGGGGTTTTCAACGATACCGCCGACATTTGCCATAGCGGCTTCAAATTCCTTGTTTACGTCCTTGCCGCCTATCTGTATCGTGCCGCTGTCAATGGATATGAGCCCTACAGCACACTTTATCGTGGTAGTTTTACCTGCGCCGTTAGGCCCCAGGAAGCCAAATACCTCGCCTGCATATGCCTCGAAGGAGATATCGTGGAGAATATGCCTTTTGCCAAGCGTTTTATTCAGCTTGTCGATCTTTAATACTGTATCTGCCATTATCTCCACCCCCTCAGCTTCATAACCGCAAGCAGCTCGCCGTCCGAGCCGGCCTTGCTGTCCGGCGTTATGCCCTCCCCGGTCTCGGGCTCGGGCATAGATGTATCGTCATCCTGCTTGCTTACCTCGGGCATCTTCTCGCTCTTTTCAACATCAAGCTTTGACAGGTCGCCGCTGCTTGTATCATTACTGCTGTCAGCAGAGTCATCGCCCGTAATGATCTTCGCCCCGTCGGGAAGATCCTTAAGGTCTGAGATATCCTTCCCCTCGGGAACATCTACTATGCTTCCGTCGGGAAGCTGTATTTTTACAGCCTTGTCAGCACCTGTATCCTTTTTGTCTTCCTTTACAGCGCCGCTCTCGCCCTTAGCTATCTTTTCAAGATCGAGGTCGTCGCCGTTTTCGTTTGTTAAATAAAACTCATTGTAACCGCCCTGTGCGCCTACAAGCTTCCACTTGCCGCCCTCATATTCAAGATAATAGGTGGCATTCATATCATAATCTATCTGCCCCTTATATTGCAGATCCTTAAAGACATCATCATTAACACTGTTTGAAGATTCAAACTGATAGTTGCTAGAGTCTAAAACGCAGTCTGTCACGCCGTCGATATCAAGTATCTGTGCAAGGCCTGTTCCCTCAAAGGACAGTGAATATTCTACAACAGCCTGTGCCAGGTTCGGCCCCGTTTTTGAGACCTTTATATCCCTGACATTTACCGTGCAGTCTGTTAAGTGACCCTTAGCAAGCTCATTTTCAGTCATATTGTTTACCTGATCCTTGAGCGAGTTTGCGGTAACGTAGTGGAACATAAAATTCTTTGAGTAGAATTCGTTATAGCCCCAGTTGTCGTCGATTACCTTTTCCCACGCCTCCTTACAGTTACCGTCTGAGGAGATGCTTGCCTTTGCAGCATCGTTAAGATACGTCTTTACAGCATCCTCAATATCGCTCTTGTTGCTTTTGAAGTTAAAGTAGTCAAATACCACAAACCCCGCCAGCCCAACAAGCAGCGTACCGCCGAGCAGCAGTCCTCGGTTCAGCTTTCGTGTTTTCATCAGCAGCTTCCTTTCTATATTTCCGTTTGTTTGCCATAAATGCCCTATGTACATTATTATATATCAAAGCATTTCTCCTGTCGTGCTTTTAATATTACGGTTCATTACAAAAATGTAATATAACATTTAATGCCAAATCACAGAAGCCATTATATCACAAATTGTTAATATATGCAAGTATTTTATTACGTTTTTCACCTTTCTATCGTTCTGTTTGTTAAAAATGTAAAAAATATTTAATAATGTATAAATAAATTAGTCAATATATTCCCTATATTGCTTTTGTGTTGCA
>JAFRYW010000039.1 GCA_017442845.1 Ruminococcus sp.
CTTAGACAAATCGGGCTACAAGAAGGGTAAGAAAACCATAGGCGTGCTTGCCTTTAAGCAGCTGCTCATTCTCGCTAAGGCGAGAAAGCTGATAACGCAGAGTGTCAATAACGACAATGTCTTCGGAAACGGTACCGAGAAGGCTGTGAACCTCCTGCTCAAAAAGTGGGGGTACAAGCAGACGGGTGTTGCCGGGGCGAATTTTATTAAACGGCTCGGGGAGGAGCTGAGGAAGTAAATAGTGCAAAGATCAAGCCCCTGCTCTGTGTGAGCGGGGGCGTTTTGTATGCTTTGTATGCTTGTTGCATATGGGGATAGTGCAATTTATATCATTGTGGCACAAATTCCTCCGTCCCTATATCCGTAAGCATCGCCTGGATCTCCCTTGTGGGGGCGGAGTATCGCTGGCTCAGATACCTGAGCGCTGCTCCCGCTTCGCCGTCGGAGCCGCCGAGCTGGCTCATTATCACCTTTGCAAGTGCGGGGTTCGGGTTTTTGATGTTGACGGGGTATTGAAGCCGCTTTTCGTAATTAAACATCAGCTCTCACTCCTTTCGTACTCGCTTACCCACGGGAACGGCTCGCATACCCACTGCCATTTCTTGTCGTCATTATCAAGGGC
Source organism: Ruminococcus sp. (assembly GCA_017442845.1). Lineage (GTDB taxonomy): Bacteria > Bacillota > Clostridia > Oscillospirales > Ruminococcaceae > NK3A76. The sequence continues at coordinate 623 of JAFRYW010000039.1, forward strand.
GTTTTCCATTTTGAGCGGGCCGTATTTCTTCTCGTATTCCGCCCTTGCCTTGTCAAGAGCCTCCTTGTGCTTTTTGAAGTAGGCGATACCCTTCTCGCAGGTCGGGTGCGAGTCGAGGTAGAGGCCTGCCTCCACCAAGGCGAAGGATAGCTGCTGAACCTTTAGCATAGCTGCTCTTCTGTCGCTCATCTCAGCCATCGCAGACCGCCTCCTCTCCTATGAACGGCTTGTCGAGGCAGGGAAAGACCGTGCCCCTCATAAGCGCAACATCGCTCTCGTAGATCCTGCCCCATTTTTGAAAGGGCACGTATGCCATACCGTAGCTTAGCTTCTCGGGTAAAACGTCAGAGCCTGTGTTCGTTACAACACAGTCCTCCGCCTCGCCCAGCAGCTTGCCCAAAGGGCAGCTGTCAAACAGATCCATATTATCAACTCCTCTTGTTTGCTTAGGGGATCATATCCTCTATGCTTTATATTATAATAATCGCAGGCTTTTTGTGAAAAAGCGGCTTGCGTGCAGATCTACAGCAGCTTCATCACGGCGATAATGAACAGTATCGCCGAGGAAGCAAGTGCTGTTTTGTACCGCCCCGCACCCCTTGAGCAGACCTTGCCAAGCAAATGCCCGAGCACTACACACAGCGTGCCGAGCAGCAGGCAAAGGGCGCAGGCATAAAGCTTGTGCCTTGCCGTCATCGTGACACCTGCGCCAAAGCCAACGCCGAGCGAATCAACAGAAAGCGCCGCTGCAAGAAAAAGCGAGCCTTTTAGCGACATAGCATCCTTCTCGGGGAGAGGGGAGGGGGTGCCGACCCTTTGCGCATCTACAAGGTTTTTCATGGCTATCAGTATCAGTATCGCCGCTGAGACCGTGCTGCAAAGCCCTCCCGGAAGCAGCTCGCCGACCGCCCCTGCCGCCAGCAGCGACACCCCCAAAAACGCCGCCCCGACCAGCCCTATCATCACCGCAGGCAGCGCCCGTATCCGCTCACCGCCAAGCCCGTAAGCATACGCCGCCGCAAATGCATCTGCACACACGGCGACACATATCAGTATTATTTCAAGCATAATGATCCTCCTTAATAAAGTAAATTGGAATTTGTCTCAATGCACAATGCACAATTATTGTGTTGGCTTGCGAAGGGGGTACGGGGGGCGACCGCAAAGCCCTCCGA
>JAFRYW010000040.1 GCA_017442845.1 Ruminococcus sp.
GAATTTGATCCAATGCACAATTCACAATGCACAATGCACAATGAAGGTATCGCCTTCGGCGATGTTATGGCCATTCGGCCGTTCACCCTAACGATAATGCCTAAAATAAGCGTATTCGCTTCCCTAACAAGCCCGAATGGGCATCTGTGCGGCGAAGCCGCACACCTCAATTGTGCATTGTGAATTGTGCATTGTGCATTGAGATAAATTCCAATTTGTCCCAGCGCTTTTCCAAGGATCGGAAGAAGAAAAAAGCTCTTTACAAGCAAAGCATATTATGCTATAATAGAAAAAAACGGGAGGTAAGAATTATGGGATTACTTGGCAAGCTTTTCGGCGATGATGACCTTGATAAAAAGGCAAAGGGCTTCTTTGACAGCCTTGTAGGGTCGGTCCAGAACAAACCGCAGAATAATAACACACAAAATACAGAGCAGAGCTACTATGCTGCACCCTCGCCCGCACCTGCGGCAGCGCAGAATGGTCCCTCGGGCTTTTCGTGGGGCGATACTATGCCAAATGAAGAGAACCAGTTCAATTCCGGGCTTACGTATGATGCGTACTTTGAGAAGGTCTATAGGGAGGATTTTCCCGAGTATAGAGTTACCAAGCAGATGAGCCGCACGGGCAAGTGCTGTGTTTTTACCTTTGAGAGGGACGGCAGAGTGTGCCTTAAGGTCGAGGTTCTCTCGCAAAGCAGTGCCCCATATAAGATCAGGCAGGAGTGTTTGCAAAGCGGCATAGGCTATACCCGCTTCTACCACAACCACCACGGCTGGTGGAACACAAGGCGCTATGTTGACGAGCGCACGAGAAACGCAATAAAATAAAGAGAACGCATTATGCGCCTGCGGCGGATCAGGCACGGGGCATCAAGGCGCTTCGCAGGCAGCGCCCCGATGTACGGTCTTGTATATCCAAGAATTTTCTTGGATTTAATAATTTCTCTTTGTTTTGATACCCCCTCCCTTAGCGGAGGGGAGAATTTTTATGCGGGGTGATAGGGTGTCGCTTTTAGATAAGCTTTCCGATAAGGGCTGCTGGGAGGAGTTTTATGAGTACAAGCTCTCGCTTTACAGCAGCAAGGCGTTTGTTAACAGGCTAAGGGCTTTTATTGATACTGCGGGGTATATGCCGGTAGCCGAGAGAATAAAATGCGGCGTGCCGTTCCCGCTGCCTAAAAAGAGCATTGTAAGCAAGCTCGGCAAGGAGAAAAAGCGTGAGGTCTACACCTACCCAGAGGCTGAAAACACCGTGCTCAAGCTGCTTACATATCTGATGCTAAGAAAATATGACGGGCTTTTTTCTCACGGGCTGTATTCCTTTCGCCCCTCACGAAATGCGAGAGACGCTGTCAAGCTCCTTACAAGGCGGCGTGGGATAGATTCTCTCTATGCCGCAAAGCTTGATATCAGCAACTACTTCAATTCCGTGCCTGTTGAAAGGCTTTTGCCTATTCTTGAAACCGCCCTTGATGACGGCGAGCTTTATGAGTTTTTAAAGAGCCTGCTTTGTGAGCCCGGGGCGATATTTGAAGGCAGGGTCGTCACCCCGCAAAAGGGCATTATGGCGGGAACGCCTGTCTCGGCGTTTTTGGCAAACCTGTATTTGGCGGGGCTTGATGAGCGCTTTGCCGATATGGGGGTTCTTTATGCGAGGTATTCCGATGACTGCATAGCCTTTGCACCGACCCGTGAGGAGGCAGAGGGTTATCTTGATATGATAAAGGCTTACCTTGATAAAATGGGCCTTTGCGTCAACCCCGACAAGGAGCGGCTCTATGCCCCGGGGGAGAGGTGGGAGTTTCTGGGCTTTAGCTATCAGCAGGGAGCTGTGGACATTTCCGAGGTATCGCTCAAAAAGCTGAAGAAAAAAATGAAGCGCAAGGCCGGTTCCCTTATCCGCTGGGCGCAGCGTGAGGGGTTGCCGAGAGAGAAGGCGGCGAAGGCCTTTATCAGGATCTTTAACGCAAAGCTTTTTGAAAACAGCGGTGCAGGTGAGCTTACCTGGAGCCTTTGGTATTTCCCCGTGATAAACACCGACCGCTCGCTGAAAGCACTTGATGCCTATGCGCAGGAGTGCCTTAGATATATCCTAAGCGGCAAGCACACAAAGGCGAGGTTCAACGTGCGCTATGAGTATTTAAAGCGGCTGGGGCTGAGAAGCCTTGTGAACGAGTATTATAAAGTAAAGCTTGACAAGAACGCTCGGCAGACTGCCAAGCAATAAAGCAATAAAAAAGAGGTATCACCGAGAAAAGTGATACCTCTTAACTTTTTTACTCCAAGCTGTCGATGATGTCGAGCGGCTTTTCCTCGTTCATCTTGACGCACAGCTCTACAAACTTGTCGAGCGGCACATCACCGAGCTTTTTGTTGCCCCTGATGTTGATAGACACCGTCTCGTTCTCACACTCGCTGTCGCCGAGAACGATGATATAGGGGTCCTTGTAATTTTTGAATCTCTTGATCTTGTTTTTCATATTATCGTCGGTATAATCGACCTCTGCCCTTACGTGGTTCTTTGTGAGCAGGTCAAATACCTTTTTAGCATACTCGTTATGCTCTGTTCTTATCGGCACTATGCCCACCTGATATGGGTTGAGCCAGAAGGGGAAGAGCCCCTTGTAGTTCTCGGTGATGATGCCGATAAACCTCTCAAACGAGCCGAATATCGCCCTGTGGATCATAACAGGCTGCTTCTCGGAGCCGTCCTGTGCGATATACTTCATCTTGAAATTGAGCGGCAGCTGGAAGTCGAGCTGGATCGTGCCCATTTGCCATTCTCTGCCGAGGGCATCCTTCATCTTAAGGTCGATCTTCGGGCCGTAGAATGCGCCGTCGCCCTCATTGAGCTCATAGCCGCCCTCACCGTATACCTTTTCAAGTATAGCCTTAAGGTCAGCCTCAGCCTTGTTCCACACGTTTATATCGCCCATATAGTCATCGGGGCGTGTGGAAAGCTCTGCCTCATAGGTGAGCCCGAAGGTGCCGTAAAGCTCTGTCGCAATAGAGAGTATATCCATGATCTCGTCTGCGATCTGCTCCTCTGTAACGAGGATATGCGCATCGTCCTGTCTGAAAAGCTGAACTCTGAACAGGCCGTTGAGC
>JAFRYW010000041.1 GCA_017442845.1 Ruminococcus sp.
ACCGCAAAGCCCCCCGATATGCCCCCGAAGCGATGAACTAAATCTTAGCTCAACACTCCGGGGGAGTTAAGCCGCCTGCGGCGGCTTATTGGGGGCTTTGCGGTCGCCCCCAAACCCCATCGCAGTGCACATCGTCGCGCCGTTAAATTCCAATTTATCTTAGCAATACTTTTGTTTCTCTGCATAAAAAAGAGTGCCGGTCAAAGGCCGACACTCTATGATCATTATTCCTATCAGCTCATCATTTCCTCGATAGCTGTCTTGATGTTATCCGCATTGTCACCGTCCGAGTAGGCGTATGAGAATACTAAAAACCTGTTCTCGACCTCGCTGTCTTTATAAACAAAGGTGTAGGTATAAAGCTTTGCATTTCTCTGCACAAAGCTTAGCAGCATAGTAGTGGCATTTCCTATCTGCCCCTCCTCCGAGGTTATATCCTTGGCATTCATAGGGTCTTCGGGGTCTGATGAGGATTCGGTGAGTGCACTCTTCAGGCTTTCGGTTATTTCCTGTGCAGATACTGTCCTGCCCTCCTCAAGCTTGCTGGTAAAGTCCATTATATTTACCATAGTGCTGACACCAAGGTCTTCATTTGAGACCCTTGCGATCGTCTGGGTAGTGTTATCCATATCCGGCTCGTATTCCTTTATCGCCCAGCCGTCGGGGTAGCTTATATCAACACCGAAGCTCTTGCTCGTTACCTTGTTATCGGCAAGCTTTATGTCATCTCCCTGCTCCTGCCCGCTGCTGTCGTCCTCTGATTTGGAGGAGTCTGTTTCTTTTTTGCTTTCGGTAGTCTGCGTTGCAGTTACTTCTTCAGCCTCGCTGCTTTCATCTGCTGTTGTAGTCGTTGTTACAGTCTCCTGCTCTGATGAGCTTTCTTCTTCTGCTGCTTCCTTTGTGGTAGTGGTCGTTCTTTCCTTACTGCTGCTGTCGCTGTTTGAGCAGCCTGTTATCATCATAGCCGCCATTACCAATGCAAGGATAGTTATCTTTTTCATTCCTTTGTCTCCTTTTTTATTTTTTCCCTCACTTATCAGAATAAATTGAGCATTACCCACTTGCCGTCTACCTTGCCTACATATGTGTAAAGGGTATCATCATCATCTTTTCCGTTTCCGTGAATGGTGGCGTCCGCCGTTATGGAATAGCCCTCTGCTATATTAAGCTCCGGACTATAGTATTTCTTAAGGCTTTCATTCATCTCGCTTAACTCTTCGGCAGTCATTTTTTCCTTTTGTGTTATTTTTACATCAATAGTGAATTTATCGCCGTAATCCTCGACCAAGGAATCTCTGAATGACGAAAAAAGGTGCTGTCCGTTTTCATAATTGCCGAGTACATCTATCATTCCCTTCGGAAATGCTTTTTCAAACATTTTCTCGTCATTTTTCTCCAATGATTTGAAAAAGTCGATAACAGGCTGCCCCTCATCGCCTGCTGTAAGCTCTGTAGAGCCTATGGTGTCTGCTGTAGTGGTGGTAGCTTTTGAGCTGTCATCTGTTATAAGGGTAGTAACGGTCGATGAGCTGTCGCCGCTATCCAAGGGCTCGGTCTGTGCTGCCGTTGTTGTGGTCGTAGTGGTAGTGGTCTCGGCCTCGCTGCTTGTATCATCGCCGCTTTCATCATTTCCTGCTATAGCCGTGCTGCTGTCATTATCGCTTGAAGCCTCGCTCTCGCTGATGCTTACAGATATTTTGCTCTTTTTAGAGGAACTGTCGTCATCATCTTCATCATCCTCATCGGCACACGCCGTCACAGCCACAGACACCGCCATTACAAGCGACATCACAAGTGCAAATCTTTTCTTTTTTATGCCCATAATATTCCCCTTTTTTTCCCGAAAAAGCGGCTTCTCCCAAAAAATATTCTTTTCAGGTGAAACCGCTCTTTTTACTTAAAATTCAATTTTCTTTTCGATATATGAAACAAGATTCTCGATCTTTATCCTCTCCTGCTCCATAGTATCTCTGTCACGAACTGTCACGCAGCCGTCCTCAACAGAGTCAAAGTCATATGTTATGCAGAAGGGCGTTCCTATCTCGTCCTGTCTCCTGTAGCGCTTGCCGATAGAGCCTGCAACATCATAGTCAACGGGGAATTTCTTAGCAAGCTCGTCATACACCTTGCTTGCCTGCTCGTCAAGCTTCTTTGAAAGCGGCAGCACGCAGGCCTTGAAGGGTGCAAGGTACGGGTGGAAGTGCATTACCGTTCTTATGTCGGGCTTTTCCTCTGTGCCGATATTTTCCTCGTCATAAGCCTCTGTTACAACTGTTAAGAACAGTCTCTCAACACCGAGCGAGGGCTCGATAACGTAAGGAATATATCTTTCGCCCGTTTCATCATCAAGGTAATCAAGCTTCTTGCCGCTCGTGTTGATGTGCTGTGTAAGGTCATAGTCTGTTCTGTCAGCTATTCCCCAAAGCTCGCCCCAGCCGAACGGGAAGAGGTATTCAAAGTCGGTAGTTGCCTTTGAGTAGAAGGAGAGCTCCTCCTTCTCGTGGTCACGAAGCCTCAGGTTCTCCTCCTTGATGTTTAAGGAAAGCAGCCAGTCACGGCAGAAGCCTCTCCAGTAATCGAACCACTCAAGGTCTGTGCCGGGCTTGCAGAAAAACTCAAGCTCCATCTGCTCAAATTCCCTTACACGGAAGATAAAGTTTCCGGGTGTTATCTCGTTTCTGAAGCTCTTGCCCACCTGTGCTACACCGAACGGGATCTTCTTTCTTGATGTTCTCTGGATATTTGAGAAGTTTACAAATATTCCCTGTGCTGTTTCGGGGCGAAGGTAAAGCTCGTTCTTTGTATCCTCGGTAACGCCCTGGAAGGTCTTGAACATAAGGTTGAACTGCCTTATGTCTGTAAAGTTATGCTTGCCGCAGTTCGGGCAGGGAATGCTCTTTTCCTTGATGTAATCCATCATCTGGTCGTTCGACCAGCCCGCAACGTTAGTGCCGTCAAAGTCCTCGATAAGGTTGTCGGCTCTGTGCCTTGTCTTGCACTCCTTACAGTCCATAAGCGGGTCTGAAAAGCCGCCTAAGTGCCCCGAAGCGACCCAGGTCTGCGGGTTCATCAAAATTGCGGAATCAAGCCCTACATTGAGCCTGTTTTCCTGAATAAATTTCTTTCTCCAGGCGCTTTTGATGTTGTTTTTGAGCTCAACACCTAGCGGGCCGTAATCCCAGGTATTAGCAAGCCCTCCGTAGATCTCGCTTCCCGGGTAAACAAACCCTCTGCCCTTGCAAAGTGCAACTATTTTATCCATTGTCTTTTCGGTATTTTTCATAGCTTTTCTCCTTATTTTAAATGATCTACCCTTCATTATATAATAATTGCCCGCTTTTGTCAAGATTATTAAAAATCATTTTCTGCCTTTTTCCGGATAAGCACACCGTTTTTCTATTTTCATATCAAGAAAAAGTTTTTAAAAATAATACTATTTATAATATATTGCCCTTGAAATTTTTTTCCTTTTGTGATATAATAGATAAGTAAACTGGCTTAATGTTTGTTATAATAGAATAATGGAAATTTATGTAAATTTTGGAGGTATAAAATGGAATCATTCGGTGATGTTTTTGAGCTTGTAAAAAACTTTTGCCGTAACTATCCCACAGTAAGTGATATAGGCTTTAATAAGTGGATAAATGTGCTCGAGCCTGTTAAGCTTGAGAATAATACGGCTTATCTTTACGCCGAAAATGAGTTTGCAAGAAAGACTGTTTTAGAATACTACGGTGATATATTAAAAGAGGCCTTTTATAATTCCTTAGGCTTTAATGTTGAGCTGTGCATACTTATAAAGGACGAGGAGCAGAAAAAAGACGATGACGCAGGAAAGCGTATTTCCGAGCTATACATAGATAATTCGGGCGCTGATGCCCTTACCTTTGAAAACTTCGTCAAGGGCAAATCAAATGAGCTCGCACTCGCTTTTTCTATCGCAGTTGCGGATAAGTACAATAAAAACAAGAGCGTCGATTCAAGCTCTATCTTCAACCCCCTGTTTATCTACGGTGACTCGGGCCTTGGCAAGACCCACCTTATGAAGGCTATAGTTCACGAGATAAAGAAAAACAACCCCTCGATAAATATCATCTATACAACGGGGGAAAGCTTTACTAATGAGATAGTCAAGGCTATTCAGAATAACTCAACTATAGAATTTCACGAAAAGTACAGAAACGCAGATATACTTCTTGTTGACGATGTTCAGTTCATCGCAGGCAAGGAGGCTACGCAGGAGGAGTTCTTCCACACCTTCAACGATATCTACAACGCAGGCAACCAGATCGTGCTTACCTCTGATATAGCCCCTTCAAGAATGTCAAGGCTTGAGGAGCGTATCCGTGGGCGCTTTTTAAAGGGCGTGCCGGTAGACATTCAGTCGCCCGACTTTGAAACAAGAATGGCAATAGTCAAGAGAAAGGCAGAGATAATCGACCTTCCCCTGACCGACCCCATAGCAAGGCTTATCGCAGAAAAGATAAAGACAAATATAAGGCAGCTGGAGGGTACTGTAAACAAGATAAAGGCTATATCTGCCTACACCAACGAGCAGCCGACAATGGCTATGACCCAGCGTGTTATCAGAGAGATGATGGTAGAGAACCAGCCCGCCGAGATAACCGTTGACAGGATCATAAGCGATGTTGCAGCAATGTTCAAGGTATCCCCCGAGGAGATACGCTCAACAAACAGGCGTGCAAATGTCTCCCTTGCAAGAAAGATGACTATATATGTGCTAAAGCAGGTAAAGAATATGACCTATCAGGAGATAGGCGACGAGCTAAGCAAGAACCACTCAACAATGACCCTGCATTATCAGGACGCCTGCAATATGCTCAAGGAAAACTCGGCTCTTAAGGAAAATGTTGATGAGGTAATAAAAAATCTTCGTGATAAATGATCTCTTCTTTGAGTCTGTTATTTTTTCCTTTTAACAAAAGTTTGAAAAGGTCAGGTCTCCGCAAAGGCTCTGTATACCTTGATATTCTTTAGCTTTAAACAAGATAGGACAAAAAAATGTTTAAAACACCAAAGCTTTAAACACAAGTTTAAACTTTCAACAAACATTTTTTAAACCAATAAACTCACCCGGAATCCTTCAACAATTTATCAAAGCTTGTCTGACAGCCGAGGGCTTGCAGTTTTTTGGGTATCTATAGGGGTTTTCTTCACTTTTCAACATTTTAAACAGGCTCTAATACTAATACTAACAAATAAAGAATAAAAACACATCTAATTTGCAAAAATTTTCAGCAAACGGATACTTTTTTAAACCGGGTATCCTGTTTCTAAAACGGAAAGGAAGCTTTTTATGAAATTTAAATGTCAAAAGCAAACTATTTATGATGCTGTTTCAAATGTAATGAAGGCGGTTGCTGAAAGAAGCACTAACCCTCTCTTAGAGGGAATGAAGTTCCACCTTGACGGCAGCCTGCTCGAGCTTACGGGGTACGATCTTGAAATAGGTATAAGCACATCAGTACTGGTCAATTCAGATGATGAGTGTACATTTATCTTAAAGCCCAGGCTTTTTTCCGACATTGTAAGAAAGCTTCCGGAGGACGATATACTCATAGAGATAAGCGAAAGCTTTCAGATAACAATTTCAAGCGGTACAGCCTCCTACAACCTCTCGGCTCTTGACGGCGAGGAATACCCCGCACTTCCCGAGAAGGAAACTAAGGAGGTAATGACCATATCTCAGCCCGTTTTGAAGGATATGATAGGGCAGACGATATTTGCAGTAGCCGTTTCCGAAGCTAAGCCTATCCTGAAGGGCGAGCTTTTTGAGGTATTGAACAGCAACCTTACAATGGTAGCTATCGATGGCTACAGACTTGCAGTAAGGCGTGAGGCTATAAAGTTTGACGATGTTGCAAGATTTGTTGTTCCTTCAAAGAGCCTTGCCGAGGTAGCAAAGCTGCTTTCAGATAATGAGAATGATTTCTGCCGGATGTATCTTTCAGAAAAGCATATGATATTCGAGATAGGCAATTACCTTGTATATTCAAGGCTTTTGGAGGGTGAGTTCCACCCGTATGAGAGTGCTATCCCCAAGGATTTCACGACAGAGGTGGTAGTTGACAGGAAGGAGCTTATGACCTGCCTTGAAAGGGCTATGCTGGTTATCTCAGAAAAAGTGCCGACACCGCTTCGCTGCCATTTTGAAAACGGCACGATAAAGCTTAGCTGCAGCAGCGAGAACGGAAAGTTCAGCGACGAGCTCCCGGCAGATATTACAGGCCCTGTTATCGAGATAGGCTTTAAGTGCAAGTACCTTTTAGACCCGCTCAAGGTAATAGATGATGAAAGGGTAAAGCTTCAAATGGGAGGAAGCCTGCTGCCAATGAAGATAGTTCCTATGAACGGAAACCATTATACATATTTAGTTCTTCCTGTAAGACTAAAGCAAAACTAATGCTATGAAAGAAATAAAGATAAAGATAAAAACAGAGTTTATCAAGCTTGATTCTCTCCTTAAATTCGCAGGGCTCGTTGAAACGGGGGCTGACGGAAAGCTTATTATACAGGAGGGCAGGATCAGGGTCGAAAACGAGGTCTGCACTATGCGGGGAAAGAAGATCTACCCGGGAATGAGGGTGCAGATCCCTGAGATAGATTCCGTTATAGTGGTAGAATAATGAAAATAACAGGCTTTTCCTGCGGGGGGTTTAAAAATCTTAAGGATATAAGCATGACCCCAAACGAGCGGCTCAATATACTTATCGGAGAGAACGCTCAGGGCAAAACTAACCTTATAGAAGCTATATGGATTTGTACGGGCGTTAAAAGCTTTCGCTCCACGAAGGATAAGGATATGATAGACCTGAAGGGCGAGCGTGCGGATATAACCCTTACCTTTGAGGACAATGCCCGCACACAAACCATAAAGTATTCGGTGATGAGGCAGGATATAAAAAATAAGCTTATAACCCTAAACGGCGTAAAGCTTCCCCTGCCGTCAAGGCTGTTCGGAAACCTTCGCTGCGTGGTTTTTACGCCTGAGGATCTTTCGCTTTCAAAGGGCTCGCCCGACAACAGGCGGCAGTTTTTAGACCTTAGCATTTCGCAGATAAAGGGAAGATATGCTTCCGTAGTGCAGAGATATAATAATATTTTGGAGCAGCGAAATACCCTTCTTAAGACTATAGCCTTCGGCAGGGCGCAGGCAGACGACCTTGATGTGTGGGATATACAGCTTGCAAAGCTCGGCTCTTATATCTCGATGATGCGCTATAATTATTCAAAAAAGCTGGGTCAGGTCTGTGCGGGGCTTTTTGACGATATATCAAAGGGAAGAGAAAATCTTTCACTTTACTATCAGTCAACAGTCTTTAACGAGCTTGAGGAAAGAACGGATTATTCCGGCGGCTTGGCTGACGAATATCTGCAAAGGTTAAGCGTATCAAGAAATGAGGATATCCGCCTGGGCTTTACCACAAAGGGCGTTCACAGAGACGATCTTTGCGGTATAATAAACGGCGTGCCGCTAAGAGAATTTGCCTCTCAGGGGCAGCACCGCTCGGCAGCGCTTGTAATGAAGCTTTCTCAGGCGTATATACTGACAGAGGAAACTGACGACCCGCCCGTTATACTGCTTGATGATGTTATGAGTGAGCTTGACAGATCGAGGCAGGAATTTGTGATAAACAAGATAAGGGGTATGCAGGTTTTTATAACCTGCTGCGATATGAATGAGCTAATAAGCTCGGCTGACGGCGCGATCTATAACATAGAAAACGGAAGGGTAGGTCTTAGAGATGCTTCTCCACCTCGGAAATGAGATAAGCGTTCATACCCGTGATGTTATCGGGATATTCGATATAGAGGGAACGAGCGTTTCAAAAATAACGAGAGATTTTCTCAACGGTGCCGAGAAAAAGGGCAAAAAGCTTATCTACTGCACCTACGAGCTTCCAAAAAGCTTTGTGGTAACGCTTGATAAGGACTTGACAGAGCGTATCTATATAAGTCAGCTTGCCTGCTCAACGCTGCTAAAGCGCTTCAGGCAGGGAATATAAACAGAGCAAATACTCTGAAAGGAGTTACAATAAATGAATTTGAATGAAGAAGAAAGCATACTTAATGAGGAGATAAAGGCTACTCAGGTCGATAAGGATTCCGACTACGGCGCCGACCAGATCCAGGTCTTGGAGGGTCTGGAGGCTGTAAGGAAAAGGCCGGGAATGTATATCGGCTCGACAGGGCCTAAGGGGCTGCATCATCTTGTTTACGAGATAGTCGATAATGCTATAGATGAAGCATTAGCGGGCTTTTGTGATGAGATAAATGTAAAGATACTCCCCGGGGATATAATAGAGGTCTCGGATAACGGCCGTGGTATACCTACGGGGATACACCCGAAGGAGGGTATCTCGGCAGCGACTGTTGTTTATACTATCCTTCATGCAGGCGGTAAGTTCGGCGGCGGCGGATATAAGGTCGCAGGCGGCCTGCACGGTGTTGGTGCATCTGTAGTTAACGCCCTTTCCGAATGGCTCGAGCTTACAGTCTATGACGGTGAGAATATCCATTTTCAGCGCTTTGACCGTGGGCATTATACCGAGCAGCTCAAGGTAATAGGCAAGACCGACCGCACGGGTACTACAGTTAAGTTCAAGGCAGACCCCGAGATCTTTCAGGAAACGACAGTATATGAATACAAGGTGCTCTTAAAGAGACTTCGTGAGCAGGCATTCTTGAACGCAGGTATAAAGATAATTTTCTCTGACGAGCGTGATAATGACCAAATCATATCTGAGACCCTGCATTATGAGGGCGGTATAAGAGAGTTTGTAAAGTTCATACATAAAAACAAGGGCGTAGTTCCGCTCTCTGAGGACGTTATATATGTTAACGGCGTTGACGGCGACTCATTTGCCGAGATAGCCATGCAGTATAACGATGACTATAACGAGCTCGTCCTCTCCTTTGCAAACAATATCCACACCCCTGACGGCGGCTCGCACGATAAGGGCTTCCGTGGTGCGCTTTTGAAGGTTTTAAACGAATACGGCAAGAACTTCGGGCTTTTAAAGGACGGCGAAAGGCTCACGGGTGATGACGTTACCGAGGGCTTGACGGCGATAGTTTCGGTAAAGCTTACAAACTGTGAGTTTGAGGGGCAGACAAAGGGCAGGCTCGGCAACCCCGAGGTAAAGCCCTTCGTTGAGAAGATAGTAAACGAAAAGCTTATGAACTACCTCGATGAGAACCCCGAAACGGCCCGCCTTATCTTTGAAAAGAGCATAAAGGCAAAGGAGGCAAGAGAGGCCGCCAAGCGTGCAAGAGACCTTACAAGAAAGCGTAAATCTGCCCTTGAATCGGCATCTCTGCCGGGCAAGCTTGCAGACTGCTCAGAGCGTGACAATGTTCAGACTGAGATATATATAGTCGAGGGAGATTCGGCGGGCGGCTCCGCCAAGGAGGGAAGAGACAGGCGCTATCAGGCTATACTCCCCCTCTGGGGCAAGACGCTCAATGTTGAAAAGGCAAGGATCGACAAGGTGTACAGCTCCGAGAAGCTGCTGACAGTTGTTACAGCGCTTGGCACCTCTATCGGTGATGAATTTGATATAAACAAGCTTCGCTACGGCAAGGTAATAATCATGGCCGATGCCGATGTTGACGGCTCGCATATCAGAACGCTGCTGCTCACCTTCTTTTTCCGCTTTATGCGCCCGCTTATCGACGAGGGGCACGTGTATATAGCGCAGCCTCCGCTCTTCAAGGTATCCCGCGGCAAGCAGACACGCTACGCATTCTCCGACGAGGAGAGGGACAGGTACATCGCCGAGCTGTCAAATGACGGCGCACAGAAGGTAGATGTACAGCGCTACAAGGGTCTTGGTGAGATGGATCCCATTCAGCTTTGGGAGACTACGATGGACCCCAAGACCAGGATAATGCTCAAGGTAACGATGGAGGACGCTATCAAGGCGGACGAGGCGTTTACTATCCTTATGGGCGACAAGGTAGGGCCGAGAAAGGAATTTATCGAGCAAAACGCCCAGTATGCTAAGGACCTTGATGTATAAAAAAGGAAGTGAAAACCACTTGTCCGAAAAAGAAAATGAGATAACGACCGAAGAAAACGAAGGCGAGGGTAGTGTGCTTGACAATATCCTCCTCTCCTTTGAATATAACGTTAAAAATTCCGAGGAGGAGCAGGCGTTCAAGGCATTTCAGAAAAAGTATGTCTATAAGAGCAATATAATAAAGACCTGCCTTTTCGGCGCAGCGGCGCTGCTGTTTCTGATATCCTTCATAAGAGCACCGAAGGAATATCTAAACCCCGTGCTGATGTTCATATCGCTGGCTGTTATATTCGTGATATGGTTTAATACCTTTAAAATACGCAAGTCTCTGCTTCAGGCACTGAAAATGCTTGAAAATGACAGGTATATCTTCACCCTCTATGATGACCGCTTCTCTATCGAGACTATAATTGATGAGAGCGAGTTCGGTGAGGACGAGGAGATACCCACAGTTCAGCCGAGGGTAGTGTATTTTGATAATACCGACATTCACGTTATAGAGCAGACTGAAATGTTTATACTGATACTTAAAAAGGATACTATCTATGTCCTCCCAAAGCGCTGCTTTGATGAAAATGTTTCAAAGGAGCTTTATGAAAAGCTTCAAAGCACCCTTGGCGAGGAATATGAGAGCCAAATAAAATAAGACCTAAAAAAGGAGTGACTAGACCAAGTGTTTGATGAAAACTCAACTGTTATTGATACCGATATAGAAGGGCTTATGCGAACAAGCTTTTTGCAGTATTCAATGGCAGTTATCGTATCCCGTGCGCTCCCTGATGTCAGGGACGGCTTAAAGCCCGTTCACAGAAGGATACTCTATACACTTTACGAAAACGGGATAACCCCCGAAAAGCCCTACAGAAAGTGCGCCGATACCGTCGGCTCCGTTCTGGGAAGGTATCACCCTCACGGCGATACATCTGTTTATGATGCGCTAGTGCGCTTGGCACAGAAATTCTCTATGCGCTACCCGCTCGTAGACGGCCACGGAAACTTCGGCTCTATCGACGGCGACCCGCCTGCGGCTTACCGTTATACCGAGGCTAAAATGGCAAAAATGTCAGTAAATATGCTTACTGATATAAATAAGGAAACAGTCGATTTTCAGCCTAACTATGACGATAGACTTAAGGAGCCTACCGTACTCCCCTCCCGCTTCCCGAACCTGCTTTGCAACGGCTCTACGGGTATTGCGGTAGGTATGGCTACAAATATCCCCCCGCATAACCTCAATGAGGTAGTAGATGCGCTAAAGCTTCTTATCGAAAACCCCGATGCGACCTTGGACGAGCTCATGACCTGCATAAAGGGGCCTGATTTCCCGACAGGCGGTATAATCATGGGGCGCTCGGGCATAAGGGCAGCCTACGGCACCGGCAGGGGCAAGATCACATTAAGATCTGTTACCAATATCGAGGAGATAAAGGGCAGGGAGTGTATCGTTGTTACCGAGATACCGTATATGGTAAACAAATCCCGCCTTGTATCGTCTATAGCAGACCTTGTTAAGGACAAGCGTATCGAGGGGATACACGATATGCGTGATGAGTCCGACAAGGAGGTCGGCATAAGAATAGTAATAGAACTCAAAAAGGACGCTATCGCACAGGTGGTATTAAACAAGCTCTTCAGCTTTACGCAGCTTCAGGATACCGTGGGCGTTATAATGCTCGCACTTGTAGGCGGCGTGCCGAAGGTGCTTACCCTAAAGCAGTGCTTAGAGCAGTACCTTGATTTCCAGGTAGATGTTATCAAGAGAAGAACGGAATTCGATCTTAGAAAGGCGAAGGAGCGTGAGCACATCGTCGAGGGTCTTGTTATAGCGCTTGACAATATCGACAGGGTAGTTGAGATACTAAAGACCTCAAAGAGCATTCCCGAAGGTAAAACACGCCTTTGTGAAGAGTTTGACCTTTCCGACATTCAGGCAGAGCATATCGTTCAGATGACCTTAGGCAAGCTGACAGGTATGGAGAGGCAGAAGCTTATCGACGAGTTGGCAGAGCTAAAGGCAAGAATCGCAGACCTTGAGGATATTCTTGCAAACCACGAAAGAGTTTTGCAGATAATACTTGAAGAGCTTCAGGTCATAAGAGATAAATTCGGCGACGGCAGAAGAACGGCTATCGAAAATGTCAGCGGCGAGGTCGATATAGAAGACCTTATCCCCGTTGAGGAAAGCGTTGTTACATACACCCATAACGGCTATATCAAGCGTACCGCTATAAGCGCATACAAGGCGCAGAGGCGTGGCGGCAAGGGCGTTCAGGGCATGAAGCAGCGTGAGGAGGACTTTGTTTCCGAAATGTTTGTATGCTCGACGCATGATAATATCCTCTTTATCACAAATAAGGGGCTTATGTACCGCTTAAAGTGCTACGAGATTTCCGAGGGGTCAAAGAGCGCAAAGGGAAATAATATCGTCAATATGCTTCCCCTCTCCGAGGGTGAGAAGATAGCCCAGATGATCAAGACAGAGGATTTTGCAGAGGGCAAGTTCCTGGTCATGGTCACCAAAAACGGCAAGATCAAGAGAACGGCACTCTCGCTTTACAAAAATGTAAGGAAGAACGGGCTTATCGCTATAGGTCTTGATGAGGACGATGAGATCATGGGCGCACGCCTTACCGACGGGTCAAATCAGCTTATAATAGCTACCCGAAACGGTATGGCTATAAGGATAGAGGAGACCTGCATCAGGCAGATGTCCCGTCAGGCACACGGCGTAAAGGCTATCAAGCTTAGAAAGGGCGACTACGTTGTTTCTATGGCAAGAGTAAGAGAGGGCGCAGCCGTGCTGACAGTTACCGAAAAGGGTATGGGCAGGCGCTGTGCACTTGAAAGCTACAGGATCCAGAACCGTGGCGGCTTCGGTATGCTCAACTACAAGGCGAGCGACACTAAGGGCTATGTCTGCGGCATAAAGGTAGTAGATGATACTGACGATATCATTATGATCTCGTCTGACGGTATAATCATAAGGCTGCGTGCTTCCGATATACGTGTTATGGGAAGATATGCAACGGGCGTGCGCCTGATGCGTGTCGGCGATAATGAGAAGGTAGTAGCCTTCACCCGCACCGAGCACGAGGAGGACGCCGAGATCACCGCTGTTGAGGATAACGGCGAGGAGGACGTAGCAGACCCCGAGAATGAGGATACCGGCGAGGACATCGGCGGCATCAACGACGACGAATAATTTTCATACCCCCGACAAAACAGCTCGGGGGTATAATATTAAGGCAACACCGCACAACCACCGGCCCCAGCCTTTGCACGCCATCTACTTGCAAATTTCCCGTCATATTACCCAAATTTTCCTTGACTTGCGCTAGCAAGCCTGCGGAAAATTTAGGCAATCTGACGAAAAATTTGACTGCGTATCTGACGTACAATGGTCGTGCGGTGTTGCCTTAAACGGCACAAAGGAGCATTTATATGTCAACGATCACAGCTATTTCCACCCCCCTAGGCGTTGGGGGAATATCCGTTATACGCATAAGCGGTGAAAACGCCATTACTGCTGCCGCCAAGGTCTTTTCGATCTTCGGCTCAAAGCAGGTCGCCGATATGCAGGGCTACACCTGCGCCTACGGCGAGATAGTAGATGAAGGCGGCAGGAGCATAGATGACGGTGTGCTTACGGTTTTTCGTGCTCCCCATTCCTACACGGGGGAGGACGTCTGCGAGATCTCGTGCCACGGCGGCGTTTTTGTTACAAAAAAGATACTGCGCCTATGTATCGCTGCGGGGTGTGAGCCTGCTATGCCGGGCGAGTTTACAAAGCGGGCATTTTTAAACGGCAAGCTCTCGCTCACCCGTGCCGAGGGTGTTGCAGATATGCTGAGTGCCGAGGGCGACTATGCCTTAAGGTCTGCCGAGCTTGCAAAAAAGGGCAGGCTCTATGAGCGTATCAGAGCCGTTCAAGACAGCCTTATAAAAAGCCTGGGCGAGCTTGCGGCGTGGGTCGATTACCCCGATGAGGATATACCCGAGGTAGATGAAGCAGACCTTCTGGCTGCCCTTGAGGCTGACAGGGCAGCCCTAAAAAAGCTTCTGCGGGATTATGACAGCGGTATGCTCATAAAAAACGGCATAGACACCGTTATCGTCGGCAAGCCGAATGTCGGCAAGTCAACGCTTATGAACCTGCTGCTGGGGTTTGAGCGCTCGATCGTTACAGATATCGCAGGAACTACCCGTGATGTTATAGAGGAAAGCGTGCGCCTTGGGGCAGTTACGCTCAAGATCTCAGACACGGCGGGCATAAGGGGCACAGATGACGCTGTTGAAAAAATGGGCGTTGCCCTTGCAAAAAGCAGGCTTCAGGAATGTGCCCTTATCATCGCAGTTTTTGATGCCTCCGCCCCGCTTGATGAGGAGGACAGGGGGCTGCTCGAGCTAATATCCTCCCTCCACAAGCGCAAGCTCATAGTTTTAAACAAGACCGACAAGGCGCAGCTTGTATCTGTCAGCGAGCTTAGGAATTATTCCGACAAGGTGATCGCAATAAGCGCTAAGTCGGGCGAGGGGCGTGATGAGCTGTCAGAGCTTATCGAGTCGATGTTCACCCCGGAGGACTACAATGCCGACAGCACCGTTTTTGCAAACGAGCGTCAAAAGCTCTGCGCCGAGCGTGCGCTTGACTGCATAGAGCAGTCGCTCACCGCACTAAAGAGCGGGCTTACGCTTGATGCAGTTACGGTCACGATCGACCGTGCCGCCGAGCACCTGGCCGAGCTTACCGGCGAGCGGGCAAGCGAGGCTGTTGTAAACGAGGTGTTCTCAAAATTCTGCGTCGGCAAATAGCAGCCCTCATTAAAAGGAGGAGTGAGAATGAGCGTGCTTTTTGAAAAATATGCAGCCACCCTTATCCTGCTTGCAATAGGTGCTATGTATATTATAATAAACCTTACCGCTATGCGTGCAAGCAAAAAGGAGGGTCGCTTTATCTCGGGCATACCCCTGCTGGGCGGCATACATATTTTTATAGCGTTCCTGCTGACCCCTTTAAAGTGGCTTTGCGTGCTGTGCCTGCTTGACTACACTATACCGATGTTTTTTGCAGCCTTTGTTCCGGGGCTTATGAGCGACCTTAGAGAACGGCTCAGGTTCAAAAGAGTGTTTTCACGCTACAGCTGTAAGGGCACAGAAGAAAAGACTGCCCTTGTCATGACCTTCGGCGAAAATGACTACACCCGTGAGGAGGCGCTTGCTTACAAAAAGATCCACGCCTTTACAGACAGCCCTGTAAGGCTTGCAGTGTGCAAAAACAAAAAGGGCGAGATGATAGCTGCGTTTTTGCGGGATAAAAGCAAGCGAATGCCCGAAACGGTAAGCTTTGTTGACGGCAGGGCGGTGATAGAGGGTGTTGAGTATATGGGTAAGGGCACGGTGCTTAGGGTTACGGTGAAAAATGAATAATCCAAAAAGAAAAATTGCAAAAAAATTGTAAAGACCCCCGCCCCCTCTTGACTTTAACGGGTAAAAGTATTATAATAGAAGAGTATTAAAATTATATTGGAGGTTTTCACAATGGGTAGAGTTTATAACTTTAGTGCAGGCCCTGCTGTACTTCCCGAGGAAGTGCTCAAAGAGGCTGCAGAGGAAATGCTCGATTACAAGGGCACAGGTATGAGCGTTATGGAAATGAGCCACCGTTCAAAGGCTTATGATACCATAATCAAGGAGGCTGAGGCCGATCTTAGAGACCTGATGAATATTCCCGATAACTACAAGGTAATATTCTTACAGGGCGGCGCTTCCCTCGTTTTTGCTGAGGTTCCTATGAACCTTATGAAGAAGGGCAAGGCTGCTTACATCATCACAGGTCAGTGGGCTAAGAAGGCTGCTGCTGAGGCTGAAAAGTACGGCGAGGTAGTAAAGGTAGCTTCATCTGCTGATAAGACCTTCAGCTATATCCCCGACTGCTCCGACCTTGACATTCCCGATGATGTTGACTATGTATATATCTGCGAGAACAACACTATCTACGGCACAAAGTTCTGGACCCTGCCTAACACAAAGGGTCACGAGCTCGTAGCAGATGTTTCCTCCTGCTTCCTTTCCGAGCCTGTAGACGTTACTAAGTACGGCGTTATCTACGGCGGCGTTCAGAAGAATGTCGGCCCCTCCGGTGTTCAGATCGTTATCGTAAGAGAGGATCTTATCGCTGACGGCCCTGCATTCAAGCAGACACCTACAATGTGTGACTGGAAGATCCAGGCTGACAACGGCTCGCTCTACAATACACCCCCCTGCTACGGTATCTATATCTGCGGCAAGGTGTTCAAGTGGATCAAGAAGATGGGCGGCCTTGAGGGCATGAAGGCTCACAACGAGAAGAAGGCTAAGATTCTTTATGATTTCCTTGATGAGAGCAAGATGTTCAAGGGCACAGTCGTTAAGGAGGACCGCTCTATCATGAACGTTCCCTTCGTAACAGGCGATGCAGACCTTGATGCTAAGTTCGTAGCAGAGGCTAAGGCAGCAGGCTTTGAGAACCTTAAGGGTCACAGAACTGTCGGCGGGATGAGAGCTTCTATCTACAACGCTATGCCTATCGAGGGCGTAGAAAAGCTCGTTGAGTTTATGAAGAAGTTCGAGGCTGAGAACTCGTAAGAGTCTTACCTTGTTCGGGTAAAATAAATAACAGATCAAAATGGCGGTGCGCCTTCGGCGGTATTTATGAGGTCGCTGCGCCCCGCCTTTTTATATGGAGTGATGATAATGGCAAAGAAACAAGAGCGCTTTGTAAAAACATATTCCGCCGAGGGCTTTGTTACTACAAAGGAAATCTATGTTGACCGTGAAACGGGCGTTAATTATCTTTTTGTTTCCGAGGGAAATGCAGGAGGGCTTACACCTCTGATCGACCGTGACGGCAAGCCGTTGATCACCCCGATAAACGATTATGATGAATAAAAAACTTCATTGACAGAAAAGGACTGAACCAAAATGATAAACGTATTGACACTCAATAAGATAGCCGCCTGCGGCACAAGCAAGTTCGGCGCTGATTATGCGGTATCGGATAGCTGCGACGCCCCCGAGGCGGTAATGGTAAGATCGGCTAAGATGCACGATATGGAATTTAAGGATAACCTCCTTGCTATAGCAAGAGCGGGTGCCGGCACTAACAACATTCCCGTTGACAAGTGTGCAGAGCAGGGCATCGTTGTTTTCAACACCCCCGGCGCTAACGCTAACGCTGTTAAGGAGCTTGCTGTTTGCGGCCTTCTCCTTGCTTCACGTAAGATCCCCGAGGCTATCGCATGGGCTCAGACACTTAAGGGCCAGGGCGACGAGGTAGGCAAGCTTGTAGAAAAAGGCAAGTCTAACTTTGCAGGCAACGAGATCATGGGCAAGACCTTGGGTCTTATCGGCCTTGGCGCTATCGGCGGAAAGCTTGCAAATATCGCTATTTCGCTCGGCATGAACGTTATCGGCTACGACCCGTTCCTGTCTGTAGGTGCTGCACTTAACCTTAAGCCCCAGGTAAAGGTAACAAGCAACGTTAACGATATCTATGCAGAGAGCGACTATATCTCGCTCCACCTCCCCTTCAACGCTGACACTAAGGACACGATCAACGCTGATACACTTGCTCTTTGCAAGGACGGCGTAAGGATCCTTAATTTCGCACGTGGCGAGCTTGTAAACGCTGACGCTATCAAGGCTGCACTTGCTTCCGGCAAGGCTGCAAGATATGTTGTTGACTTCCCGTCCGACGCTGTTTTGGGCGTTGAGAACGTTGTTGCTATCCCCCACCTCGGCGCTTCTACTGAGGAGAGTGAGGACAACTGTGCAGTTATGGCAGCTGACGAGCTTATCGACTACATCGAGAGAGGAACGATAAGAAATTCCGTAAACTTCCCGAATGCTGAACTTGTAAAGACTGCTGACAAGCTGGTATGCGTTCTTCATAAGAACGTTCCCGCACTTATCACACAGATAACAGCAGCGGTCGCTGACAAGGGCGCAAATATCGAGAATATGGTAAACAAGTCTAAGAAGGATTGGGCTTACACAATGCTCGATGTTAAGGGCGAGGCTGATATCGACGCTATAAAGGCTATCGACGGCGTTGTAAGAGTAAGAGTTCTTTAATTAAAGGATATCCCGGAAAGCAGGCACTCGCAGGGGTGCCTGTTTTTTTGCCCGCTTTTTTGTTTTCTTTCCCCGAAATCGACCGAAAATTCCCCTCCCCCGTGCTATTATAGTAAATGACGAAGATCAAATGTCATTTACTATATTAAGTAAACCCGAGCATCTGCGTGCTGCCTGCCGTTACTGGGAAAAACCCTTTTGAAAAAGGGTTATTCCCCAGACCCCTTTCCTAAAACTTTTAACGCATTTTTTCATACAGGGCACAGCCCTGTATGAAAAAATGAATCAAAAGTCTTTGGAAGGGGGTTCGGGGGAGAACCTTTCTTCAGAAAGGTTTCCCCCGATAAACGGCAGGCAGCACGCAGGAGCAGGGAGAAAACGGAGGAATGTAAAATGAAAACAGGAATATTAAGCAAGGCAAGGAATATGGAGCTTTTCGGCTTTGAGCCGGACAACCGGGGCATAGTTCTTGAGCTGCCGACAGGGGCTATAAAGCCCAACCCCCGCCAGCCGAGAAAGCACTTTGATGCGGGCGAGCTGACCTCGCTTTCAAGGAGTATTGCACAGGACGGGGTGATACAGCCGCTGACCGTGCGTGATATGGGCGGGTATTACGAGCTTGTCTCGGGTGAGCGGCGGCTGAGGGCTGCAAAAATTGCAGGACTAAAGACCGTTCCCTGCATAATCGCCGATATATCCGACGAGCGCTCGGCTGTATATGCGCTTATCGAGAATATCCAGCGCTGCGACCTCAACTTTTTCGAGCAGGCGCAGGCAATATCGCAGCTTGTCAGCGAATACGGCCTGACGCAGGAGGAGGCCGCCCTGCGCCTAGGCCTAAGCCAGCCTGCTGTTGCAAATAAGCTAAGGCTATTGCGTATACCTGATGACGAGCGTGAGCTTATCATCTCCCACTCGCTCTCCGAGCGCCACGCAAGGGCGCTGCTTCGGTGCAGCGATAAAGCCCAGCGTGCTGAGGTCATAGAAAAGATAGTCAGCGCCTCGCTCAACGCCACCCAGACGGAAAAATATATCTCCTCACTGCAAAGGAGCGAGGAGATAAAGAAAAGCTATCAAAAACGTGCCCCGATCCTGCGTGATGTAAGGCTTTTTGTCAACACGATGAACAAGGCGGTAAGGGTAATGCAGCTTGCAGGGGTCAAGGCAAACACCAAAAAGGTCGAGCACGAGGGGTATGTCGATTATATCGTCAGCATACCTGTTTGAGTAAAAAATAAAGCGGGCGCTCATAAGCGCAGCAGCGATAAAGAAGTTTTTTTGACCTAAGCTTTGTGTTCGCTGCTGCTAAAAGAATAAATAATAAAGAAGAAAGAATAAAGAATAATAAAGGTATCGTGTCTTATCGGCAAAAGCCGATAAGAAGAAAGTTTTGCTCTGCAAAACATTTCCCTTCGGCGATGATTTAAAATATCATCGACCGTAGGTCGATACCTCTTTTATTATTTCTTATTTATTCTTTCTTCTTTTTTCTTTTAGCAGGCG
>JAFRYW010000042.1 GCA_017442845.1 Ruminococcus sp.
GCATTGTGCATTGTGCATTGAGACAAATTCCAATTTTTCTTATTAGCAGCACAATAGTAAAATTGAACTCTTTAAAAGCCCTTATCCCAGGCTTCGTGTGCTTATTACCTCTACGCCCGTGCCTGCGGCGTTCTCTATAAGTGTCTGCCCCATTTTAACCGGGGTGGGTGCTGTCGCCGCCTTTATCTGCGCTACCACCTCAAAGATCTTTTCCTTGGGGATAGGCTCCTTGGTCTTTACGGGAACGGGCTTGCCGTTTTGCCCCCTCATCGTGGTGGTGACTACCCTTACAGGGGCGGTAAGCTCTGTCTTGGCGTATGCTTCCCCTCTCGGGCAGGTGTTGCCGCTGACGCTTATCACCTCACCGCCCTCCATTTCTGCGGTGAGTGCACAGCCCATAGGGCAGCATATGCAGGTAAGCTCCTTTGTCATGACTGCACCTCCTCAATGAATACGTCTATGTCCTCGCTGACGCCTGAAAGCTTTTCACGCTTTAGTATTATATCGAGCATCTCGCTCGGCACTAAGATCCGGCTCTTGCGCCTAAGCAGCTCTGTCTGCCCGGATCTTATGACTATGCTTACATTCTTATATACCCCTGTTACCCTGAAGCGTATATGCGTCTTCTCGGGCAGGGCTGAGATGTTTATTTTTGAGGGCACTGTATAGCGCACGCCGTTTCCTGCATTGACATTTACGCTCACGCCGCCTCTTTTTCCCTCACGGATATATCTTGCGGCATTTTCGCCCGCACGGGTGCTCTCCTCGGAAACGTAGTCAACAAGGTCGTGAACGTGCAGCACGTTGCCGCAGGAGAAAACGCCCTCAATGCTCGTTTCAAGGTCATCGCTGACAAAAGCGCCGTTAGTCCTCGGGTCAATCTTGACGCCCGCACCTAAGGACAGCTCGTTTTCCGGCAGCAGCCCGCAGGACAGCAGCAGCGTGTCGCAGGGGTAGAATTCCTCCGTGCCCTTTATGGGCGTGTTTTTCTCATCTACCTTTGCGATATATACGCCCTCGAGCCTTTCCTTGCCCTTTATGTCAACTACAGTATGGCTCAAAAGCAGCGGTATGCCGTAGTCGTCAAGGCACTGCACTATATTTCTTTTAAGCCCGCTTGAATAGGGCATAAGCTCTGCTACAGCGGCAACGTGTGCGCCCTCCATAGTCATACGCCTTGCCATGATAAGCCCTATATCGCCCGAGCCTAGGATCACGACCTCCTTGCCTATCTTGGCGCCCTCGAGGTTAACGAGCTTTTGCGCCGTTCCCGCAGTATATACCCCCTGCGGGCGGAAGCCGGGGATATTGAGCGCCCCTCGGGGCCTTTCACGACAGCCCATAGCAAGTATCACTGCCTTCGCTGTGAGCGTTGCCGCCCCACGTGCGGCACTTATGACAGTTACCGCCTTTTTGCCGTTATCAAGCGGCGTTACATCAAGCACCATCGTATCAAACTCAAAGGGGATCTCAAGCTCCCTTACCTTGTTAGCGAACCTCTCGGCATACTCGGGGCCTGTAAGCTCCTCATTAAAGGTGTGCAGCCCGAAGCCGTTGTGTATGCACTGATTGAGGATACCCCCCGGCACGCTGTCACGCTCAAGGATAAGTATATCCTCCTCGCCCGCCTGCCTAGCGCCTATAGCCGCCGCCATTCCCGCAGGGCCGCCGCCTATGATAATGATATTGTATTCATTTTTCATTCAGTGCACCCCGCTTTCATAGACGCCGTTTTTCCTGACGTCCTCTATTTTTATGCCGAGCTTTTCGGCGATGAGCGCCATAGTGGTCGGCGAGCAGAAGCCTGCCTGGCACCTGCCCATTCCCGCCCTTGTGCGGCGCTTTACCCCGTCAAGCGTAGTTGCGCCGAGCGGGCGGTCTATCGCATCAAGGATCTCGCCCTCGGTAACTGTCTCGCAGCGGCAGACTATCCTGCCATAGGCAGGCTCACGCTGTATGAGCTCGTTTTGTTCCTCCCTTGAAAGGGCGGCAAAGTGCGTAATTCCCTTGCGTTTGGTGATAACGCCTTCCTTTTTATTAAGGGGCAGCCTTTTGCCCACAAGCTCGCAAAGGTATTCGCCTATCGCAGGCGCACTTGTAAGCCCCGGCGACTCGATGCACGCCGCATCGAAAAAGCAGGGGGCATCAGCACATTCCTCTATCACAAAATCTCCGCTCTCGCCCACGGCACGAAGCCCTGTAAAGCTTGTGATGACCTTGTTCCACGGGATATTCTTGACAGAGAGCGAGCCCTTTGCCCTTACCTCTGCAAGCCCGTCCGAGGTGGTGGCGGTGTTTTCCTTATCGTCGATATTTTCAGCGGTAGGCCCTGCGAGCAGGTTGCCGTGTACCGTAGGTGTGACGAGTATGCCCTTGCCCATTTTGGTAGGCAGCTGGAAGATCGTTCTCTCGACCGTGCTGCCCGCAGACTTGTCCATAAGCATATATTCGCCCCTTCTCGGGGTAACGGTGAGCGGGGTGCCGCTTACCATATTATGCAGCTTATCAGCATAAACGCCCGCAGCGTTTATAACGGCTTTTGCCTCTATATCGCCCCTTGTTGTTTTGATAAGGTAGCCGGCGGCTGTCCTTTCTATCCCCGTGACCTCGGTAGAAAGCCTAAACTCAGCGCCGTTTGCAAGGGCATTCTCCGCAAAGGCAAGCGTCATCTCAAACGGGCAGACTATCGCCGAGGTCGGCGCTAAAAGCGCTGCCCTCACCTCGTCGGAAAGTGCGGGCTCTATAGTCCTTGCCTCGTCGCCCGAGATGATCTTAAGCCCCTTTACGCCGTTTTTCTCGCCTCTTTCGAGCAGCTCCTCCAGGCCGCTGATGCCGCCCTCTTCAAAGCAGAGCACCATAGCGCCGTTTCTTTTGTAGGCAAAATCCAGCCGCTCGGAAAGCCCCTGCATAAGCTCGCTGCCCCTGACGTTGAGCCTGGCCTTGAGTGTGCCGGGTACAGTGTCAAAGCCTGCATGAACGATAGCGGAGTTTGCTTTGGTAGTGCCCTCGCAGACATCGCTCTCCTTATCTATAACGCAGACCGAGAGGTCGTACTGCGCAAACTCCATAGCCGCCGCACAGCCTACTGCCCCTGCACCGATGATCGCTACATCTTTCATTATTATCACCGTCCTATAAATTGCACAAAAATTAAGCCGAAGCTTTAATAAATTATATCACAAACGCCGTAAAAAATCAACACCCAATTTGGCGGAGCGAAGCTCCGCTAGGTAATAGGTAATAGGTAATAAGTAATAAGTATGGTGTGCGGCTTCGCCGACAGATGCCCATTCGGGCTTGTTATGGCAGCAAAGCCGATTATTTTAGGCAAAACAAAGAGGCATCACCCTTCCAGTGATGCCCCGGTCTTTTTTTAGCGGTATGAGTTACTTGGTGTTGCTCAGGTTCCACCTGAACGGTGAGATCCTCTGTGCCTTGGTGTTGTCATAATTCCAGTTCATAAAGGTGTTCGACGGGTCGAAATACCTGTAGTCGGTCTTCGCCTTGCTCTTTGAGATGCTAAGACCCATATTCGGGCTCCTCTGAACTACTGCGCCTACTCTGTGATGCTCACGCTCATGGTCGATGATCTCCTTGGCGGTGGTTATCTTGGTGTCGCAGATGTTGTATATGCCCTCGTATCTTCCCTGCGGGCCTGCGATTATAGCGCTGATAAAGTCAACAAGGTTGAATACGCAGCAGAACTTAAAGCCGTAATCGCCCTCGTTGAAGATGAAGGCTACGTCCTCCTTTGCGTCATACACCCTGTCAAGGAGGTTCTGCGAATACTCAGAGGTATAAACGGGCGCTATCCTCATGATCACCGGGATAACGTCGCCCTTCTTAAATTCCTTCTGCATCAGCTTTTCGCTTAGCATTTTCATATCGCTGTAGTTGGTGTTGCCCTTTTCGGAGGTCGTCTCTCTAATCGGCTCTCTGCCCTTTTGCAGACCGTACACCTGAGTGGTGGAGGCCAGCAGGAAATTCTTAACGCCCGCATCTCTTGCGGCGGCGTAGATGAATTTGTCTGTGGCCTTAGAGTTTTTCATCTCAAGGTCGGTTATGTACTGATCGAGATCGTTATCTACCGTGTAGGCAAGATGAACGATATTCTCTATTTTATTTGACTGTATAATGTTCACTATGGAATCCTTATCATTGGCTTCACACTGAACGAAGGTATAATTCGGGTCAGCCCCGATAAACTCATTTGACTTGATATCTGCGCCGAATACCCTGTGTTTCTTTTTAAGTAATGCCGACGTAAGATACATACCTATCATACCGCTTGCGCCCGTTATTAAGATAGATGACAAGTCCTCACTCCCTCTCCTCTAATATAAGCGGGTATGCTTCATATTTTGCAGACTATACCCGATTATCATACATTATTATAACACAAAAGTATTTTTTTGCAAAGTCTTTTACAGGTGTTTTCAAAAAATTTTGACTTTATTTATAAAAAAGCTTGCTTAACTTTGTGAAGTGTGATAAAATATTTATATAAATTATCTACAGTGCGTAAATTTGGTCAATATATTTAACGCACTGCCGCTATTTTCTGTTATAAAGGGGCATATTAAAATTGGTTTATACTGATCTGTTTTTTCTGCTGGCGCTTTTGCCGCTTTCGGTAATATTTTCCTTTTTTGACGAGAGCGCCGAGTATAAAAATACCGTGCTTATAATCTCGGGGCTGATATTCATAGCATGGGGGAGACCTATTGCTGTGCTTTTGATACTTCTGTCGTTCATATTTGACTGGGCGATGGGGCTTATAGTCGCAGGGCTCAGAGACAGGAGCCGTGCCGGGGCTGTGCTTTTCCTGATGCTCGATATGCTGTTCAATGCGGCTATATTTATAGTATATACAAGGGGCGATGTTGTTCCCCTGCCTGATAAGCTGACGATAAAGGAAAGCCTTATCCCGCTTGCTATGGGGTATTATGTGCTAAGGGCATTTTCGTATGTTTTCGATGTATATAAGGGCGAGGAGGCGGAAAAGAACCCGCTTTGCCTGCTGACCTATATGGCCTCCTTCCACTTTATGATGTGCGGGCCTGTTGTCAGGTATAAGGACATAAAGCCGCAGCTCAGAGAGCGCCGCATAACGGGCAGGATGTTAAGTGAGGGGGCGTCGCACGTGGTCATAGGCCTTGCAAAGGTTGTGATACTGGCGCACGCACTAAGGCTTGTAAAGCTTGCGGGGCTTGAAACGAATGATGTCACGCTGTTTGGCTGCTGGCTGGGTATGGCGGCGTTTTTCGGCGAGGCATACTTCACCCTTTCGGGGCTTTGTGAGATGAGCCTTGGAATGGGGCTTATGAACGGCTTTACCTACAAGAAGAATTTTGATGATATCGACAGTGGGGGGCTTTTCACGGGGCTCGTAAAGGGGTATAACACCTCAGTCACAGGCTTTTTCTCGGATATGATATATGCCCCGTTTAAGGATAAAAAGCTCCTTGGCGCAGCGGCGGCATTTGTGTGCTGCGTGGCTGTGGCGGCGTGGTACAGCTTTTCAAAGCCTGCATTCATCGTCGGGGCGGCGGCGGGCGCTGTGATAGTGCTTGAGCGGCTCCTTTACGGCGATAGGCTCAAAAAGCTGCCTGCGGCGGTGAGGTACATTTATCTGACAGTGCTTTCAATGCTGGTTTTCGGCGGGCTGTATTTCGGAACTGTCTACGGCTTTAGAAAGTGGGCGTTCGGGCTTGTAGGTGTCGGGGATAAGTACCTGCTCTCAAAGCAGATGAAAAGGGTGATACTTTCAAATCTTTTTGTATATATCGCAGGGCTCATAAGCTTTATACCTGCGGCGAGAGGGCTGCTTGATAAGGGACTTGAGAAGCTTAAGGGCAGGTCGAGAGAGATGTACACGACAGTAGAGGTCTGCAAGACAGTCGCCAAGGCGCTGCTTCTGCTGATGTGCGTTGCAGCGATAACGGCAAGAGAGATAGGCGTATAGCGCCGTTTTTACAAAAGTGCTTCCAGGATAAATGAGAATTTATCGTAGTATTGTAGAGTGTGCACCTGCGAAGGGGGTACGGGGGGCGACCGC
>JAFRYW010000043.1 GCA_017442845.1 Ruminococcus sp.
GCATTGTGCATTGTGAATTGAAAAAAGGAGACCGCTTATGAAATTTCTGCATATCGCCGACCTTCACCTCGGCAAAAGGGTGAATGAATACTCGATGCTCGATGAGCAGCGGGCTGTGCTTGAACAGATAGTGGATATAACAAAAAAGGAAAAGCCGCACGCCGTTTTTATTGCGGGCGATGTTTATGATAAGCTCACCCCGCCGGCAGAGGCGGTGATGCTGCTTGACAGCTTTCTTTGCTCGCTTGCTCGGTGCGGTACTGAGGTGTTTTTGATAAGCGGCAACCACGACTCCCCCGAAAGGCTCGCCTTCGGCTCGGCACTTATGGAGGGGAGCGGCGTCCACATAGCCCCCGTATATGACGGCACGCTCTCAAAGCACACCGTCAAGGACGAATACGGCGAGGTCGATGTTTATATGCTGCCCTTTATTCGCCCGTCAAATGTTAAGAGATTTTTTGAGGATAAGGAGATCCTCAGCTATACCGACGCCGTAAACACGGCTATCGACGCTGCAAATATCGACTTTGACGGCAGGCGCACGGTGCTTTTGAGCCACCAGTTCGTAACGGGCGGCACGACCTGCGAGTCCGAGGTGTTCGCAGTGGGCGGGCTCGATAATGTTGATGCCGACGCTTATGACGGGTTTGATTATGTAGCGCTCGGGCACCTGCACGGGCAGCAGAAAATAGTTGACGGCAGGATATACTACAGCGGAACGCCGCTAAAATACTCCTTCTCCGAGAAGGATCATAAAAAGGGCGTTCTGCTGGGCGAGATAGACGGCGATGGGGGAGTAAAGACGACCCTTATCCCCCTTATCCCGCTTCACGATATGCGTGAGCTGAAAATGACCTTTAACGAGGCGATAGAGCACCCGTCAGATGACTATATGCATATCATTCTTACAGACGAGGTGCCCGTGCCGTTTGCACACTCAAAGCTTTTGTCATATTTCCCGAACCTTATGAACACAGACTACGAAACAGGCAGCAAGGAGGAGGACGATATCCTCCTGGCCGAGCACAAATACACCTCGCCGTCAGAGATCTTTGAGGAGCTTTTTGAAAAGATCAACGGCAGACCTATGACGGATGAGCAAAGGAAGATATCAGACGAGCTTATCAAAAAGATCTGGGAGGAGGAAGTGCTATGAGACCGCTTAGACTTGAAATGGGGGCCTTTGGCTCATATATAGAAAACACAGTTCTCGACCTGTCAGAGCTGGCAGACAGCCTGTACCTTATCTACGGCGACACGGGTGCGGGAAAGACGACGATCTTTGACGCCATATCCTTTGCCCTGTACGGCAAGCCGAGCGGCCCTAACAGGACTGATGTTATGATGCGCTCACAGTATGCTGCGCCGGATACCAAGACATATGTTAAGCTGGGTTTTTCCTGCGGCGACAAGGAATACAGCGTTGAGCGCCACCTTGCCTATGAGCGCCGGGCAAAGCGTGGAAGCAAAAACACCACCGAGCCCGCAAACGCCGAGCTTACAATGCCGGACGGCACTAAGATAGAGGGCTTGAACCGTGTGAATGAAGTGATCGAAAAGGACATAATAAAGCTTACCCACAAGCAGTTCACAAGGATAGCTATGCTGGCGCAGGGCGAGTTTTTAAAGCTTCTGCACGACGATACAAAGAATAAGATAGAGATCTTCCGCAAGCTGTTTAGTACGGATAACTATGAGAGACTTACCAAGGCGCTCTTTAATATGCAGTCAGAGGGCGCAGACAGGTCGAAGGCCATAAGGACGAGGATCGGCGCTGTACTTGAGGGGATCGGCTGCCCCGATGATAACGAGGCGATAGAGCAGGTGCAGCAGGCAAGGCAGGGGGCGCTGCCCCCCTCGGAGACGAGGGCACTGATAGAGCGCCTTATCGAGCAGGACAAGGCGAGCGCTGTCGGGCTTGGCAAGCAGGAAAAGGACACTGCAAAAACGATCTCCGAGCTTAGGATAACGCTTGACCGTGCACAAAAGCGGCAGACCATACTAAAGCAGCTTGAAGCTGCAAGGGAAGCGCTTGGCGCAGGAAGAGAGGGGCTGACGGCTGCCAAAAAGCGTCTTGACGAAGCAGGCCTTGCCGTGCCGAGGGCGCAGCAGCTTGAAAAGGAAGCCGCCGCCCACGAGGCGCAGCTGCCCCTTTACAAGCAGCTTGAGGACTCATCTAAGGAGGCGGACAGGCAGCTTGCAGACTACGACAAGGCGCAGAAGGGGCTTGCCGACACCCGTGCATTATCAGATAAGACCGCAGCAGAGCTTGGGAACATAAGGAAGGAGCTTTCCTCACTTTCAAATGCACAGGCAAACGCCGCACAGACCTCGGTCGAGATCGACAAGCTGAAAGGCGAGCAAAAGCGGCTGACAGATATCTCGCAAAGGCTCGGCGAGCTTTTTGACAGGCGCAGCCTTGTTGTAGACAAGAAGAAAAACTGCGAGGGGCTGGTGACCCGTGAGAAAAAGCTTATAGCACAGATCGAGCAGGCAAAGCGGCAATTTTCCGAGCTTGAAAAAAAGGCGGCGGGGCTTTCCTATGTGCCGGGCGAGCTGCAAAAAAAGCAGAACGAGCTTGAAAACACCCAAAAGAGCAGCGCCGAGCTTTCAAGGCTCAGCGACGATGTGGCGGCGGCAGACAGGGCGGCTGCCGACCACAGGAAGGCTGCCGAGCAGTACAGCGCTGCCGAGCAGAGCTATATTGCCCTTAAGCAGCACTATGACCGGCTTGACGAGACGGTAAGGAACGAGCAGGCGGGCATACTCGCACTCGGGCTGAAGGCGGGCTGCCCTTGCCCGGTCTGCGGCTCGACCTCACACCCCGACCCGAAAAGGCTCACCGAGGGGGTGCACGTGCCCGATGAGGCAGAGCTCAAAAAGGCCAAGGCAGACTATGAGGCCGCCCACACAGCGGCAAACGCAAGGCTTGAAGCCGCCCAAAGCCTGAACGGCAAGGCAGCGAGCCTTAAAAACTCGGCGCTTGCGGCAGGGCAGCGAATTTTCGGCGAGGGCTGCGGCTTTGAGAGCCTGCGGGGGCTTATAAGCGAAAGGGCAAAGGGGCTTGACCTTTGCTGTGCAGAGTGTGAGCACCGCATTACCGAGCTGAAGGGCGAGCTTGAAGCACTTGAGCGCACCGAGGAGCAGAAGGCGGCGCAAAGAGCGGCTATCGAGGAGCTTGAGGGCAGGCTCACCGCCGCAAGGGTCAACGCCGCAAACTCGACCGCCGAGCATAGGGAGCTTGAGGGCAAGGTCTCGAGTATGCAGGACGAGCTTGAGCGCAGGCTTACCGAGGAGCTGGGCAGCGGCGACATCACCTCTGCGAGCAGCAGCCTGACAGAGCGGCTCAAAGAGGCGGCGGGCAGGATAGAGGAGCTTGACCGCAAGCTTGAAAGCCTCAACAAGCAGTGCGAGCGGGCAGGTCAGCTCGGGGCACTTATCCCCGTAAAGGAAAGGCTTACGCAGGAGCTGTCTGAAAAGCTCTCCTCGCTTACAAGCTCATCGGCCGCTGCAAAGAGCCGCTATGAGGAGCTTGTGCGCCAGTGCGAAAAGCTGTCGGCGGGGCTTAGCCTTGACAGTTTGGAAAAGGCGCAGCAGCACATAGCCGTGTGCAGGCGTGAGGCAGATCGTATAAGAGACCTGCTGGAGGCGGCAAGGGCTGACTTTGACAAGCTCACAAAGCAAAACGCCGAGAACGAGGGCAAGGTCTCAACGCTTGAAAGGACGCTTGCCGAGTACCCCGACGATGACGAGAAGGGCACAAAGCAGCGCCTTACCGAGCTTGAAGCAAGGCTCGAGCAGACCCAAAAGCAAAAGAGGAAGGCCGATACGGGCGTGCGCATAAACAGCGACATACTTGAAAAGCTTGATAAGGCATACCCCGAGCTTGAGGAGAGCGAGCGGACGTACGCATTGACACACGAGCTTTACAAAACAGCCGCAGGCGACCTTAAGGGGCACGAGAGGATCTCGCTCGAAAGCTATGTGCAGACGGCGTACTTTGACAATATCCTCGCTAAAGCCAACATACAGCTTGCAATAATGTCGAACAAGCGCTACAGGCTTGTCAGGAACACCACGGGCAGCCTCAGCGGCCAGACGGCGCTCGACTTAAATGTTGTCGAGGGTGACGAGAAGTCTGCCAGAAATGTCAAGAGCCTGTCGGGCGGCGAATCGTTCATATCGTCCTTAGCGCTTGCGCTCGGGCTCTCGGAGGAGGTACAGTCAAATGCGGGCGGCATAAGGCTTGAAAGTATGTTTATCGACGAGGGCTTCGGCTCGCTCGATGATGAAAAGCTTTCGCAGGCTATGGCGGCGCTGACGAGCCTTTCCCGCTCAAACCGCAGCGTCGGCGTGATCTCGCATTTAGCAGAGCTTGAAAACTCTATTGACGACCAGATCAGGGTCAGCACCTCCCCCTCGGGCGGCAGCAGGGCAGTCATCGTTCACAAGGGGGCGGCAAAATGAGGGTTTACAGCGGCTTTGCCGCTGTAAACAGTGAATAGTGAATAGTGAATAATGAATAATAAAGGTATCGCCTTCGGCGATATTACCTATTAACTGTTATCTGGCGGAGCTTTGCCCCGCAAAACACCCCTTTTTTGCTATTCTTATATTCAAAACCACCAAAGCGGACAGGTGAGTAACTGTCCGCTTTTGTTTATTCCTACAAATCCTACAAAACCACTTGACATTATGGGAAATGTATGCTAGAATGTAATCACAGTAAAACATACAAAACCTATAGGAATTATAATGCACCCATTCCTGCGGGCTTTGTGAACAGGAGAAATCAAAATGAGATTCGGTTACGGAGAGACAAAAAACGAAACTGCACGAATGTACCTTTGTTAAGAGACGATACGCTCTTTATGAAAAGACATCAACATAATAAAAAGCTTTCCTTTTACATTAGTGCTTGATAAATGAGAATTTGATCCAATGCACAATGCACAATGCA
>JAFRYW010000044.1 GCA_017442845.1 Ruminococcus sp.
CGATATAGGTCTTGCCTGTGTTTAGCTTTACCTCGCTTCCGCCCTCGTCGGTAAGGGTAAGCTTTGAAAAGTCGCCCTGCTTGCTCCAGCTTATCCGCTGCACCCTGCCTGCGGTGACAAGATAGCCGCTGCCGCCGTCTGTGTCAAAGCCTACTATCATAGACTCG
The DNA here is from genome assembly GCA_017442845.1 of Ruminococcus sp. GTDB lineage: Bacteria > Bacillota > Clostridia > Oscillospirales > Ruminococcaceae > NK3A76. The sequence goes on from JAFRYW010000044.1 coordinate 168, forward strand.
TCAGGGCGTATCTCTTTGATCTCGGGCACTTCTAAAACAAGCAGGTTGGTAAACTCAAGCTGCTTGCCCTCTGCCAGATCCATATGCTCGCTGCCGTTGTGGAGCTTTTTGTAGGTCTTGCTATTTTTATCATAGTCAAATTCCGAATAGTACTGATCGGAAAAGCGCAGCGTTGCCTGTGTGCAGTCATCGCCCAAAGGCTTTGTGAACTCGTCATAGAAGCTGAAGATCCTCTCATACCCGTCCTTTATCGTCTGGCGGATCCCGAGAAAGGAGATCTCCCCCATGACCTGCGAGCCGTTTAGGTAGCCTGTGTGCTCATAGTCCATATACTCCATTCTGTCGTAGTCACGGTCGAATATGTCGGTATTGTTCATGCCGTCGATATGGTCGATAGACAGCTCCTCCATCATAGGGTAGCAGACTAGCTTGTCGCCGCCCCAATGCAGATACACCGCATCAAACGCCTGCGCAAAGAGCATATAGTAATACCTCGCACTTCTCACCGAGCAGACGTTTGGTATATCAGACTCATCGGCATATACCGCCATAAGCCTTGTGATACCCCCCTCGGCGACTGCCTCTAGGATAATATCGGCCTTATAGATACCGTACTGCGGCAAGGATGCCTCGATATTATTCACCATAACGGCGCAGGGGCGCTTGCCCGCAGCGCTGTCGGCAACATCGTAAAGCCCCGTAAGCTGGTTGAAATTCTCCTTTACGGCAGCCTTTTCCTTTTTCTTTTTCTTGGTAGTCTCGGCAGGTGCAGCTTCGTGGGCGGGGGCCTCTGTCGCAGCAGGCTCGGCGCTTTCGGCAGCAGTAGTGCTCTTGCCTATCTCGTCAAGAAGCCCGCCCTCTATCTTTTTGCTCCCGCAGGAGGCAGATGAAAGCATCATCACCGCCGCCAGAGCCGCACACAGCCCTTTTCTTGCTGCCTTTTTCATAGTTATCACCGTTTTCGTTTATTGCAAATGACCCGCAGACAGCGCCCTCACCGCCTGCGGGTATTGTTTATCTTTCCATTTTCCAGATCTGTGCGCTGTATGGGGGCAGCTCGCTGCCGCCGCCGAAATCGTGCTTTGTGCCGCTGATAAGCTCGTCAGCCATTCCGCAGCCCGCATCAAAATGCGCCGTAAAGGGCTGGTCGTCAGCGTTTATAGCTATCATATAGCGCTCATCATCGCATTTGCGCTGTATTATGCACTGCTTGTTTGTAAGCACAGGCACGCTTATATCGCCGTAGCAAAGCGCCTTGCTCTCACGGTGGATCTTGGCGAGCTTTGCGATATACTCAGAAAGCTCATTGTCTATCGGCTCGTCAAAGGAGACCCTGAGTGCGGGGTCGCCGTCCTTCTTGTCAGCCTCGGCGCCCCATTCGCTGCCGTAGTAAATGCAGGGAATACCCGGCATACCAAAGAGTATAGCGTATATGAGCGGCAGGTGCTTTTTGTTTGTGAGTATCGTCGCAACTCTGGAAACATCGTGGTTATCAACGAACGAGAGCAGGTGCATACCCCTGTACTGGCACCACTGCTCGGGCCCGAACTGGTTTTTGAGTGAGTGGCAGATCTCGAACATATTCATCGAATTGAAGCTTGAATACAGCCCCTTGTAGCACTGGTAATTCGTTGCGGAATGGAGCATCTCGTTATTGACAAACTGCGAATAATCGCCGTGCAGCAGCTCGCCCAGCAGCAGGAATTCGGGCTTTAGGCTGTCGGTAAAGCCCCTTAGCCTCTTTAAGAAATCCTTATTGAGGCAGTACGCAACATCTAGCCTTAAGCCGTCGATGTCAAATTCTTCCACCCAGCCCTTTATGCAGGAGAAGATGTGCTCTACCACCTCGTTGTTCCAGAGGTTTAGCTTGACAAGGTCAAAATGCCCCTCCCAGCCCTCGTACCAAAGGCCGTCGTTATAATTTGAGTTGCCGCCGAAGTTTATATGGAACCAGTCCTTATAGCGTGAGCCCTCACGGTTTTTGAGCACGTCCTGAAAAGCCCAGAAGCCCCTTCCGACGTGGTTGAACACGCCGTCCAAAACCACCTTTATGCCACGCTCGTGCAGCGCCTTGCAAACTAACGCAAAGTCCTCATTCGTGCCCAGGCGGCAGTCGATCTTTGTATAATCCCTTGTGTTGTAGCCGTGTGTGTCCGACTCGAACACGGGAGAAAAATATACTGCGTTGCAGTTCAGATCCTTGATATGGTCTGCCCAGTCAAGGACCTTTAAGATCCTGTGCTCCTGCACCCCGTCATTCTCAAACGGCGCCCCGCAAAAGCCAAGCGGATATATCTGATAGAATACACTTTCATATGCCCACATAGTTTGACCTCCAAATAAATGTTTTTCATTCGGCTATTGAATATATTTTTGTTAGCCGACTATAGGGCATCTCTAAAAACCCATTTGGTCAAAGAAAAAACAGATAGGTGCAGCAGAGGCAAGGAGAGCCCTCGCAGTAGTGCTGACGCACTGCAAGAGGGATCGACACAGCATATGCTGCGCATAGCTGTTTTTTCTCAAAAGGGGTTTTTAGAGATGCCCTATAATATTATACCAAAATACAGCATTTTTTTCAATACCCATAATCAATTAAAGTTTTCAAGTTTTTTATGCACCTTGCACAAAGCTTGACTTTTAGCGAGTATTGTGATATGATAATATTTAACAAACAAAGGAGGCAAAAAGCCTATGAAGCCTATACTTTTGCTGTTTACGGGCGGCACTATCGCATCAGTATCACACGGCGGGGTCATCGCCCCCGACACGGGCAGGGGGGAATATCTTTTAGACCTCTACCGCAAAACAAGCGGTGATGACAAGACGCAGTTTGAGACACACTCGCCCGTGCATATATTGAGCGAGAACCTCTGCTTTGCCGAGTGGAACGCCCTTATAAAGGCGCTGTGCTCCTTTGACCTTGGGCAATTTTCGGGGGTGATCGTCACACACGGCAGCGACACGCTCGCCTACACCTCGGCACTTATCGGTATGCTGTTTCGCCACACTAAGATACCTATAGTTATCACCGCCGCAAACAAGCCGCTTGATGTAAAGGGCTCAAACGGGCTTTTCAACTTCACCTCGGCTGTGAGGCTTATTCGTGAAGGGCGCTACTGCGGCGTGTTCACGGTGTATGAAAAGGTTTATCTCTCGACCCGCCTTCTGCCCGCCGATACGGCGACAGACAGCTTCTCCTGCTACGGCGGCGGGGGGTTTGAGGGAGTGAGCGAATACCGCCTTGACAAGCCCCGTGAGCAGCTGCTAGACCCGAACATCACCTTAGAGCGTGAGGTGCTGATGATAAACCCCTACCCCAACCTAAACTATCAGTCGGTCAGCCTGTCCTCACGGCCTGCGGCGGTGCTGCACACGCTCTACCACAGCGGCACGGCCTGCACCACCCTTGATAACGGCAGCGACCGCTCGCTGATAAGCTTTGCCAAAAAGTGCAAGGCTCTTGATATACCCCTATACCTGTGCGGAACAAAGGGCGGCAAGGCTGACATCTATTCAAGCATGGAGGGCTTGCGTGACCTCGGCGTCAGCACGATCGACCGCATTTCAGACGTTGCTGCATACGTCAAGCTCGTTATCGCCTACAACCAACAGCAGCTAAACCCCGCAAGGGTGATCTATACAAATCTGTTTTTTGAGATGCTGTAGGTAAACATAAACTAAGCACCTCGGGAAAGCTGTTCCCGAAGTGCTTTTTATTTGATAGAAGCTTATAAACAATTGTGCACCCAGCATTGTGCATTGTGCATTGTTCTCACCCCAGCGCCACATCAAGCACCATCATCGCCACAAACCCTGCGGAAAACGAGATCGTGCCGGCATTTGAGTGCTCGCCGGAGGACATCTCGGGGATAAGCTCCTCTACTACGACGTACATCATAGCGCCCGCCGCAAAGCTTAAAAGATACGGCATAGCAGGCACTATCAGCCCCGCCGCAAGCACCGTCAGCACAGCCCCCACAGGCTCGGCAGCGCCCGATAGCACGCCCATTACAAACGCCTTGCCCTTGCCCATTCCCTCTGCCTTTAGCGGCATCGAGATTATTGCCCCCTCGGGGAAATTCTGTATGGCTATACCGAGTGCGAGTGCGAGCGCCCCCGCCGAGGTTATATCGGCACTGCCGTAATAAAGCCCCGCATATACAACGCCTACCGCCATTCCCTCGGGGATATTGTGAAGCGTTACCGCAAGCATCAGCATCGTGTTTTTTGAAAGGTGCGCCTGCAAGCCCTCGGCCTTGTCGGAGTTAAAGTGCAGGTGCGGTATAAGCGAATCGAGCAGCAGCAAAAAGAACACGCCTATCAAAAACCCCACCGCCGCAGGTATAAAGGCAAGCCTGCCCATGCTTTCCTCGTTTTGCTCTATTGCGGGGATAAGCAGGCTCCACACGCTCGCCGCAGTCATCACCCCCGCCGCAAAGCCCGTGAGGATACGCTGCGTCATAGCATTCAAATTGTTTTTCATCAAAAATACGCACGCCGCCCCGAGCGACGTACCTATAAACGGGATAGAAAAGCCCTTTATCAGTTCATTCATATTATTTCTCCTTTGTTTATTCTCTGTATTCTATGCGTTAGCTTCAAAATAGGTCAAACCCTTTACAAAACACTCTTTTTTTGCTATAATTGTTACCGAGGTGATATAAAATGTTTCGCAAAATGAGAAGATTCAAGCAGCAGCTGAGCGATGAGGAGTGCAGGGCTATACTTAAGGCCGAGCCGAGAGGCGTTCTCGCAGTCTCGGGCGATGACGGCTACCCCTACGCCCTGCCTATATCCCACTACTATGACGAGGAGGCAAACAAGCTTTACTTTCACGGCGCTAAGCAAGGCCACAAGCTAGACGCTATAAGAAGAAGCGACAAGGTGAGCTTTTGCGTCTATGACAAGGGCTTTGTCAGGGAGGGCGAATGGGCACTCAACATCAAAAGCGTTATTGTTTTCGGCAGGCTGCGCCCCGTTACCGACCCCGAAAAGACAGAGGAGATCTGCCGCAGGCTCGGCAACAAATTCTACCCCGACCCCGAGAGTGTTGAAAAGGAGATCGAGCGAGACCTCTCACGTGTGCTCTGCTTAGAGCTCGAGATCGAGCATATGACGGGCAAGCTTGTAAACGAGTCTTGATAGTTAGTCTAAACTAACTATATTATAGCACATTACTTTACAAAAATCAAGCCCTGTTATGCATAAACAAGACTTAAAACAGCTTTTATACCAAAACGACCCGGCCGCAGCGAAACACTTAAGCTTCGCTGCGGCCGGGCTGTAATATATATGGATGAAGAAAATAATATGTTGGCGGGACATTGAAATAAACATAGACTTTAGCTGCTAGCCGTCGAAATTATTAAGGCTGTCCCTTAACCTATTATTATAATACCCCCGCTATGTGAAATCGGCGTGATAGTAGGCTGAAAGTTTAAACAAAACACCTCTTTACAAAAGTGTTACCGGGATAAATGAGGATTTATCTTATTAGGTAATAGGGAATAGGTAATAGGTAATAGGTGAGGTGCGGCTGCGGCGGCTGCCCGAATGGACATTTGTCGGCGCAGCCGACACCATACTTATTACCTATTACCTATTAACTATTACCTAGCGGAGCTTCGCTCCGCTAAATCCCAATTTATCACATCAGCAGTACAAAAGCAAAATAGATAACTGTGTCATTATCCTACATCTATCACCACAAACTCCGAGCAGCAGCCCGTTTTGAAATCTATCGCCCAGTCGGAAATGCCGGAGGTGACGATAAAATCGGTGTCATCTATCCTCTCATAGCCGTATGTGAAATCGTTAGCGCCTATCCATTCGCCTATGCGGTTTATCGGCAGCATCTGCCCGCCGTGGGTGTGCCCCGAGAGCACAAGGTCGGCCTTTGCGGCGGCCTCGGCGTCATAGTCATTTGGCTGGTGGTCGAGAACTATCGTGTATTTATCGGTATCAAGCCCCTGCATAAGCTCTGAAATAGCCTTGCGTGAGCCGCCCCGCTGCTCCTCGGACTTGTCGGCACGGCCTATGACATAAAATCTGTCATCAACGAGCACCGCCTCGTCCTCAAGCACGGTAACGCCGTTTTTCTCAAGCTCCGCCACGAGATCGTCGCTGTTATAGCCACGGCGGGCGTTATCGTAGTAGCCCTTATCGTGGTTGCCGAAGCAGTAATAAACGCCGTACTTTGTCTTTAGCCGCCCTACAGCAGCGCTTGCGGCTATCATATCCTCCCTGCTTGTGTCATCATCTACAAAGTCGCCCGTGATGACGACTATATCGGGCTCAAGCTCGTTCATCTGGTCGATGTATTTGTTAAGCCCTTCGCCGTCAAAGGTAGTTCCGACGTGCGAGTCTGCAAACTGCACGATCCTTAGCTGACCTATTTCCTTGTCGGTATCAAGCTTATAATCCTTCTCCCACACGCCGTTTGCAAGGTAGAAGCCGACACAAAGGTAGGCTGCCGCCGCCGCAAGGGCGATATAGCCTTCATAATAATGCTTTTTCTCCTTTTTGAGCGCCCTTCTCACCACAGCGCCAATGGCATCGCCTATAAGGAAAAACAGCAGCAGGTTGACTATACATATAGCCGCATTCACAAGCCCCAGCCCTATCCACAGCACCGCCATTATCACCGCAACGCATAATAGGCCTATAAGCTTAGCCCTTTTGCCGCTATCGCCCGCAAGCTTTTTTACAAAGCCAAAGCGTGAAAAGCAAAACGTCATATACACAAGCCCCGCTGTCAGCAGAGCGAGTGCTACTATCAAAATTATACCCCACATAATAATATGTATCAGCTCCGATCTATACTATTACCTATTACCTAAAATGTATTATACTATATTTGCCCGCAGGTGTCAAATATTTAATTGTAATAGCGCTATAATGTAAGGTTATAGCAACGGTAACAGCAAAAAGCCCGAAGGCGTAATGCTTTCGGGCTTAGGTGCTTTTATTTAAAATCAAAGTTGTCAAGGTCCAGGTTGCTGGTGTCAAGGCCGTCCATAAAGCCGCTCGTGCCGGAGCTGTCGGCAACAAGGGGCTTATCCTCGTCCTTGGGCTTGCCTGTCAGCAAGTTTATGCCGCCCTGACCCTCGCCCTCCTTGGGCTTTTGTATGATCTGCTGCTCGCCGAAGATCGAGTCTGCGTCAATATTGCGTGCAGGCTGCGGAACTATCGTAGGTGCGGGCTGCCCGCCGCCAAACAGGCTGCCGCCCAAAAGGCTGCTTCCCTGCTGCGGCGGCTGTGCGCTCTGAACGGGCTGTGCCTGCTGCTGAGGGGGTGCGTAGGGACTTGTAAGCGTAGGTGCGGGCTGCACGGGCTGTGCAGGCTGCAAAGGCTGCTGCATGGGCTGCTGCATAGGCTGCTGTCTTTGCTGTGCGTAGGAAGCCGCCTCGGCCGCCTTGTTCTGCTCTGTGATAGAAGTTCCCTGCGGAACGTAGCTTGTCGAGAAGCCGCCCGGGGTATATAACGGGTCGGGGTGGCAGCCAACGGGCGGGTTGAGCCCGAAGATCGTAAACAGCGTTCCGACAAACTCGGGGGTAACAGCCATATAGTTTATGAAATTTTTATGGTTATAGGTCTTTCTTCTTGCGTCATAGGTCGTGTTGTCAACAAGCACGTAGTTTTCCATATACGAGCGTGAGTGGAAGAGCGTTACTGTGAAATAATTCGTCCTTCCGCCCGCTGTGATGAGCGCCTGGTTGTTGAACAGCGACATAGGATTGGCCTCCATTGAGGACTTGAGCGCCTGTGCGTTCACAGCGCCGAACTTGAACTGCGTATTGTGCCTTATAGCCCAGTCATTATCAGACTCTATAAACGGCCTCTGGCACATAGGAATAGCGATAAGGAAAGCGGGTGCGTTGATAACCAGCAGCTCGCCGATCCAGACCAGCCAAAGGATAAAGCCGTGAACAGGCTCCTTATCCGCCTTTGAGGAGGAGGAGTAGGAGTGGCTCGAGCTGTATGACCAGCGCCCTTCGGCGTTAATATCCTTTATATCCGTGATAAGCTTGCCGGGGTGCGTCATAAGGTTTAGAACGCTTGCCCGGTTCTTATAGCCCATATAATCGAGCATCTCTTCGCCGTGGTATTCAAGCAGGTATTCCCTGATATTGAGCTCGCCGAGCTTATTGATAGACTCCTCTACAGCGTCCTCGTCCTTGCCCAGCAGCGCTGCCATACCGAGAGTTTCCCAAAGTGATGCATCGGGGTGGCGCTCAAGGTAATACTCGGCGTAGTATTCCATACCCTCATCGCCGCCCACAAAGTCGGAAGCAAGGCCGCCGACCATTGAAGCGCCCGTGCCGCCGCCAAGAAGCGAGCTGCCGAGCCCGGAGGCGCCGCCCTCCTCACTGTCGGAGGAGTTTATGTATTTTTTATAATCCGTACCGGGGAGCGAGCTGAACTCTTTGCACGCAGACTTCAGCGAATCTATCATTTCCTTGCTCTTGAAGGTGTCGGAGATCTTTGTCGCCTGCGAAGCGTCGCCGCCGAAGGACTTTGTAAGCTCACTCATAAAATCATCGAGCACATCGAAAACAGGCTCGTTAAGGTCGATATCCACACCCATTGAAGCAAACTGCTGATTTGTCTCATTGAGCGAGTCGGTAAGATCCTCGCTTATGTAATCATACTGATCCTGCCTGTCAAAGTGGTCATAGAGCGCCCACTTGAAGAATGTGGTGAACAGCAGCGCTATGCAAAGCGAAACTATTACCATTTTAGGGCTTCTGAGCTTAAAGGTCTTGATAAAGAAATAAGCCACGCCGCCCATAGCCGCCCCGTAAAGAGCCGCCATAAGTATGCACAGGTAGACCACCGGGCACACGCTGTTGAGCTTCAAATAGACAAACGAGATAGCCATACCGGCAAGCGCCGTGCAGACTATCATAAGTATAAGCCCCGTGACAGAGAACCTCTCAGAGGGCTTGTAATATTTCTCGTTCATAATATTTCTCCCCATATATTAGAATTTATAAAATTATTATACCACAATGCCCCGTTTTTTGCAAGGGGTTTTTGATAATATTTGCAGATACTCAGCAAAGCCCCACGCCATACAGCTGTACGGTTTTTATACAGCTGTACAAATTTTTAAAATCGCTTGCAAACGTAGGGTTTATGTGGTATAATAGATAAGGTTAGGTATAACTTAAAGAGAAGGAGTGCTGTATATGATCAAGGTCAAAAACCACCTCGGTACTATAGGTATAACCGACAGGTATTTAAAGACCCTCGTTTCAAAGACCGCCGAGAGCTGCTTCGGTGTTGCGGATATAAACCGTGCGGGCGCAGTTCAGGGCATTGAGGGCTTCATAAAGCGCAAAAGAGCCGAGAACTTCGGCGTAACGATAAAGCACACCCCCTCGGGCAGGCCTGTAATAGGGCTTCATATCTCGGTAGCATACGGCGTTAACCTTAACGCTATCGCTAACAGCATAATACATAAGGTCGAGTATGTGCTCGAGAGCGAGGCGGGCGTCAAGCCTGAAAAGGTCAACGTGTTTATCGATAAAATGCTCGGCTGAGCCGAAATGTTGATTGGTAGGAGGAAACAAGGTGATAACTGGTAAGCTTCTTCGTGACGCTTTCATAAGCGGTGCGAACGGTATAGCAAACAATAAAAAAGCGGTCGATGAGCTCAACGTTTTCCCGGTGCCTGACGGCGATACGGGAACGAATATGGCTATGACTACATCTAACGCAGTAGCAGAACTCAAGCATTTGAAGGACGACTGCACAGCAGCCGAGGCCGCCAAGACAATGGCAGCAGGGTGCTTAAGAGGTGCAAGGGGCAACTCGGGCGTTATAACCTCTCTCATCTTCAGGGGCTTCTCAAAGGCCTTGAAGGGTGAGGACAAATGCGACAGCGAAACGCTTGTAAAGGCACTTGAAATGGGCGTTGAGGGCGCATATAAGAGCGTTATGAAGCCTACTGAGGGTACTATCCTCACCGTGGCAAGGGAGGCGTCGGAAAAGGGCAGAGAGATCGCCCGCACGACTAACGACCCCGTGCTTATCTGGGAGGAGGTCTGCAAGGCGGCGGCCGTTTCGCTTGAGAACACGCCCAAGCTTCTGCCCGTGCTCGCAAAGGCGGGCGTAGTAGATGCTGGCGGCAAGGGGCTTGTGTTTATTTTCGAGGCGATGCTCCACACCTTCAAGACAGGCGAAGTCTTAGAGAACGACGCCGAGAAGGAGGAGCCTGTTGTAACCGTTGAGACATTTGCCGACACGGTAGGCAAATTTGATTCAGAGATCACCTTTACCTACTGCACGGAAATGCTCATAACAAAGAAAAAGGACTGTGCCGACCCCTCAAAGCTTCGTGCCTATCTTGAAACGATAGGCGACTGCGTGGTGGTAGTAGATGATGACGAGATCATCAAGGTGCACGTTCATACCAACGACCCCGGCCTTGCGATACAGAAGGGACTGGAGTTTGGCTATATAAACCTGCCGAAGATCGAGAATATGAAACTTCAGCACGAGAACGCCAAGAAGCAGGTAGACACCCCCGAGTTCAAGCCTGTAAAGCCCGACAAGAAATACGGCTTCGTTACCGTTGCGGCGGGCAAGGGTATAGAGAATATGTTTGCCGACCTGGGCGCTGACTGCATAGTCAAGGGCGGGCAGACTATGAACCCCTCGACAGACGATATCCTAAAGGCGATACTCGCCTGCCCCGCTAAAAACGTGTTCGTGCTGCCAAACAACAAGAACATCATAATGGCGGCAGAGCAGGCTATGAAGCTTTGCGATGACAGAAAGGTAGTGGTTTTGCAGACCCGCACTATCCCGCAGGGCATATCGGCAATGCTCGCCTTTGACCCCGAGGCTGACAGCAAGACGAATATAGCCTCGATGACAGCGGCGCTTGAGGGCGTGTCAACAGGAACTATAACCTTTGCGGCACGTGACAGCGACTATGAGGGGCACAACATCAAGAAGGGCGAGATCCTCTGCATGGAAAACGGCAGGCTCTCATTCGTCGAGAAGGATCTTGGCAAGGGAGCATACAAGCTGACAAAACGTTTAGTCAAGGGCGACAGCTCGTTTATTACGATAATCTACGGCTCAGACGTTACCGAGGAGGCCGCCGAGGCACTTGCCGCACAGGTAAGGAACAAGTTCGGCAGCTTAGATGTAAACCTCATAAACGGCGGGCAGCCTGTATATTATTACATAATATCTGTTGAGTGATTTTCAAGGGCAGGAGCTATTCCTGCCCTTTTTATTTTTGTGTACTGATATGATAAATTGGAATTTAGCGGAGCAGCCTTTTTAGCCCCCTCCCCTTTGGGGAGGGGGTTGGGGGTGGGGAAAAA
>JAFRYW010000045.1 GCA_017442845.1 Ruminococcus sp.
GCCGGATAGGGGAGCTTATCACTCATATAAAAAGCATAGGGCAAAGGGCTGTTGCGATAACCGACCACGGCAATATGTTCGGCGTTATCGACTTCTATGATGAGTGCAAAAAACAGGGCATCAAGCCTATAATCGGCTGCGAGGTCTATGTCGCTCTGGGCTCACGCTTTGAAAAGGAGCTTAAGGGCGGCAGAAAATACTATCATCTTATTCTGCTTTGCGAGAATATGACAGGCTATAAGAACCTTATCAAGCTTGTTTCCCTAGGCTATACAGAGGGCTTCTACGGCAGGCCGAGGATTGACCTTGAGCTTATAAAAAAATACCACGAGGGGCTTATCTGCCTGTCGGCTTGTATGGCGGGTGAGCTTTCAGTAAAGCTTTCCGACGGCGATTATGACGGCGCTGTAAAAACAGCCGAGCTTTATGAGAGCATTTTCGGCAAGGGCAACTACTTTATCGAGATACAAAATCAGGACTTTATCGAGCAAAAGCGTATTTTCCCTCAGCTTATAAGGCTTTCAAAGCAAACAGGTATCCCGCTTGCGGCTACGAATGACTGCCACTATATCAAGCGTGAGGACAGCGAGTATCAGCAGATCCTGATGTGTATCTCGACCGCCACGACATTAAAAGACCCCGATAAGATGTCAATGCCTACAGACCAGTTCTATGTTAAAAATACCGATGAGATGTATTCTGCCTTTGCGGGCTATGAGCAGGCACTTGAAAACACCGTAGGTATTGCAGAGCGCTGCAATATCGAGCTTGAATACGGCGTTACAAAGCTGCCATATTTTAAGCTTGAAGGCGTTGATGATAACGAAAAATTCCTGCGTGATATGTGCGAAAAGGGTCTTTACGAGCGCTACCGTGACCCCACCCCGCAGGCAAGAGAGCGTATGGAGTATGAGCTCTCCGTCATCTCGCAAATGGGCTATGTCAATTACTATCTTATAGTATGGGATTTTATAAATTACGCTAAAAAAACGGGTATTCCCGTAGGCTGCGGCAGGGGCTCGGGTGCGGGCAGCCTATGTGCATACCTTATCGGTATCACTGGTATCGACCCGCTGAAATATGACCTGCTCTTTGAGCGCTTTCTTAACCCAGAGCGTGTTTCTATGCCCGACTTTGATGTTGACTTTTGTATCGAGGGCAGGCAGCGTGTTATCGATTATGTTATCAAACGCTACGGTGAGGATCATGTCAGTCAGATCATCACCTTCGGAACTATGCAGGCGAAGCAGGCAGTCCGTGACTGCGCAAGGGCTATGGGTCATTCTGTCGCAGTCGGCGATATGATAGCTAAAACGGTTCCGAGAAATTACCCGCTTTCATATTCTATCGAAAATGTACCCGCTGTCAAGCAGCTTTATCATTCAAACGCCGATGCTCACGAGATCATAGATATGGCTGTCAGGATCGAGGGTATGCCAAGGAATGCCTCTACCCACGCCGCAGGCGTGCTGATCACAAAAGACCCTGTGGATAGCTATGTCCCTCTCTATGCAAGGGACGGGCAGGTCTCGGCTCAATATACTATGACAGCTCTTGAAAGGCTGGGGCTGCTCAAAATAGATTTCTTGGGGCTTAAAAACCTTACTATCATCAAGCACTGCTGCGATGAGATAAGAAAGACAGAGCCGGGCTTTGATGTGGAAAGGGTGCCGCTTGACGATAAGGCAGTCTTTGAGATGCTTTCAAAGGGCAGAACGCTTGGCGTGTTCCAGTTTGAAAGCCCGGGAATGACTGCCAACCTTAAACGCCTTCGCCCCGAGCGGTTGGAGGATATGATCGCGATGAACGCCCTCTTCCGCCCGGGTCCTATGGATTCTATACCTACCTATATCAAAAACCGCCATAACCCCTCGCTTGTCACATATAAGCACGAAAAGCTAAAGCCCATTCTTGACGTTACCTATGGCTGTATCGTGTATCAGGAGCAGGTAATGCAGATCTTCCGCAGCCTTGCGGGCTATTCATACGGCAGAGCCGATATAGTAAGGCGTGCGATGGCAAAAAAGAAACGCTCCGTCCTCGAAAACGAACGCAGGGCATTTATCTATGGCGACAAGGAGTGCTCAGGCTGTGTTGCAAACGGCGTTGATGAAAAGACCGCCAATGAGATCTTTGACGAGATGTCGTCCTTTGCGTCATATGCGTTCAATAAATCCCACGCTGCTGCTTACTCGACCATAGCTTATCATACCGCTTACCTCAAATGCCACTACTTCCCGCAGTTTATGGCATCGCTTATGACCTATGCTATTGGCGACAGCACCGAAAAGCTCTACGCCTATATCGAGGAATGTAACAAAAACGGCGTTAAGGTGCTTCCTGTTGATATAAACAAAAGCTTTGCCGATTTTAAGTCGGAGGATAGCTGTATCCGCTTTGCTATGCTTGCCGTTAAGGGCGTGGGGGAGAATGCGATAGAGCATATCGTTTCTGAGCGTGAGGCAAACGGCGCATATACCTCATTCCAGGATTTCTGTAAGCGTAATATCTGTAACGAGGTAAACTCCCGTGCAGTCGAGAGCCTTATAAAGTGCGGCTCATTTGACCGCCTTGGCAATAACCGCCACGAGCTGCTGGATGTCTACCTGTCTGTGATAGACTCTGTTGCACAAAACAGCAGAACTATAATAGACGGCCAGCTCGACCTCTTCTCAATGTCGGGCGAGCCCTCGACCTCAGATATAATTATCCCGCCAAAGCCAGAGTTTACTAAGGCGGAGCTGCTAAGCTTTGAGTTTCAGGCGCTTGGTATGTATATCTCGGGCCACCCGATAGATGGGTATATGCCCTTTGCTAAGGCAGCAGGCTTTACAGAGCTTGCTCATATCTATGAAATTGGTCAGAGCGGTGATGACAGCCGTGACGGCGATATAGTCAGCGTTCTCGGTATAGTTACAAACAGGCGCACTCTCAAAACTAAGAAGGGCGACAGAATGGCGTTCGTCACAGTTGAGGATAAAAGGGCTGCCTGCGAGCTGATCTTCTTCCCCGATGCCTTTTCTCAGTTTGAGAGCCTTACAGGCTCTGGCGAGATGATCGCTGTCAGCGGCAAGCTCAATGTCAGGGATGAAAACGGCGCAAAGGTGATAGTTAACTTCTGCGAGTCTGCCGATGACTTTATAAAAAAGCTTAAGGGTGTAAGACTGTATGTCAAGCTCAGCTCGTTTGATAAAAGCGCTGCTGAGGCGGTAAAAAAAGCGGCTGCCAAATACTGCACCGAAAATGCAGGAACGCCTCTTCTGATCTATCTTGACGATTTGAAAAAGACTACCGTTTTAAAGAATACACCTGCTATAGAGCTTAGCTACCAATCGCTTACCGAGCTTACAGACGTATTGGGCGAGCAAAACGTAATGCTGGAAAAGAAAAGGCCTGCCAAGAGATAAAATAGTACAAAAAATCCCCCTCGTGATCACGAGAGGGTATTATCATATATCATGTATCTGCCAATTGATAGGCTCTATCCCGTTAGCCTGTAAAAATGCGTTTACCTTTGAAAAATGCCTGCACCCGAAAAAGCCGTTGTAAGCGGATAAGGGCGACGGGTGCGCCGCAGTGAATACAGCGTGTATGGGGTTTGTTATCAAGCCTCTCTTTGCTTTTGCGTTGCCGCCCCAAAGGATAAATGCCGTGGGCGTCTGCCTTGCGTTGAGCTTTCTGATGATCTCGTCTGTGAGTATCTCCCAGCCCTTGCCCTTGTGGCTGTTCGGCTGCCCTTCACGCACGGTGAGCACGGTGTTTAAAAGCAGCACACCCTGCCTTGCCCAGTCGGTCAGCTCGCCGTTGTTAGGCTCTGCAAGCCCAAGGTCGCTGTTAAGCTCTTTAAATATGTTCTTAAGGCTCGGCGGCGGCATTACCCCCGCCTTGACCGAGAAGCAAAGCCCGTGAGCCTGCCCCGCCCCGTGATAGGGATCCTGCCCGATGATGACAGCTTTTACAGCGTTATAATCGGTGTACTTTAGTGAGTTGAATATGTCATACATATTCGGGTAGACCCTGTAGGACGAATACTCCTTTTTTAAAAACTCACGAAGCTGCAAATAATAGGGCTTTTTGAATTCGTCCCCAAGCACCTCGTCCCAGCTGTTTCCTATGTGTACCATATCAAACGGCTATCCCTGCTATTGCTGAAGCAACTACGCCTATTATCATAAGTGCACACAGCGCTAAAACCAGTATTCTCATAATAAGCGGCTTTTTCTGCGTTGTGGGTGTGTAGTTTTGTTTTTTCTGACTCATCTTATTATCTCCTTTGATCAAAGCCCGTTGGGGTTTTGCTTTGTAAAGTTCCAGCCGTCACGGCACATATCGTCAAGGTCATATTCTGCTTCCCAGCCAAAAAGCTCCTTCGCCTTTTTGGGCTCGGAATAGCACCAGGCGATATCGCCCGCACGCCTCGGCATCACCTTGTAGGGAAGCTCCTTGCCGCAAGCCTTTTCAAATGCGTGCAGCACGTCAAATACGCTCGAGCCCTTGCCGGTGCCTAAGTTCACTGCCTCAACGCCCTTATGCTCCAAAACATATTTTACTGCGCAGATGTGACCCCTTGCAAGGTCTACTACGTGAATGTAGTCTCTTACACCTGTTCCGTCGGGGGTGTCATAGTCGTTTCCGAATACGCCGAGGTACTCACGCTTGCCTACTGCGACCTGCTGAATGTACGGGAATAGGTTGTTGGGTATGCCGTTTGGGTCTTCTCCTATAAGGCCGCTGCTGTGTGCACCTATCGGGTTGAAGTAACGAAGCAGCGCTATCGACCACTCATCGTCTGCAACAGCTACGTCCTTTAGGATCTGCTCTATCATTACCTTTGTGTAGCCGTAGGGGTTGGTCGAGGTGTGTGTCGGCATAGTTTCAACATACGGCACAGGGTTGTCCATACCGTAAACTGTTGCCGAGGAGGAGAATACTATCCTCTTGCAGCCGTTCGCTCTCATTACCTCGATAAGCATAAGTGTGCCTGTAATGTTGTTATGATAATACTCAACAGGCTTAGCTACGCTTTCACCTACTGCCTTTAGCCCCGCAAAGTGGATAACAGCGTCGATTTCATTTTCCTTGAATACCTTTTCAAGATACTCCTTGTTCAAAAGGTCGCCCTCATAAAAGCCGAATTCCTTGCCGGTTATCTTCTTTATCCTGTTGAGCGCCTCGGGCTTTGAGTTTGAGAAGTTGTCAAATACCACTATCTCATAGCCGTTTTCAAGCAGCTCCACGCAGGTGTGGCTTCCGATGAAGCCTGCACCGCCCGTAACAAGTATCTTACCCATATTATATCAGTTCCTTTCAAATTATTTCCTGTTTGTGATCACTGCTATGGCACAGGGCATTTTGCCGTCTGCAAGGTCATATTCTATCTCCTCATACCCCGCACCCTCAAAGAATGCCTTGTATGAAAACAGATCGAACTCACGTTTGAAATCCACTCCCAAAAGCTCTAAAAGCTTTGATGCCTTGCTGCTGTTTGCGTTGCTTTTATTTATGTATGTGGGGATAATGATCTTCCCGCCGCTTTTGCATACTCTTTCAAATTCTCTAAGTGCAGCATACGGGTCATCGAGAAGATGTATCACATTTCCCGCAATTACAGCATCAAAGCTGCTGTCCTTGCATTTCAGGGCAGTGATGTCAGCTTTTTTAAAGCTTACATTTCCAAAGCCCCCGCACTTTTTTTTACATTCTCTCAGCATCCTGCTTGACATATCTGTCGCAATAAGCCTTTTGCATTTAGGCGCAACGCTTACTGTTATTGCCCCTGTTCCGCAGGCACATTCGAGCACGGTATCGTCTTCGCTTATATATTCAGCCACTATCCGCCCTGTGTTAAAGTAAACGTCCTTATTGTACGTATTCTCAAAAAAGTCATATACACCTGCAACCTTATCCCAGAACATAAGCCCTCCGATTTATCATTATATTTTATGGTTATCCCTTTGACACACCACAGTATTTCCCCCAAACCCTCGCTTAACTGTGAGCATTCGCTCACAGCGAGCTCGGGAGAGTGTGGGGAGGGCTTCGCCCCGAACCCCATTATCTAAGGCATTTTAATTGGTGTGTCAAGTATATAACCATATTATATTTTACTTTATTATATCACATTCCCTCAAAAAATGCAACCCCAAGAACGTATATGACCGATCCTTCAGAAGAATAAGCTTGTGAAGGCAGCAAAGCCCCCCTGCAAAAGCAGGGGGGGAGTGTGCTTAGTCGTAGGTCATATATTCGTCATCATACCAAATAGTTTCGTCATCATACGGTGTTTTGAGCTCAAGCTCGTCGATCTTCTCAAAGCTCTCTGCATTTACAGATATAACGCCGCAGTAGTAGAAGAGGTAGTAGGTGTCGCCTATGTAGGCTGCCCTTATAAAGTCCTTGTCTTGCATATTGTCATCAAGGTCATGCTCGTTCTTTATCGAATATGTTCCCTTTAGCGTCAGCCCCTCCTCGTCGGTGTAGCTGTAGAAGCGGTAGCCCGTGGTGGTCGAATAGTCGCTGAAGCTTTCGTATTTGCGGTAGTCGTGGATGCAGTAGGGGAATGCTATGATGTTCTTTTCGGGGTCGATCAAAAGCGCCTTTTCATCATATGTCGCAGCCGAGGAATAATACACCTGTATATAGAGCGGGTCGATACTGTCCGCCGTATCTGCTGTTAGCTCGGCCTTTGCAAGCTCCTTGACATTGTTCGGGTCTGAGTTGTCGTAGACCGACAGCTTAAGCCCTGTTGTCCTTCCCGTTTCCTCGTTGGCTGTGTTTCCAAAGCCCACTATCCGCCCCTCGGTAAAGGGCCTCATATGTGTCGAGAAGCCGGGCATCTTTAGCTCGCTTACTATAGTCGGCTTTCTCGGGTCTGAAAGGTCTATGGCAAAGAGCGGGTCTGTCTGCATAAAGGTAACTACATAGGCGTAGTTGTCCTTGTAGGTCACGCTCTTGACTGTTTCGTCCTTGCCGAAGCTCTCTGTCTGCCCGAGAAGTGTCAGCCTGTCATCAAAGCAGTAGAGGTAATTGTCATAGTGCATCTCGTAGCTTATAGCGTCATAATCGCTTTCGTTTGTAACAACGCTCAAAACATTGTTTTTGTAGGAGAGCGAGTATTTGTCCTTAACATACCCGTCAACAGAGGTGCTTGCGATAGGCTCAAGCCCCCCGTCAGCTGTATCGATAGCTGTTAGTGTCGTGCGTGTACGGTCGGCTTCATAGTCGTAGTATGCGCTTATCAGTATAAGCCGCTCGGCTGTCTGATAGATCTCGCTGCCCGAGCCAAGGAAGGACTTTACGGCTATCGGCAGGCACTTGTTCTTGGTGTCGATAAGCGAAAGGTTTGTGTAGCCACGGGGGGCATTCGTTTTTTCGGGAATAAAGATGTCGCCCGAGCTTACATAGTGCTTGCTGCCGTTTACCGTGTAGATCGGTGCAAATTCGGGTATGCCGCCCTTTTCGTAGGTGTCGCAGTAGGTGAGGTTTGAATCGGTCACAAGATAGACCCTGCTGTCTGCCATTCGTGATGAGACGTAGCTGCCCTGAACTGTGTATTTGCCTGTCGGCTTGATGCTGTCAAGGTCTGAAACATCAAAGGTGATCACGTTTGTTGTCGGCTGGTTGAGGCTGAGGTTCGTTAGTGAGCTTCTGTCTTCGTCCCAGCAGGTGTAGTTATATGAGTTGCGGCTGGAAAGTATCACGGTAAGCGTGCCGCCGTCAAGGTACATCTCCTGTGCACCCGAGGCTTTGTACTCATCGCCGAAGAGCTCTTTAAAATCTATCAAGTGGTCTTCCATTTTGCCGCTGTCGCACTCTATTGCAAATATGTGCCCGGCGGTAAGGTAGAAAATGCTCTTGCCGTCAGTCTTGACGATGTCCGCCTCGTCGATGCCTTCCTCCTGGGTGTAGGTCTTTGAGTAGTCGGCACTTTTTTCTTCATCGGAATTATCAGCAGCGGCACCGTCGCTTACAGCCTCGGCTTCTTGTGTTATTGCACTGTTTCTGGTGCTTATGCCGTCCATCGCTGTAAATACATCATCTGTTCCGCTTGTATAATAGGTACTGTGCTGATAGTTTTTCTTGATGTAGTCGCCAAGCTCGTCATAGCTCAGTGTTTTGAGCCCGCTGAGCTTATAGGTCTTGTTGGTGCCGCTTCCGCTCTCGGAGCTGTTTATAAGAGTGCCCTGCTGCGAGGCGGTGTCCTCATACTGTATGCTCTTGGTCTTGGGCACATATTCCTTGTCAAAGTACCCGCTCTTGTAAAGATACCCCGCACTTCCCCCGACGACAAGCGCAACTGCCGCCGCAGCGCTTACTGCACGGCGCTTAACGCTTATGCGGCTGCGCTTTTGTGCTTCAAGCTTTTTCTCGATGCTCTCCGGGCTTATCCTCTCCGGAACAGGGGAGGTCTCCTTTAACCTATCTGTAAATTCGTTTTTCTGCATACCTATTCCTCCTCGCCTGATAAGAGTGATCTTAGCTTCTGCCTTGCCCGTGTCAGCAGGGAGCGCACCGTTGAGTGCTCTATCCCCGTTAGTTTTGTTATCTCCTCGCCTTTGTACCCGCTTATGTATTTGAGGGAAACGCACAGCCGCTCTTTATCTGTTAGGCTGCTAAGTGCGTCCATTATCTCCACGCCCTCAAAGCCGCTGCTGAAGGAGGGTATATCCTCTTCCTCCGTGCTCTGTGTCTGTCTTGCGGCTATGTATTCCTTTTGCTTTAGCTTTACCTTTGTGACGAGTATCTTCATTATCCACCCGTGGAAGGCGCCCTTGTCACGCAGCTTTTTTAACCCCGTGAAGGCATCGAGCGCCGTGTCCTGAACGCAGTCGGCAGCATCGTCCTCGTTACCGAGGTTTGCAAGTGCGTAGTAGTAAAGCTCCTCATACACATATCTATAAAGCTCGGCAAATGCCTGCGTGTCACTGTTTTGTTTAAAAAGCAGAGCAAAAGCTTCTTTGTCACCCTTGACCGCCCTTTGTGCGAGCGGCATTTCAGTTAATGTATTCATATTTCTTCTCCATGGAGTTTTCGTTTAAAACGTCGTTTCATATAATAGGTAGCGAAAAACAAGCAAAATGCTGCACGTTCATATTTTTTTTACATTTTTCTCTCATTCTGCCGTTTGATCCGACACCATACTTATTACCTATTATCCGGCGGATCGAAGCTGCGCTGAATTATAGTTTCCTCATTTATTACTAATAAAGCCGCCCTTTTTACGGAGCGGCTTAGGTGCTTGATATTATTCTATGTAGATCCTTTTGATGATCTGCGGCTCGAGGGGGCGGTCGGTAAAGTCGGTCTTCACGGCTGCTATCTTGTCAACAGTCTCAATGCCCTCTACTACCTTGCCGAAGGCTGCATACTGCCCGTCGAGGTGCGGCGCATCCTTGTGCATAATGAAAAACTGTGAGCTTGCCGAGTTTGGCATCTGCGAGCGTGCCATTGAGATAACGCCCCTTGTGTGCTTTATCGGGTTGTTGACACCGTTTGCTATAAACTCGCCCTTGATCTTTTCTTTAGCACCGCCCATGCCTGTGCCCTGCGGGTCACCGCCCTGGATCATGAATTCGGGTATTACTCTGTGGAAGATCAGCCCGTCATAAAAGCCCTGCTCTACCAGCTTTAAAAAGTTCTCTACTGTGATCGGCGCTGCATCGGGGTAAAGCTCAAGCTTCATCGTGTCGCCGTTTTTCATTTCTATAACTACCATAATAATTATCCTTCCTTGGTCTTGGGGAGAAAGTCTGCATCAAGCTTGTTCTTCAGATCCTTAAAGTATTCTGCTACGGGCGTGTATTCCCCGCCCTTTTTGCCGAACAAGCCCCTGCTCTTTGGCTCCTCATACATTATAAAGTCGTGCTCGCCGTTATCCTTGACTATGCAGTAAAGCCTTTCCGATCTCTTGAAGCGGTCGCCGTCATCAAGGTTGCGGTCGAAGCAGCAGAATATATCCTTTGCGATAAGCTCGGACAGGTTCTGTGTCTTGTGATACTGGTCGAGATTTGACCACGCATCAAGCTCCTCCTTGAAAAATTCAAGCACGGGAACGCCGTTGACCTCCATTTTTTTAAAGATCCTCGCAAGACACCTTGCAGCGTCCTCCTCGGTGAGCTTTTCAAGCCTTACGTTTTTGAATGCGAGGATATATTCCTCTATCGTTTCGTTGAACAGCTTGACATACGGGAAGGGCTTGCCCTTTGCCGAATATTTGATAATGGCGTTGTCAGTGTTGATGTTCATCTCTGTATCTCCTTGCTACTGTTCGGGGCGTGCCGGATCATGAGTTAGTCTCTATACCCTCTATCTCGTTTACGATCTCCTTGTTCTCACGCTTGTCGTAATCCTCTTTGATAATGGTGTTCGCATCGTTCATAGCCTCGGCGCTTATCTCTGTTATAGACTTGTAGAGCTCGTCCTTGCTCTCGTCCTTGGGCGCCTGCTGAAGCTCGCTCATGCTCTTTGCCATTTCCTCGTCGCCTACCTGCGAGATCTCGTAGACCTTTGCGGCCTCCTCGGCTCTGTGGGCGTTCACCTCGGTCATCATCTCGTCAACTCTGCCCGAGATATCGTCGGTGTTTGCTGAGGTTATGTCCTGAACATGAGATCTTAAGTACCTTTCATGCTCCTCCTTGTAGATAGCCTCGTACTTTTCCTGTGCATCGGCGACCTCGCCCTCGTCAACCAGGTTGTACTGCGAGTAGTCTATCTTGGGCTGTGCGCTTTTCTCTGCAAGCTCCTGCTCAAGCTCCTGCATCTTTTTCTTGATATCCTCGGGATTTATCGAAGCAGGGCCGTTAAGGGGCTCATTAGCAGCGGGAGCTGCTGCCTTTCTCGGTGAAGGTGTGTTAAATATATCGTCTGCGTTTACCGTTTTCGGCCTTGCTGCAGGTGCACCGAAAATATCATCGGCATTTACAGCCTTTGCAGGTGCTGAAGGCTTCAGCGGCTCGGGTGCTTTCTTTCTGTTAAATAGACCCATTGTTTTTCCCCCTTATGTTTTATATGTGACCGTTAGGTCTTTGATCACCTTAGATCAACGTTTTTGGGTAAAAAAATAACTATACCCCATAATATATAATTCTATTATACACTATTTTTTTGCAAATTGCAAATACTTTTTTATATTTTTTCAAAATTTTTTGGGTCAATTTTATTACAATTTAGCTATGTTAAATATTAGTTAATAATTAGTTCATCAAATGTTGATAAATGCTGTTAAGAATTTTGTTATAATATTTTATAGGTATAATTATACTTTGAAGGGATTGATTATTTATATGGCAAATGTTGTTATCGGCGTTACCGCAAAGGAGCTTTTTGCGTGTAACCCCTTCCGTGTGCTCGGCGTTGCGGTAAATGCACATTCAAGCGAGATCGAGTCGGCATACAGCAGGCTTTCTCAGCTTGCTGCGGCCGGTCAGCAGAACACCTATAAGACGGGCTTTGATTTTGATTCTCTGCCCAAGCTCTCAAGAAGCGCTGCTGATGTTAATACCGCCTACGGTAAGCTTTCCAGCAACGGCTACCGCTGCTTTGCTTATGCCGACCCTCAGTTCACCGTAGCGCTCAATATAGATGATGTAGCGCTTAACCTTCAGGGGATAAGCTGCTATGACTGCTTCCTAAGGTGCTATATGTGGCTGGTTATAAACGACAGAGACTTTGAGTACCCCGAGATGTGGATACTGCTCGCAAAGTACATAGACAAGCTTATCGACTCGCAGCCGAGCGAGTGGGCGAGCCTGTTTGATGACCGTTTCCCCGAGGAGATGATAGGTCAGGGCGGTCAGGCATTTGCCTCCTTCCACCAGACCTTCTGTGAGATAATCCTTTTGCCTATAAAGGAAATGGTCAGAGGCTCTATGAGGTGTCAGAAGGCTATCGACATACTAAGAGTTGCTAAGATAGACGTTGACGCACCCTATGTGCCTATCGACATACCCCAGAGGAATAAGGCGCTCCCCGGCCAGCCCGAGCCTAAGCTCAAGCTTGCGGTCGTCGAGGAGGAAATGGTGGGCGGCTTCTCCGAGAATAATGATTTCGGCGCTGTTTCGAGCAGCTCGATTTCTATAGGAGATCTTTCGGGGCAGAGCACACCCGCCCCCGCCCCCGCACCGATACCGGCCCCGGCACCTGTCAGCCTGACACCGCCGACGCCTGCACCTGCTCCCGCACCTGCACCGTCGCCGATACCTGCGCCGACACCGGTAAGGCCTGTTCAGCCGATGCCGCCTGTTACGCCCGCAGCACCTGCTGCACCTGTAACACCCGCTGCGCCGACACCTGCACCTGCACCTTCGCCCGCACAGTTCCAGCCGAGGACAGTTGCACCTGTGAGCCTGACGCCTGCAGCGCCCGTACAGCCTGCGCCTACACCTGCGCCCGCCCCCGCACCTGCGCCCGCTCCCGCACCTACGCTTACAAGGCCTGCGCCCACACTTACTGCACCTACACCCGCTGCCCCCGTGCAGCCCGCACCTCAGCCCGCAGCACCCGTGCCGCATTTTGACCCGATACAGAAGCTTGACAACAACGGCCCGTCTCAGGCGGTTTCGCTCGGCGGAACTACCACTGCAAGAGCAGCGGGGGGAATACAGGGCGCAACGCTTATGAGCGCTGAGGATATTGCGG
Organism: Ruminococcus sp.; assembly: GCA_017442845.1. GTDB lineage: Bacteria > Bacillota > Clostridia > Oscillospirales > Ruminococcaceae > NK3A76. The sequence goes on from JAFRYW010000045.1 coordinate 12,637, forward strand.
CAGAGCAGGAAGAGCAGAGTATGTATACAGATACTCTTATCCAGCTGCTGCGCTCGAGCAACAGTACCTCGATGAAGGCTGTTGATACAAAGCACGCCTTCAATAACGGCGATGTTCAGCTCGGCGACGGTCACATCAAGACAGACCTTGCTATGGACGAGCTGAAGATCAACTCAAAGCTATATGATGAGAAAAACCTTACAACAGGCAACGAGATGCCTAAGACCTTTGAGCAGAAGTATAAGAATATCAACATCGACGATATGCTCAACCCCAAGCTCGTAGGTGCTGAGAAGTCTCAGACTATCGACCCTGTTGCAGACTATTTCAGCAAGGAAAAGAATTTCAAGAAGGCAGGCCACGGGCTGCTCAAGTTCTCGCTCGTTTTGGGGCTGGTTATTGGTCTTGTAGTGATGCTTATAATACTTGATATTATTTAAGAGCTTAATACGATAATAAAAAAAGTATCGCACATTTTGACGATCATTTGTATCATCATTTGCAGGTGCGATACTTTTTTATTTGCACTGTATAAAGATAGGCAAAAAAAGACCCGTAAACAAGCGTTTACAGGCCTTGTGGAGCAGATAACGGGAGTCGAACCCGCATCACCAGTTTGGGAAACTGGAGTAATGACCGCTATACTATATCTGCATATCACAGATAATATTATAACACTTTCAGCGCCGCTTGTCAAGTGAAAAATGAAGAAAAATAGCTTGAAAAATGCCGCCTTTTGTATTATAATTAAGAAAAGGCCAAAGAGGAGCGATGAAAAATGGTAAATGCCGTCTACCCTGTACCGGGCAGGAATACCGAGCTGCCGTTCTACCTTTCGGGGGTGGGAAAATGCTCGCCCGAATATAATGTAGTGCGTGATAAGGGGCTTGTATCTCACCAGTTTTTGATGACAGCCGCAGGCGTGGGCGAGCTGTTTGTGGGCGGAAGGCGTTTTTTGCTTGATAGGGGCAGCATTTTCTACCTTGCCCCCGAGATCCCTCACGAATACAGACCAATAGACGGGCATTGGGATACCTGCTGGATAGTTTTCAGGGGCGGGCTTGCTTCACAGCTTTTGGAGACTATGGGCTTTAAAGGCTGCGCTGTAAAAACAGATGCCGATATTTCACGGCTGCTTTCGTTGTTTGAGATCATCCTGCACTCTGCTGCCGACCCTGTCTCGGGCGGGGAGAGATGTTCGCAGCTTGTTTATGAGTTTGCAGTAGCGGCAAGGCGGCTGATGCTGCTTGATAACGGGCATAAAAGCAGCTATGCCGACAAGGCGGTCAGCTTTATCGACAAAAACTATATGCGTGATATCTCGCTTGAAGAGCTATCGGGCGTGTGCGGGGTCTCGCCGCAGCATTTTTGCAGGCTTTTCAAGGCGGCTACCGGTATGTGCCCGACGGAATACATACTCAGCAAGCGCATAAGCGAGGCAAAGCTGATGCTTTTGTCAAGCAGCAAAAGTATCGCCGAGATAGCGATGCTCACTGGCTTTTCAAATCAGAACTATTTTGGGATATGCTTTCGCAAAGCAACGGGGCTCACCCCAAGCGATTACCGCAGACAGAGGCTGTGATCCGATCCACAATTGAGGTATCGCCCGGAGGAGTGAAGCTACGCCGATCTGTCCCGGACACTTTTGTAAAAAAAGTGTTTCAAAATGCTAAAATAATAAGAAAATGCTCCGAATTTCAGATTGAAAACAGGCTCTGCGTGTGGTAATATATAAACAGCAAAACAGACTGTTAAGGCAACACCGCACAAAGATTGCGGTACAGATACGGTTGCTTAGCTATGCTAAGCACGCAGATTTTTCGTCAGATTGCCTAAATTTACCGCAGGAATACTAACGTATTTCAAGGTGAATTTGGGTGATATGACGGAAAATCTGCAAGTAGATGTGCCGCAAAGCCCTAAGGCGGTCTTTGTGCGGTGTTGCCTTAATTTTATCATAACGGAGGGCTTTTTTCTATGAATACACGTAAACGCATCACCGCCGCAGCGGTAAGCTTGGCGTTAGCACTTGCAGCAGTGCCGAGGGTGCCTGTATATGCACAGCAGGCGGCTGCCGATACACGACAGGTCGTCATTGACGGCAAAAAAGCAAATACCTTAGAAAATATGCGCTATAAGGGCAACGGCATGGTGTCGGGCAACAATACCTCACGCCTGCTTATGGATTACAAGGCGCAAAGCCCCGAGGCCTACGCCGAGCTGCTGGAGTACCTTTTCGGCGAGGGCGGGCTGCATATCTCGCACCTAAAGCTTGAAATGGGTAGCGACATAAACTCCTCCTCGGGTATCGAGCCCGCAGTTATGCGCTATGAGGACGAAGCGCCCGATGCAACAAGGGGTGCGGGCTATATGCTAGCCCACGATGCTAAGGAGGTAAACCCCGACCTTACGCTCGATATGCTGTGGTGGAGCGAGCCTAAGTGGGTGTCTGAGGCAGAGGATAAATACAAAGCCCGCTATAAGTGGTATAAGGGAACACTTGATGCGGCATATGAGCATTACGGGCTTGAATTTGACTACGTTTCCGCCACGCAGAACGAGCGGGGCTATGACAGCGACTGGATTAAGTACCTCTCAAAAAGCCTAAAGGAGGAAAAGGACTGCCCTTATGACTACTCTAAGATAAAGATCGTTGCGGGCGAGGAGGTCTGCACCTGGAACGGCGCCAACGAGCTTTATGAGGATAAGGAGCTTATGGACGCTATCGACGTTATGGGCAGCCACTACACCAGCCGCTCGACCGAGGCCGCACAAAAGCTTGCCTACGAGCACGGCAAGGAGCTGTGGTTCTCCGAGGGCTGCCCGCCTATGGAGTATGCACAGGGCACGTATAAATATGACCAAACCAAAACAGGCCTTAGCGAGATAAACGGTATGCTTGATATAGCGAACCGCTTTATAACTATGTACCCCGAGGGCAAAATGACGCTTTATGAGTATCAGCCTGCGATCGCAGCCTACTACAGCGGCGCTACCTACACGCAAAAGCAGCTGATCCTCGCAGACGAGCCGTGGAGCGGGTATTATATGCTTGACACGGGCTTTTTTATGGGGCTGCATTTTTCGCAGTTTTTCAAAAAAGGCTGGGCGTTTATCGACGATGCCTGCTATGGTGACGGGCAGGTGGGCGGCGACGGCCACGCCATAGTAGATGCACACTACACCTATATGACCGCCGCAGACCTTCAAACCGGCGACTATTCCACAGCGATAACAAACACAACGAGTGAGCCGATAACCTATGAGTTCACTGTCGATAGCCTTGACAAGGCGGGCTCACAGGTCTATGTCTGGGAGACAAGAGGCCCCGACAGCGGCAGCTATGATGAGAACTACTTTAAAAAGACCGAAACGCTGACCCCCTCCGAGAGCGGCGGAAAATACACCTACTCTGTGACGGTAAAGCCAAACTCTCTTGTTACCGTTACAACGCTTGATGTCGAGAGGGGCAAGTATGAGCAAAAGCGCAGCAGCAGCGTTTTGCCGCTGCCCTACAGCGATGACTTTGAGTATGATGACAGCTTCCTTTCCGAGAGGGGCGGCGCACCGCTCTATACAACTGATCAGGGCGGGGCGTTCGAGGTGGTGACACGTGACGGCAGCAAGGTGCTTATGCAGAAGATCACCAAGGACATAAAGGCGAACGAATGGGGCAGCACACCCAAGCCCACCACGAATTTCGGAGATGACAGGTGGTATAACTACTCCGTCAGCGCCAAGGTCATGCTCGACACTACCGAGGAAAAGGAGAAAAACTACGCAGGCATAGGCCTTCGCTACAACGTTGCCGACAGCGGCGAGAGCGGCTATAGGCTGGTGCTTTTTGAAAGCGGCAAATGGGAGCTTCTGCTTAACAGGACGTCTCTTGCCGAGGGGCAGCTCGACAGCTTTGACCCCGCCCTGAACACGCTTCGTATCGAGGCGCTGTATGGCAATATCAAGGCGTTTATAAATGGTACGCAGGTCGCAGACCTGACCGCTGCCGAGGGCGAGGCGACAGGCTCGGCAGGGCGTGCGGCGCTTTACAGCTACTATTACAACAACTGCTTTGATGAGCTGACCATAGAGCCGCTTGGTGATGAGCCGTATATTGCCCGCTATGACGAGACAGATGCCCCCTTTACATACTCGGGCGAGTGGGAGCACAGCTGTATGAGCAGCTTCAAAAACTACAAGCGCACGATCTCTACGGGTGCCGAGGGTGCAGGGCTCGAGCTTAGCTTCAGCGGCAGCGGCGTTATATTGACGGGTGAGAACAAGTCGGGCACAGACGAGCTTATCTACACCGTTGACGGCGGCGAGGAAAGGGGCCTTACTGTTCCGAGGACAGCTTCACGAGGGGCTTTTCTGCTGATAAGCGGGCTTGATGAGGGCGAGCACACGCTTAAGCTTACAGTAAAGTCCGGCAGCGTCAGCATTGACGCCTGCGAGGTGATAGGGCAGCCCGCTGTTAAGGAGGCTGACACTATATCTAAGCAGACGGCAGATGAAAGCAGCGCCCCCTCAAAGGGCGGCAGCTCTAAGGCGGGGCTGATAGCCTTAGCGTGCGGCGCTGCGGCTGTGGCGGCTGCGGGGCTGATAATAAGAAAGCGAAAAAAGAAATGATCTGATAAAAGCAGGCGGTGCCCCCGTCTGCTTTACTTTTTTGTCAAAGTATGCTATAATATCATAGTTAAATAAACAGACTCTTTCTGCATAAGTGTTAATTATGATAAATGAGAATTTATCTTATTAGGTAATAGGGAATAGGTAATAGGTAATAGGTGAGGTGCGCCTGCGGCGGCTGCCCGAATGGGCGACTGTCGGCGAAGCCGACACCATACTTATTACCTATTACCTATTAACTATTACCTAGCGGAGCGAAGCTCCGCTAAATTCCAATTTATCCTATCAGCAGCATAAATGCAAAAAGGTATCAAAGCTATTATTGGGAGCAATATGAATGAAGATCGACAAGCAGCTTTACAGGCGGGCGTTCAGAAGCCTTAAAAAGCAGTATTTTTTAAATGTTGTTATAGCTTTTATCGTGGGGATAATCCTGCGGGACGGGTATAATTATGCATCTGACTGGACTACGGATAAGGACAAGGAGGCGGCCGCCTATGTGCTTAGCGAGAACCGCAAAACAAACGCCGAGATCATCACTGAGTTTGCCGAGGGGCAGGAGATAGTTGATAAAGACAGCACCGCCGCCGAGACGACCTCGCAAAAATATACTATGGGCTATTTTTCCGTGATAGTCAATGAGGTCACGGCATCGGGGTCGTTGGGCTTCGGGATACTGAACGGTATAAATAAGATAGTTTTCCACGGGCGGGTCGGCGAGAGCGTGACTATATTTGTAATGGTAGTTCTCTCGGCACTTATGTGGGTCTTTATCAAAAACCTTATCATCGTCGGGCGGTGCCGCTATTTTCTTGAGCGGCGAAGCTACAGCCGTGTCGAGGCGGATAGAATCCTTTTTGTTTTCCATACCGGCGGGATAAAAAACTGCGCCAAGGTTATGCTTATCCGCTCGGTTAAGCAGGCGCTTTGGGACTTGACGATCGTGGGCGGGTTCATAAAAAAATACGAATATATGCTTATCCCTTACATTCTTGCAGAGAACCCGACTATTAGCACTAAGGAGGCCTTCGCCCTGTCAAAGGCGCTTATGATGGGCGATAAAAGGCGTGCATTCCTGATCGACGTTACGCTGCTGCCATGCTTTCTGGTCGACGGTGCGGCATTTCATCTGACCTCGCTGTTTTTCTCAAACGTCTACCGTGAGACGCTTTTTGCCGAGGTGTATGAGCGGCTTCGCTCTGCCAAGGCGAGCAGCACAGAGGGCGGCGGACTGCTCTATGATAAGCTGCTTTTTGAGCCCGAGATAACCGCCTTCGCATACCCCGATGACCTCTGCCCGACACCTTACCTTGAGCATAGAAAATGGCTTCGCACCGACTATGACAAGAGCTACGGCGGCGATACGCCGATACTGTTTTTCTTTTTCTTCTCCTTTATCGGCTGGGCGTGGGAGGTGTTCTTCTACCTGATAAATGACGGGCGCTTTATCAACCGTGGAACGCTCTTAGGCCCGTGGCTGCCAATCTACGGCGTGGGCGGGTTCATTATAATCTACGTTCTGCGCCCGCTAAGAAAGAACCCGCCGCTGATGTTCCTAGGCTCGTTTTTTGTGTGCGGAACAGTCGAGTACTTCACCTCGTGGCTGCTTGAAATGATAATGCACAAGCGCTGGTGGGATTACACAGGCTAC
>JAFRYW010000046.1 GCA_017442845.1 Ruminococcus sp.
CTAAGAAGGCTGCTGCAAAGACCGAAAAGGCAGAGGAAAAGAAGCTCCCCGACAAAAAGAGTGCAAAGGCAGAGGATAAGAAGCCTGCACCTAAGAAGGAAGAGAAAAAGGCAGAGTCCAAGGCTGAAGCTAAGCAGCCCGAGGCTGCTAAAAAGTCCGCCGAGCCCGAAAAGCCTAAGGCTGACAGGTTTGATACCGCAAAGGCTATGAACCAGCCTAAGAAGGAAAAGGAAAAGAAGAAGGAAAAGAAGCACGAGCACGGCAAGCAGACGATCTTGGGCGGCGGCTCGTCGCAGAGCAGCGGCGGCTATACCGTTTCCGAGGAATCGGGCAGCAGCGGCAGAAGGATAGTTGACACAAGAGGCAGCTATACCGAGCTTGATAAGTATAACGAAAAATATGATAATATGGCAAGCTCCAAGCAGGGCGGCGGCAAGGATAACTACTCGAAAAAGCAGAAGCTTACCCAGAAGTCGCAGCAGTACAAAAAGCAGAAGGGCAACCACGGCAAGAGAGAGAACGAGAGCGAGAAGGATAAGCTCAGAAGGCTTGAGCTTGAGCGTGCAAGAAAGCAGCAGCTCAAGGTGCTTATCCCCGATGAGATCGTGGTGAGCGAGCTTGCATCAAGGCTTAAGGTGACGGCTACCGAGGTCATCAAAAAGCTTATGGGCTTGGGCGTTATGGCTTCAATAAACGAGGTCATCGACTTTGATACGGCGGCACTCGTGGCAGATGAGCTCGGCGCTAAGGTCGAGAAGGAGGTTATAGTTACTATTGAGGAGCGCCTTATCGAGGACGAGGAGGATAAGGAGGAGGATCTCGTTGAGAGATGCCCTGTTGTAGTTGTTATGGGTCACGTTGACCACGGTAAGACATCTATCCTCGACAGGATCAGGAACGCAAACGTTGCCGCAGGCGAGGCCGGCGGTATCACGCAGCATATCGGCGCTTATCAGGTGCGCTATAACGGCAAGAAGATAACCTTCCTCGACACCCCCGGACACGAGGCGTTCACATCAATGAGGGCAAGGGGTGCTAATATCACGGATATAGCTATTCTTGTTGTAGCTGCCGATGACGGTATCATGCCGCAGACGATAGAGTCGATAAACCACGCAAAGGCTGCGGGCGTTTCGATAATCGTAGCTATAAACAAAATGGATAAAGAGGGCGCAGACCCCGACAGAGTAAAGCAGCAGCTCACCGAGCACGAGCTCGTTGTTGAGGAGTGGGGCGGTGACGTTATCGCTGTTCCCGTATCGGCTAAGACGGGTATGGGTATTGACGAGCTTCTCGAAAACGTTCTGCTCGTAGCCGAGGTCAAGGAGTTAAAGGCTAACCCCAACAGGCTTGCTAAGGGTACTGTTATCGAGGCAAGGCTCGACAAGGGCAAGGGCCCTGTTGCTACACTTCTTGTTGAGAACGGAACACTTAATGCGGGCAACGTTATAATCGCAGGCCAGTCTGTCGGCAGGGTAAGAACTATGACCGACTACCACGGCAAGAGCATCTCAAAGGCAGGCCCCTCGACACCTGTTGAGATCACGGGTCTTGCAGAGGTGCCCTCTGCGGGCGATACCTTCAACGCAGTTGAGGACGAAAAGCTTGCAAGAGAGCTTGTCGAGCAGCGTAAGTTCGACGCTAAGGAGGAGCAGTTCAAGCAGTACCAGAAGGTAACTCTTGAAAACCTATTCTCGCAGATCTCCGAGGGCGAGATGAAGGAGCTGCCGATAATCGTCAAGGCGGACGTTCAGGGCTCGGTAGAGGCTGTAAAGCAGAGTCTTGAGAAGCTTTCAAATGACGAGGTAAGGGTAAAGGTGATCCACGGCGGCGTGGGCGCTGTTTCCGAGAGCGATGTTATGCTTGCTAACGCATCTAATGCGATAATAGTAGGCTTCAACGTTCGCCCCGACCCTGTAGCTAAGGAGAATGCAAAGCGTGACGGCGTCGATATAAGGCTTTACAGGATCATCTATGATGCGATAGAGGAGATCACCGATGCTATGAAGGGTATGCTCGCACCTAAGTTCAGAGAGGTCGAGACTGCACGTATCGAGGTAAGGCGGGTCTATAAGATCACGGGTGTCGGCAACGTTGCGGGCGCATACGTTCTTGACGGTAAGATCGGCAGAAGCGATGAGATCCGTGTTGTGCGTGACGGCATAGTTATAGCTGAGGATAAGATGAGCACGCTCAAGAGATTCAAGGACGACGTCAAGGAGGTCGCTTCGGGCTTTGAGTGCGGTATCACACTTGAAAAGTTCACCGATATCAAGGAGGGCGACATCTTCGAGGCGTTCATTATGGAAGAGTACAAAGAGTGATCTGAAAACTGATATTGATTAAAAAAGGGGGCTTTAAAATGGCTTCACATAAGGCGGGGAGAATGTCTGAGGATATAAAGCGTATAATCTCGGGCAAGATCAGAGACTTGAAGGACCCCCGCATAAGCAAAAACGGTATGCTGACGGTCGTTCGCTGCGATGTTGCGGGTGACGGGTCATACTGTAAGGTATATATATCCTCCTTCGAGGGGTATGATAAGGCGAGGGAGGCAGTCAAGGGCTTTGAAAGCGCTTCGGGCTTTTTGAAGCGTGAGATCTCAAATGTCCTGGGGCTCAGAAAATGCCCCGAGCTTAAGTTTATTGCGGACGATTCTATAGAGCACTCCGCCCAGATAAGCGAAAAGCTCAAAAGCATAGCCGAGGAGCTTTCCGAAGCGCAGGAGGAGAGCGGCGCCGACGGCGAGTGAAAGAGAGAGTCTTAGAAAGGACGTCTTTAATGGATAAAAATGATTTCTTCGAGCTTAAAGGTATACTGGAGGGGTGCGACAATGTGCTTATCCTCACCCACAAGAGCCCCGATGGGGACACCTTGGGGTGCGGCTTCGGGCTTTGTGCATATCTTCGTGACCTTGGCAAGAAGGCAAATGTCATAAACAACGAAAATTTCCCGGTAAGGTATAATTTTCTTTATGACGGCTACTATGTTCAGGAGTTTGAGCCGCAGTTCGTTATAGCGGTAGATGTTGCCGACGCAAAGCTTTTAGGTTCACACCTTAAGGCGTATATGGAGCCCGGGGCGGTAGACCTGTGCATAGACCACCACATCTCAAATAAATTCTACGCCAAAAAGACCTTCCTTGACGGAAAGGCATCGGCGGCGGCGCTGATATTCTATGAATATTTCAAGGCGATAGGGTATGAGATCTCAGACCATATAGCCATGTGCCTTTATACAGCTATAGCTACCGACACGGGGTGCTTTAAGTATCAAAACACCACCCCCTCGGCACATATGGCGGCGGCAGAGCTTATGCAGTATAACATCGGCTTTGAAACGATAAACCGCAGAATGTTCGATGTAAAGTCAAAGGGCAGGATCAAGGTCGAGCAGCGTGTTATAAGCAATATGGAGTATTACTTTAATGATAAGTGTACTATGATAGTCATCACCACCGAGCTTATGAACAGCTGCGGGGCTGAGCCTGCCGAGTTTGAGGGGCTTGCCTCTATCCCGCTGGAGATCGAGGGGGTAGTTATAGGCATCACCGTCAAGCAGCGGCACGAGAACGTGTTCAAGCTGTCAGTGCGTACTACCGAGGAGGTAGATGCATCGGCATTTTGCAGGCGCTTTGGCGGCGGCGGCCATATAAGAGCCGCAGGCTGCGAGATTGAAGGCAGCCTGCAGGAGGTAAGGCTTAAGGTCATTCAGGCGGTAGCAGAAGCCCTTGGTGAGGAATACGATGGCTGAGAATGTAAATGAGCCGATAGGCATAATACTTATAAATAAGCCGCAGGGCTGGACGTCCTTCGACGTTTGCTCAAAGCTTAGGGGCATACTAAGGACTAAAAAGATAGGCCATACAGGAACGCTCGACCCGATGGCAACGGGCGTGCTGCCTGTGCTTGTCGGCAAGGCGGCAAGGGCTGCCGATATACTCCCCGAAAGTGATAAGGAGTATAGGGCGGGCTTTAAGCTCGGGCTTGAGACCGACACGCAGGATATCACGGGCAAGGTGCTGGATATGAGCGAAAGGGCTGTCACAAGGGGGCAGCTTGAGAAAGCACTCTCGTCCTTTGTTGGCGAGTATATGCAGACACCGCCTATGTATTCCGCTGTAAAGGTAGACGGCAAAAAGCTCTATGAATACGCCCGTGAGGGCAAGGAGATAAAGCGTGAGCCTAAAAGGCGCTTTGTAAAATACATAACGCTTGAAAGCTATGATGAAGGCACAAGGGAGGGCGTTATCGCTCTCAGCGTCAGCAAGGGCACTTATATCAGAACGCTTATTGCCGACGCTGCAGAGGTATTGGGCACCTTTGGTGTTATGACGGCGCTTGAGCGAACTAAGGCGTGCGGCTTTAATATTAAGGACTGCTTGACCGTAGAGCAGGTGCAGGCACTTGCCGATGAGGGGAAGCTTTTTAAGGCGATGAAGGGGCTTGACGGCATTTTTGAAGAGTACCCCGAGGTAAGGCTTGATAAGCGAAGGACAGTGCTATATAAAAACGGAGTAAAGCTAAGACCCGAGCAGGTCGGTATAAAGGGCTTTGATAAAGAAAGCCGCTACCGTATCGTTTCCGACGAGGGAAGGCTCATCTCCATAGCTTATGTTGACATAGACAAAAACGAAGTAAGGGCACTTAGAAATTTTTACTGATAAAAAGGGGGCGCAGTACCCTTGGTAGATATAACCGATACAGGGGTAACACCCCATGAAAAAACAGCCGTGGCGCTCGGCATCTTTGACGGAGTGCACAGGGGTCATAGGCGGGTGCTTGAGCGGGCGTTCTCACACCCGGGGCTCAAAAAGGCGATATTCACCTTCAACACCCATACGGTAGATTCAAAGGGCAAGGATTATAAAATGCTCGTTACCGACAGCTTCAAGAAAACGCTGCTGTCAAGGGCGGGGGCGGATTATATTTATTCACCCGATTTTTATAAGCTGAAGATGATGCCCGCCGAGGATTTTGCAAGGGATATACTAAAGGGCAGGCTAGGCGCCGAGGTCGCAGTATGCGGGGAAAGGTTTCGCTTCGGGCATAACGCCGCAGGCGACAGCGAGGCGCTCATACGCTTTGGCGAAAAATACGGCTTCAAGGTCGAGATCGTCGAGCGGCTCGACGATAACGGCACAAGGATAAGCTCATCGCTTATCAGAAGGCTTATTTCCGAGGGCGATATAGAAAAGGCAAACAGGCTCTTAGGCTATAACTACGGCTATTGCCTTAAGGTCATACACGGCAACGAGCTTGGCAGAACGTGGGATTTCCCGACGATAAACCAGCAGCTTCCCGAGGGGCTTATCCTCCCGAGATTCGGGGTGTACGTCTCCTGCGTGCATATAGGGGACAGGCTTTATACGGGCGTTACCAACATAGGCGTAAAGCCGAGCGTTGAGCGTGACATAAAGCCGCTTGCCGAGACGTTTATAGTTGATTTCTCGGGCGACCTCTACGGGGCTGAGATCGAGCTTGAGCTTCTTGAATTTGTAAGGGCTGAGCGAAGGTTTGACAGCTTTGACGAGCTCAAAAGGGAAATAGAACGCAACACCGAGTATGCAAAGAAAGCATACCCAAAATACATCTGAAAGGGTAGATACTCATGAAAAAGGTAAGAACAAGATTTGCCCCCTCACCGACGGGGTATATGCATATAGGAAACCTCCGCACTGCTTTGTTTACATACCTTATAGCCAAGCAGCAGGACGGTGACTTTATTTTAAGGATAGAGGATACCGACCGTGAGCGCTATGTTGAGGGCGCTGTAGATGTTATCTATAACACGCTCAAAAGATGTGGGCTCAACTGGGACGAGGGGCCTGATATAGGCGGCCCCGTAGGCCCTTATGTTCAGAGCGAGAGAATGGGCAGCTTTAAAAAGTATGCCGAGGAGCTTGTTGAGAAGGGCGGCGCTTATTACTGCTTCTGCGATAAGGAAAGGCTCGACGGCCTAAAGGCCGAGTGCGAGGCGCAGGGCAAGACCTACAGCTATGACAGACACTGCCGCTGCCTCTCCTGCGAAGAGGTCAAGTCTAAGCTTGATGCAGGCACGCCCTATGTTATAAGACAGAAAATGCCGCTTGAGGGCGAGGTCACATTCCATGACGAGCTTTACGGTGACATAACCGTTGACTGCAAGGAGCTTGAGGATCAGATCCTTATCAAGACTGACGGAATGCCTACCTACAACTTTGCAAACGTGGTCGACGATCACCTTATGGGTATCACCCACGTTGTAAGAGGAAATGAATATCTGTCCTCTGCACCTAAGTATGAGTTGCTCTACAAGGCGTTCGGGTGGGAGGTTCCTACCTATATCCACGTAGAGCATATTATGAAGGATAAGCAGCATAAGCTCTCAAAGCGTGACGGTGACGCTTCCTTTGAGGATCTTATGAACAAGGGCTACCTCACCGAGGCGGTCGTAAATTATATAGCACTCTTAGGCTGGGCGCCAAAGGGTGAGGAGGAGATCTTCTCGCTGCCTGAGCTTATAAAGGAATTTGACATAAGCGGCCTCTCAAAATCCCCCGCTATATTTGACCCGCTAAAGCTTAAGGCGATAAATGCAAAGTATATCAAAAAGCTTTCCCCCGAGGAGTTTGAGAGTTATGCTGCACCCTATGTAAGGCAGATGGTAAAGAGGGAGGATATAAACATCTCCCGCATCTGTCAGCTTTTGCAGGATAGGACAGAGGTGCTCACAGATATCCCCGAGAAGGTCGATTTCTTTGATACATTAAGAGAGTATGAGCCTGCGCTCTACTTTAATAAGAAAAACAAGATCGACGAGGAAAAATCCTTACAGTCGCTCAAAGATATCCTTCCCGTTTTGGAGGGGATAGACGAGAGCGAGTGGACTGAGGAGAATATCCACGATAAGCTCTTTGAGCTTATAGCTCAAAAGGAGGTAAAGAATGCACTTATCCTGCTGCCCTTTAGAGTTGCGGTTTCGGGCAAGGCATCTACCCCCGGCGGCGGTATCGAGATATCCTCGCTTATAGGCAAGGCTGATACGCTTGACAGAGTGAAAAAGGGCATAGAGCTGCTTTCAAAATAAGCTTTTATCATACTGTCACTGTATATACACAATAGTAGTATATAATATATAAGGCAATTTATGTGACAAAACGGAGGAATGACAATGATAGAGGTCAGCAACCTATCAAAGCATTACGGCGATAAAAAGGCTGTAGACAATATATCCTTCAAGGCCGATGACGGCGAGATCCTGGGCTTTTTGGGGCCTAACGGTGCGGGCAAGAGCACTACTATGAATATCCTGACGGGCTATATCTCGGCGACGAGCGGCAAGGCGCTTATAAACGGCATCGACATTCTTGAAGAGCCTATAAAGGCAAAGAGAGAGCTCGGCTATCTTCCCGAGCTGCCGCCGCTTTATATGGATATGACGGTAAAGGAGTACCTAAACTTCGTGTACGACCTGAAAAAATGCAAGCTTCCCAGAAATTCTCACCTTAAGGATATCTGCTCGCTTGTAAAGATCGAGCACGTGTATAAGCGTGTTATCAAGAACCTGTCAAAGGGCTATAAGCAGCGTGTCGGCTTAGCACAGGCGCTTATCGGCAACCCCAAGGTGCTTATTCTTGATGAGCCGACAGTCGGCCTCGACCCTAAGCAGATAATAGAGATAAGAACGCTTATCAAAAAGCTCGGCAAGAACAGGACTGTCATACTTTCCTCGCATATCCTCTCCGAGGTGCAGGCGGTGTGCGATAAGATCGTTGTAATAAACGAGGGCAAGGTAGTTGCCGATGACACCGAGGACAACCTCTCACGCAAGCTGATAAACGAGCACCTGCTCACCGCACGTATCGAGGGTAACCCCGAAACGGTAGAGGGGCTGATAAAGAGCATAAAGGGCGTTATTGAGGTCGAAACAGGCACCGAGCGTGAAAAGGGCGTTTGGGAATACAAGATAGAGGCCAAGGAGGGCGTTGACATAAGGCGTGAGCTGTTTAAGAGAATGGCAGAGCGCAATATGCCGATACTCGACCTCAGGGCAAGTGAGCTCTCGCTTGAGGATATATTCTTAAAGCTTACAATGGGTGAGGCTGTGCCGGCACTTGATAATGATGATACCGATACGGCAGATGACTAAGGAAAGGAAATGATCTTTAAATGGGCGCAATATTCAGACGAGAGGTCTCGTCCTACTTTATCTCCCCGATAGGTTATATTTTCCTTGCAGGGTTTTACTGCTGTACGGGGGTTATCTTTTCACAAAACTCGCTGCAATACGGCTCTACAAAGCTTGACGCCGTGTTTGCAGACCTTATACTGGTGCTGATAGTGCTTATACCTATCCTCACGATGAAAACTATATCAGAGGAGAAAAAGCAAAAGACAGACCAGTGCCTGCTTACCTCGCCTGTATCGCTGGGCGGTATAGTTGCGGGCAAGTTCTTAGCAAGCTTTTTGATCTATACTATGGGCGTTGCTATAACATTTATCTATGCAGTCGTAGTTTCCGCCTACGCAAAGCCCGACTGGAACGTCGTTATGGGCAATATCGTGGGGCTGCTGCTTTTGGGCGCTGCATATATAGCGGTGGGCATTTTCTGCTCGTCACTGACAGAGAACCAGATCGTTTCGGCGGTCATCTCGTTCTTTGCTATGGTGGGGCTGTATTTGCTCTCAACGCTTGGCAACCTTATCCCGATAGACTTTATAGGCAAGGTGTTTGATTCGCTTTGCTTCTGGAACAGATACTATGATTTCACACTTGGGCTGTTTGATTTGTCAAATGTTCTGTTCTTTATCTCGGCGGCTGTGGCATTTCTGTTTTTAACAGTAAGAGTGCTTGAAAAGCGCCGCTGGAGCTAAGGAAGGGGGCGTTTGTAAATGGCAAAACTTGATGAAAATAAGGTATCTACGGATAATAAGGAGCTTTTGGCCGACATAGTCGCAAAGGAAAAGGAAAAGACACAGGAAAAGGAGCCTGAGAAGCCTAAGAAGGAAAAGAAGGGCAAGGGCGATTCGGGTAATGTCAAGAAATTCAAGCACGGCGCTATGGCGACGGCGCTTACGGTCGTTTTCTTCGTGCTGCTCGTGCTCATAAACATCGTGGCAACAAAGCTCTTTGAAAGATACCCGATAACTATCGACCTTACAAAGGAAAAGATCTACTCTATATCAGATGAGAGCGCTGACTATATCAAGAGCATAGATATGGACGTTTTGATAACCGTCTGTGCTGATGAGCAGGCGTTTGCGGGGCTTTCTACCTACACCCAGCAGGCTAACGAGGTAATGAAGACCTACTCCAAATACAATGATAGGATAAAGTATCAGTATATGGACATAAACGCAAACCCCGACTTCTATAAGGATTACACCGACGAGGTCGCACAGTACGATATAATCGTTGAAACAAACCCCAAGGGCGATGACGGCAAGCCTATCAAGAGAACAAGAGTAATAGGGCTTATCGACCTTGTGGAATTTAACGATGAGCTGACCGAGATGTTCTCGCAGTACGGCGTGTCGGTCGAGGAGTATGCAAAGCAGGTGGGCAACGACCTTACCTTTATAAGCTACTACGGCAACTATATCGAGAGCTCGTCTGCCGAGCAGGCGTTCACCTCGGCGATAATGGCTGTTACCGACCCCTCGCCCGTGACCGTTACCTTCTTAGAGGGCAGGAACGAGCTTAGCGAGTTTTCCTATTTCCGCACGCTGCTCAATGCTAACGGCTATACTGTTAAGACTGCAAATATAACAACTGACGATATCCCCGAGGACACTAATGTTTTGGTCATCGGCGCCCCGAAGGTAGACTACCTCCCCGAGGAGCTTGACAAGGTGGATAAATTCCTCTTTAATGACGGCAAGCTCGGCAGGCAGCTTATCTACGTTGCGGATTACGGCCAGAGCGACACCCCGAATATCGACGAGTTCCTTAAGGAATACGGCCTTGAGATCGGCAAGGGCGTTGTCTGCGAGACCTATCAGTCAAACTACTATCAGCAGAATTATTACACGATTGCTACCGAGATCTCAGACGATTTCAGGCAGGATATGACGAACGCTTCACCCGAGCTGCTCGTCCTGAGCTCACGCCCTGTTAACCCCCTCTATGAGGAGGACGGCATGATCAAGACCTTCAAGTACGTTTCCTCAAGTAAGGACGCATATACTATGGATACCTTATCTCAGGAAACGCTCACAAAGGGTCAGCAAAACTATGTTGTGCTCGCATCAAAGGCCTCCTTCGGTGTGGATAATGACGATACCTACTACAGCAATATCCTGGCTATAGGCGGCTCGAGCATTATCGCAGACCAGGTGCTTGCGTATAACCAGTACCAGAACAGGGAGTATATCTTAAGCGTTATCAACGGCCTTACAGGCAAGACAAAGGGCATAACCATAACCCCCAAGGTGATAAGCGGCAATATCTTCGATATCAACGAGGGGCAGAAAACCAAGCTCAAATGGACTTTTATCGCAATAATACCTATGATAGTTCTTGTTACGGGGCTTGTTATCTGGATAAGGAGAAAGAACAAGTAAAATGAACAGCAAACTTACAGGTATAATAGTTATAAGCGTGCTTGCGGCTTCACTGGGGGGAGTGCTATTCTTCCTTGAAAAGTCGGGGGGCGGCGACAGCTCCTCCGCACAGGAGAGCAGCAGCACGGCTGTTATCAACAAGAGAGAGACAAAGAAAACGCAGATCGTAGACCGCTCCGCCGATGAGGTCGAGAGCGTGAAGGTCGAAAACAAAAGCTCGTCCTTTGAAATGGTGAGGAGCAAGTCGGGCAAGAGCACATGGGAGATAGCAGAGCTTTCAGGGCTTTCGCTGTCGCTCTCGGAGGAAAACTCGCTTGCCGACTGTGCGGCGACGCTCAAAAGCTTTGACACCGTCGAGGAAGACTCTTCCGAGCTTTCAAAGTACGGCTTTGACGAGCCTAATTCAAAATTCACCGTTACCTTTAATGACGGCGAGGCAAGGACGTTCTATGTTGGCGACAACCTCCCTTCGTCGGACAGGTACTACTACCTTCACGAGGAGGGAAGCAGCACCGTTTATCAGGTGCTTAATACCTATCTTCAGTATATGGTCGAGAAGAAGGAGGCATATGTCAGCAAGGTGCTGATCTCGCAGCCCGGGCAGGACGCTTACCCCGATTACGGCAAGCTATCGGTCAAGCGCAAGGGCGTTGATTACGAGGTCGTTATCGAGGACGATGAGAGCGAGCAGGGCGCAGTTTCGGCGCAGGTCATGATATCGCCGGTATACGGCTACCTCAACATCTCAAATTCGACAGGCTATTCGCACGGAATGTGGGGGCTCACTGCAACAAGTACAGAGGTCATTTTCCCCGATGACAAGGCGCTTGAGGAGTACGGCTTAAATGACCCCGAGTGCGTTGTTTCCCTGACGGGCGAGGGGTATGATTACAAGCTTATCATCGGTGACCCCGTCCACGTAAAGGACGAGGAGGGCAACGATATGGACGAGATCGGCTCATACTACTGCACTATCGAGGGCGTAAACGGTATGGACTGTATCTTCCTTGTGAGCGCATCATCGCTTCCGTGGGTGACGCAGACGCCTGAGGATATCCTGTCATCACTTATGACCTTCAACTACATCAAGGACGTAGGCGAGATAGACATAACAAGACCCTCGGTAAGCGACAAAATAACCCTTACCTACGACAACGACCTTGACGACGTTTCAAAGGCAGAGCTAAACGGTAAGGAGCTTGATATACCCAGCCTTAAGACCTTCTATGAGTATCTTATAACCTGCCCCGCCGAGGAGCTTTGCTTTGACGAGCCGGACGAGAGCAAGTTTTTAATGAAGATCGAGGTCAAGCGCTATGACGGCGGCGGCGACACGCTCGAATTTTACACCGACACGGGCAGAAGGGCTATAGTCAAGCTAAACGGCGTTCCCAGCTACAGGATCGAGACAAAGTGGCTGACGCAGCTTGAGAAAAACATAACCTCGCTCGAAAAGGGCGAAAAGATCAGCGAGAGCTACTGATCGTGCAAAAGTGAGAATATATTAAAGTATATCAAACGAAAGGAATGATCATTATGGCACAAGCAAGCTTTTTCACGTATAAGGGGCTGCCGCTCGTAAGAATGGGCAAGCAGCTGTATTTCGGGAATATGTATGACGAGTATGTTATATGGATAGAGATACTCGAAACAGAGAAGAAGGCAGACATCGACGTTGCTACAAAGGTAAGGATAAGAAAAATGGCGACCGATGCATCACTGCCCCCCACAGAGGCTATAG
>JAFRYW010000047.1 GCA_017442845.1 Ruminococcus sp.
CATCATATGGCTATAATGGTTCAAGCACTAACAAAACCAGAGTTGTTAAAGAATGAGGTGAGCCATTAAGTGAAATACGAATACAAAAAGCTTTTCTCCTCAAAGCTGTTGCTTATTATGCTTGCGCTTACTTTTGCATACATGGTATATCTTCCAATGCGTGAGGTGTGGGGCAGTATAGAAAATAACCGCAAAACAGTTAATGCCTATGAAAATATTATAGCAAAAGCGCAGGCAGATAACAAGACCTACGGCGAGCTTTATGAGGAGATAAACGATATCTTCGCAAACGGTGAGGCTAAACCTATATACAGTGACAACGCTGTAAACGATGTGGGCAGTATAATGTTTGCGGCCGACAAGCTGCAATATGTGACGACCGGTTTTGAGAGTGACAGAAAAGAGCTTGTAAAGGGAATGATCTATCAGAACGTTACCAAGCAGCAAAAGGAAAGCCCCGACAAATATCTTATCAGAGCAAACGAGAAAGCAATATCGCAGTATAACCGCAGGATAGAGCTTGAATTTGAAAACACCGGAATAAACAGCTCGGGCTATTATTCGTCTTTCAATTATTCAATGTGGGAGTATGTAATGATAGCCCTCTGCGTTATGATGACAGTGCGGCTTTTCACACTTGAATACACCACCTCCGCATACTGTCTTGTAAACACAAGCAAACGCACGGTGCAGAATATATTTTTAAAAAAGTATCTTGCAATCATCAGCATTGCGGCAGTTGTTCTGCTTGTTCAGGCGGTGTTTGAGATAGGCTTTGGAATGTATGCTTACGGGGCAAAGAATTTCAGGCTGCCCTTGCAGCAGATAGCCGAGTTTGAATACTGCCCATACATACTCAGCATAGCGGAGTTTTATGTGATAAAGTATTTTGTGAGGCTTATCTGCTATACGGCTGTTATCTCTGCAACAGCGTTAATCGCCGTCTTTATTAAGCGTCCGCTTATCGTGAACATCATATCTATCATCATCTCGGCAGGCGGGCTTGCGGCGAATATGGCGCTTTTTGTCGCTATCGACAAGAGCGAAAAAAGCAAGTCGGCGCTTATCCCCATTTATGATAGGCTGCGGGTTTTCCTGCCTCAGAGCCTATTAAATATCAGAGAGTATCTTAAAAGCTTTGACTGCTTTTCGTTGTTTGGGTACCCTTGCAGCAGGATAGGATTTTGCATTGTATTAACTGTCATCATATCAGTAGTTTGTGCAGTATTGGGATATGTCATCAGCGGCAAAATAAGGAGGGCGGCATAATGGAGCTTGAATTTAAAAACGTCTGCAAAAGCTACAGATCTAAGCAGGCACTCACGGATTTTTCGGTAACACTTCAAGAGGGCGTTCATGCTCTGCTCGGTCCTAACGGTGCAGGAAAATCAACGCTTATGAATATCCTTACAGGGCTGCTCAAACAGACCTCGGGAAGTGTGACGCTTGACGGAACCGACACCGACAAAATGGGTGCGGTTTTTCGTGGGATACTAGGCTTTATGCCGCAGGAGCTGGGCTTTTACAAGAGCTTTTCAGCAGTCGAAACGCTTGAATACTATGCTGATTTGCGTGATGTGAAAGACAGCAAAAAGCGCATAGACGAGCTGCTGACACTTGTAAATTTGCAGGAGGATAAAAAGCGCAAGGTCGGTGGTTACAGCGGAGGAATGAAAAGGCGGCTCGGTATTGCGCTTGCACTACTGAATGACCCGAAAATACTTGTCCTTGACGAGCCCACGGCAGGTCTTGACCCAAAGGAGAGAATGCGCTTTCGCAATGTTATCTCGCAGGTGGGTTTTGGAAAGATAGTCATTCTTGCAACTCATATCGTTTCAGATGTCGAGAGCATCAGCGATGACTGTTTGCTGCTAAAGGACGGGCGGCTGATAGACAAGGGCAGTCCCGACGAGCTGTGTGTTAAGATTGAGGACAAGGTGTGGGATATCCCAATGACCGAACAGCAGGCGGAGAGCTATCTGCTGACACATAGCTGCGCCAATATAATAAAGCGTGAGGGCGGTGTTTTCGTGCATACGGTGTCTGACGAAAAGCCCGATGAAAAAGCAAGCCCCGCAAATGCAGGGCTTGAAGATGTGTATATGAACTACTTTGGTGAAGTGACAGATAATGCTTAGGATATTTCTGACTGAATTTAAAAAGCTTGTAAAAATCAACCGCCTGCCACTTGTTATTCTGCTGGCGATTACTGTAAGAGCAGTCTTATGCTTTCTGCCGCAGGTGCATGAACACCCGTATTCCGATGAAGTATACAAAAGATATACCACACAGCTTGAGGGCGAGCTTACAAGCGATAAGATAAAGAATTTGAACACCCGTCTTGCCGAGATAGATGAGCTTATCGCCATCTATGATGAAATGCAGCAAAGTTACGCAAGCGGAGAGTTGACTCTTGATGAATATTCCGCCTACACCGAGCAGCATGGCAAAGCAAAGGCAGAGGAAAGCACGGTGCGTTATCTTTGCAGCAAATGCGAGATACTTGACGGCTGTACTGATTTTGATAAGCAGATCTTTTGTGATACCGCCTGGAATGACTTTTTCGAGGATAACGGCTTTGACTATGTGATGCTGATAGCGCTTTTGTGTATTGCTGTTCCTGCTTTTGATGCCGAATATTCGTCGGGGAGCTTTAAGCAGATAATCACATCAAAGCGAGGAAAAACTCAGCTTGCGCTATCAAAGCTTGCGGCGGTTTGGGCTGCGATATTTGTGTTGTCCTGTCTGATGAGTGCGGTCATGCTCGCTGTGTTTGTATACCGGAATGGGCTTGAATACAGTAAAATGCCTGTAGGAAATATACTGCTGACTGACGGCTTCGGGGATACTTCTCTGATAGTATATTATCTTAAATATACTCTGTTAAAAGCTTTGATATGGGCAATGTATTCCTGTCTTTTCTGCCTTATCGCAGTGCTTTTTAAAAATATCACCTTTGCAATCATTACGGGGTTTATTATCGGGATAACGCCTCAGATCATTTCGACAGGAGTTGAAAGTGAGAGAGCTGTTTATTATATATCCGGGATACAGCTCGGGAAGATGTACGGAGCGAATGTCAGGCTGTGGCTGCTTGCAGGGATAATACTTATAAAAAGTGTTTTATTATCAGTTGCAGTTTCAATGGCCTGGAGCAAAAAGGCATAAGAATTATTAAATTAATTAGCAGCAGCATTCTCAAGGAATACTGCTGCTATTTTAGTTTGCAGGGGAATACATATGTTATTATTACGTGTGGATATTTATTTTGTTGTTTCGACAATGAATGATAGCTTTATTTCGATAAAATGCGCCTTATTCTACGACAGCGTTCTTAGCTATGACCTCTGCCACAAGGTTTGCGGGCAGCTGGTCGTAGCGTGCACGCTCGATGCTGAAATAGCCTCTGCCCTGTGTCATCTGACGCAGTATAAGTGTAAAGTCAAACATCTCTGCATAGGGCACCTCTGCGGTAACTACCGTTAAGCCCTTCTTAGCAGCAGGCTCCATACCGAGCACCCTGCCTCTTCTCTTATTGAGCTCGCCTATAACATCGCCCGTGTTCTCATCGGGAACTGTAACGGTGAGTGAGCCTATCGGCTCAAGCAGCATAGGCTCAGCCTGCTTCATACCCTCCTTGAAGGCGATAGATGCAGCAGTCTTGAACGCCATTTCAGACGAGTCAACAGGGTGATATGAGCCGTCAACGAGTATAGCCTTGACGCCTACTACAGGGAAGCCCGCAAGCACGCCCTTCTTCATGCACTCCTGCAAGCCCTTTTCAACTGCGGGGAAGAAGTTCTTAGGAACAGCACCGCCGACTACCTTCTCTTCAAATATCAGCTCATCGGAAATGCACGGCTCAAACTCAATCCAAACATCACCGAACTGACCGTGACCGCCCGACTGCTTTTTGTGTCTGCCCTGTACCTTTACCTTCTTGCGGATAGTCTCCTTGTAAGCTATCTTAGGCTCTGCTGTTGTTACATCAGCACCGAAAACATCCTTGAGCCTGCCGATAACGCTGTCAAGATGCAGCCCGCCAAGACCGGATAGAATCATCTCTAGGGTCTCCTCGTCCTGCTTGTAGCTTATAGTGAGGTCTTCCTCCAAAAGCCTCTGCATAGCTGATGATATTTTGCTCTCATCGCCCTGTGCCTTAGCCTTTACGGCAAGGTTGTAGCACGGTGCGGGAACTGAGATAGGCTCAAACTTTACAACTCTTGCTGCATCGCAGAGCGTATCGTTTGTGTTGGCGCTCATCTTTGTTGCTACGCAGATATCTCCTGCAGGAACCTCTGTAACGTCGATCTGCTTTTTGCCGACGAGATAAACAAGCTTGCCGACCTTTTCTGTTGCGCCGGTCGTTGCATTTGTTATCTCGGTGCCTGTCTTCAGCACGCCTGCGTGAACCTTTATAAAGCTCATCTTGCCCACGAACGGGTCTGCAACAGTCTTGAATACAAACGCTGCCAAGGGTGCGCTCTCGTCATTCTTGATCTCAACTATATCGTCGCCCTGTGTGGCTTCCTTAGTGTCATTGTCAGTCGGTGCGGGCAGAAGCAGGTCGATCTCCTTCATAAGCATATCAACGCCCGCCATAGTGGTTGAAGAAACGCAGGTAACAGGTGTTATTATGCCCTCGTTCATACCCTTGTGTATACCGTCTGTCAGCTCCTTCTGAGTGAACGCCTCGCCCGAGAAGAACTTTTCAAACAGCGCCTCGTCTGTCTCGGCTACCGCCTCGGAGACTGCCTCACGCAGGCCGTCGATACGGTATTCCATTTTTTCCGAAACGTCGCCGTCGGGCATATCTGTTTCAACAGCCTTGCCGTCAACGTATTTGTAGGCCTTCATTTCAATAAGGTTAACATATGAAACGATCTTTCTGTCAGCGATAACAGGTACTACAACAGGGCATACAGTCGGGCCGAATTCTGCCTTTAGCTGTGTAAGCGTGTTGTAGAAGTTAGCGTTGTCATCATCAAGCTTTGTTACAACGAACATTGTGGGCTTGCCCTCGTCTCTTGCACGGTCATAAGCCTTGTGAGTGCCGACCTTGACGCCCGACTTGCCCGAAACGGTTATCATAACACAGCCGCTTGCGTTTATAGCCTCGGCAGCCTCATTCTCATAGTCAAAAAGCCCGGGGGAGTCGAGCAGGTTGATCTTCAGCCCGTCCTTCTCATATGTCGAAAGTGATGTATAAACGGAAGACTTTCTCTTTATCTCCTCACTTGTATAGTCGGAAACAGTATTCCCGTCAAGCACCTTGCCAAGCCTGTCTGTGGCACCTGTTGCATACAGCAAGGCCTCGGTCAGAGATGTCTTGCCCGAGCCTGCGTGACCCGCAAGAGCGATATTTTTGATGTGAGTGTTGTCGTATCTTTTCATGGTTTTCTCTCCTGTCTGTTTGTGGATAATGCCGATTTGATAAATTCACCAAAAAAATACCAATCGCATATACTAATTATATAACATTTTAACATAAAAAGCAATAGAATTTTGTAATATTCTTTTCGTTATTATGAACAAAATTATAACACCTTAAAAGTGCACTTTGCACAACGCCGCTTGGAAAAACGTCTGTTTTCTTTGGCTATGTTGACAAAAAGGGTCAAAAATGCTATCCTATATGTAAAGGGAAGTGATAAAATGCCTTTGATCTTTGAAAGAAATGATATAACCCGTGTTGAATGTGATGCGATAGTAAATGCCGCAAACTCAAGCCTGCTTGGCGGCGGGGGAGTTGACGGGGCTATCCACCGTGCAGCAGGCAAGGGTCTGCTTGAAGAGTGCAGAGCCTTGGGCGGCTGCGAAACAGGTGATGCAAAAGCTACAAAGGGCTATGCCATGCCGTGTAAATACATAATACATACCGTCGGCCCTATCTGGCACGGCGGCGGCTGCGGCGAGGAGGGGCTATTGACCTCCTGCTACCGCAAAAGCTTAGAGCTTGCAGCCTCACTCGGCTGTGAGAGCGTTGCATTCCCGCTGATCTCGGCGGGGGTGTATAAATACCCGAAGGATAAGGCGCTTGAGGTCGCTGTAAACACTATCTCCGCTTTTTTGGAAGAGCATGATATGCTTGTCAAAATGGTGCTGTTTGATAAAAGGGCGGTAATGCTCTCTCAGGGGCTGTATGATGACCTGAAGCAATTTATAGATGATAACTACGCCGATGAGGCTCTGCGCCGTGAGGCGGGCAGGTCTGCGATCCTTAATGCCCCTGCTGCTGCGTTTGGCGCTTTCGCTTTAAAAAAAGCAAAGCAAGCCGCTCCTTTGTATGAAGAAGAGCTTGAGCTGTGCGACAGCTCTCTTGATGAGGCGCTCAAATACCTTGATGAAAGCTTTTCACAGATGCTTTTGCGCCTTATCGATGAGCGTGGCATGACCGATGTTCAGTGCTATAAAAAGGCGAATGTTGACCGCAAGCTTTTCTCAAAGATCCGCTCTGATGTAGACTACCACCCAAAAAAGCAGACCGCCGTTGCTTTTGCTCTTGCCTTAGAGCTTGATATGCCGCAGACAAGGGAGCTTGTTTCCAAGGCGGGCTACTCGCTCACCCATACGAATAAGTTCGATATAATCATAGAATATTTCATCACCCGTGGAAACTATAACGTGTTCGAGATCAATGAAGCGCTTTTCGCATTCGATCAATGCCTGATCGGCTGATCTCTAAGATCTGTTATTGTAAAAAAACACCCCCGAAGGATCTAGTCCTTTGGGGGTGTTGCCTTAATTATTGTCTTATAAGCTTAGCCGTTATCGGAGATTATGACCTTTCCGCCGTAATTGGGGCTTACCTCTACCTTCTTGTCTGTTCCTGCTACCTCGATAGTAAATGTTGCATTAGTCTCGGTGTAGCTGCACTCTATGCTGCCGCCGTTTCTTGTTGCAGTAAGCTCGAATACCTGCTTGGCCTCGGTGTCATAGACCTTTGCAGATGCTGTCTTCCCGTCCTCCAGCTCGAATATCTTGAATGTCGTACCGTCCAAATAATCGTACTCTATATCTCTTTCAAACTTTCCGAATGCGATTATGCTGTTAGGCTTTGCAAGTGCGGGTATCTCAAGGTATGAGCACTTGTGTCTGTACCACTTCTCACCCTCGAATACCTTGCCGGTGATTATGTCTGTCCACCTGCCCTTGGGTAGGTAGTATTCAGCCATGCTCTCGTCATTAAGAATCGGTGCTACAAGTATATTGTCGCCGAACATATACTGTCTGTCAAGTGTCAGGCAGGTCGGGTCGTCAGCGTAGTCTATTACCATAGCACGCATTACGGGAATGCCCGTTTCGTGTGTCTTGATAGCCTGCGCCCAGATGTAAGGCATAAGCTGACCCTTCAGGTCTGCGAAGAATTTCAAAACGTTCGAGCAGCCCTCCGGCTCCTTCGAGTCATCATCGAACAGCCACGGCACTCTGTAGCTCTGGTTGCCGTGCAGGCGGCTGTGTGATGAGAACATACCAAATGCTGCCCACCTCTTGTAGATGTCAGCAGGGGCAGTTGCTTCAAAGCCTGCCATATCATGTGAGGTATAGCCAAAGCCCGAGATACACAGCGACAGGCAGCCTCTTACGACCTCAGCCATTGAGTTGTAATTGCCCGAGCAGTCGCCGCCCCAGTGAACGGGGAATTTCTGCCCGCCCGCAGTTGCCGAGCGTGCAAACAGGCAAGCCTTGTTCTCGCCGAAATACTCCTTGAGCACGTTAAATACTGTCTCATTATAGAGGTATGTGTAGTAGTTATGCATCTTAACGGGGTCTGAGCCGTCAAAGTACTTGATACCCTTTGTGGGGATCCTCTCACCAAAGTCTGTCTTGAATGTGTCTACACCCATTTCGCAGAGCTTTCTTAAGTATGAAGCGTACCACTCTCTTGCCTCCGGGTTAGTAAAGTCAACTATTGCCATGCCGGGCTGCCATGTGTCGCACTGGAACACGCTGCCGTCAAGGTTCTTTATAAAGTAGCCGCCCTTAACGCCCTCGTCAAACAGCCTTGAGCGCTGTCCTATGTAGGAATTGATCCATACGCAGGTGTGCAGGTTTTTCTCCTCGTGCAGTCTCTTGAGCATTGCTTCGGGCTCCGGGAACTGAGATCTGTCCCAGTCAAAGTTGCACCACTCAAAGCCCTTCATCCAGAAGCAGTCAAAGTGGAATACCTGAAGCGGGATATTACGCTCAGCCATGCCGTCGATAAAGGTCGTGATCGTCTCCTCATCATAAGATGTGGTGAATGATGTGGTGAGCCACAGGCCGAATGAGAATGCAGGCGGGAGCGAGGGCTTGCCGGTAAGCGTTGTGTAGCCTTCAAGTGCCTTCTTTATATCATCGCCGCCGAATACGAAATATTCAAGATCCTCCCCGGGAACTGTCATCGACACCTTGGAGACCGTGTCAGAGCATACCTCGTAGGAGACCATATCCGAGCTGTTGACAAATACACCGTAGCCCCTTGATGAAACAAAGAAAGGGATAGATTTGTAGGACTGGTCTGAGCAGGTGCCGCCGTCAGCGTTCCAGATCTCGACTGTCTGGCCGTTCTTTGCAAATGTTGTGAACTTCTCGCCGAAGCCGTAGAAATACTCGCCTACAGTGGTGTCAAACTGCTCTCTGATATATGTTTTCTTGTCAGAGTGCGGGTAGCTCCAGAAGGTATCATCAGCCTGCTCCTGCTCGATAGCACGGCGCTTGAACTCGCTCTCGAAGATAACGCCTGTGGATCTCCAGCCGCCGCTTGTCATCTTCTTGTCCTTGTAGTAGTAGGTAAAGCTCCAGTTTTCCTTGGAAACTACGAGCTTGGTGTCACCCGAGACAAGAACTGCCTGCTTGTCGTCGATAGTTACCTCAGGCTTGAAGCTGCCCTCGTTAAGAACAAAGTGCGGGCCGTTGTCGATAGTGCCCTTGTAGTGGGTGATAGAAACCTTGATGCAGTCCTTCTGTGTTGAGGTATAGCGTATCTCCAGATTAGCAGAGCCGAGCATCATAGCCCTGTTATGTACATAAAACGGTGTCGCCACAACGAGGAAGCCGTTCTCAACAGGCTCTATCTCGAAAGCCTGGCTTGCGTAGTTTACCTCATAGCCTTTTTGGTTGAGCCAAAAGCCGTCAGCAAATTTCATAGTATGTCCTCCTTTAAAAACAGTAAAATTTTAAAATTACCATATTATTTTCAAAAATTTGTAAGCTTTGAGCATTTCGTCCAAAATTTACAAAGCCTAGATATATTTTACAGCATATCAGTCTAAATTGCAATAGAAAATTTATAAATAATGGGGGGATATTCTTCTTTTATTGTAAATTATTTTTAAATAAATTGAAATGCGATAAGAGAATATTAGCTTATGATATATTTGCACCTATATTTCTGCCGGTTTTGCACAGCCCACCCTTGCCTTCCAAAATGCAAAGAGCTTTGCAAAAATATTTTGTGCACTTTGCATTAAAAATGCTTGACTATTGCCAAATAATATGCTATAATATATTAAATTATATCATCATATTGCCATGGAGGGAAGAAAAA
>JAFRYW010000048.1 GCA_017442845.1 Ruminococcus sp.
CCCGTTTGGCTTTTTGTACGGGGCAGTGGGCGCATTGAGCGTTATCATTTCCGTATTGACAAACGGCCTTGTGCCCGAAACGCTCCCGTCATTTGCGTTTATCATAACAACGCCCACAAAATAATTTGTGCCGGGCTGTCTGATATAGTAGCAGTATGACAGCACAACATTACCCGACTTGAGCGGGTCAAAAAGCGTTCCGCCGCTTACAAGCTCATACTCCCCCGCCTTATAGCCGAGGTTTTGAGTAACATAAGCCTCTGCCGTCTTTCTTGCCTGGTCGACAAGTATTGAAGGCTCGGTGCTTATATCGGGGTCAATCTTTACGTGGCTTCCCTCAACGTCCTTGACGTTGCCCTCCTTGTCAGCCTCCAGAGTTACAAACGAGCCGAATACATCAAGCCCCTTAAAGGTCTGCTGCAAAAAATAAAGATGAGAGCTGCCCGTATCCTTCTCGGTCACGACCCTGTATTCCTCGGCGGCATTCTCTATGCCGAAGCGGTCGCCTATCTTCTGAAGGAATTCAAGTGCCTGCCTTGAATCGAGCACGGCG
Organism: Ruminococcus sp.; assembly: GCA_017442845.1. Taxonomy (GTDB): domain Bacteria; phylum Bacillota; class Clostridia; order Oscillospirales; family Ruminococcaceae; genus NK3A76. Next base: position 554 of record JAFRYW010000048.1, read on the forward strand.
CCCCCCTCTTCGGTATCGAGCTGTGTCGGGGAATAGCTTACATTCCCGTCAAGAGCAAGCTGCAAGAGCTGCCCCTGCTGTGCCTCACGCTCCGCCTCAAGCTCATCGTTTTTCTTGTCATCATCACTTTTATTCTCCGCAGCAACGGCCGCAGCGCCCTTTACCTCACGCCCGTACACGTCGTAGATACAAAAGCTGTCAACAGCTGCCGTACCTGCTATCACAAGCGCCAAAAGGGCAGTTAAAAAACGTGGTCTTTTCATATTTCACTCTCCCTATTGTTCAATTTGTTTAAATTATAGCATATTATTTAATAAATTGCAACAGTCTGCATTATTTTTTCGCAAAACACAAATGCCGTATCTCCCCGCCCGGGGGATCTATTGCACAGTAACAATTTCCGCTTTTGGGTTAGTTATTTCTAATCAAAATCGCATATTTTCTTAAAACTCGGCAGTTAGCGTTGACATTTTTGGCAGTATTTAATATTATAAATATAGAAGATATATCATCTTTTGTAAGTATTAACTAACTTTTTTATCAAAATGGAGGTAATCACTATGACAAACCTTATAAAGAACCAAAAGACCTGCTTTTTTGCTCTCGGCTTTGCGGCAGCTACCGCAGGGGTAAAATTCTTGAAGAGCAAGACCTTCCACAACGGCTGCGTAAAGACCGTTGCAAAGGGTATGAAGATACGTGACGAGGCGGCAGCAGAGCTTGTTAAGATCAAGGAGGACGCCGAGGACATCAGAAGCGAGGAAAAGGCATAAAAATGAAAGCTGAGATAGTTTTCAGGGGCAAGGGCAGGCTTCGTGCAAGGGTAAAGCCATTCAGCTTCTCAAAGGGCAGGGCGATAGCCCTTGAGGAGTGGCTTTTGAACGAGGGCTTTGTGACAAGCGCAAGGGTAACGCCCACAAGCGGCAGCATACTTATCCTCTACAGCGGGGATAATGAACAAAGCGTTATCAAGCTCATCGAAAGCATAGACCTGGGCCAACTTGATGAGCGGGAGCTGACCCCGCTGATGCAGTCTGACGAGCGCTTTAAGCGGGGGCTTGAAAAGCGCCTTGTCAAGCGTGCACTCGTGACCCTTTTTGTGCCTATGCCGATAAGGAAGCTCTTTATCGCATACAGGGCATTAAAATACGTAGGCAGGGGTGCAGGCTGCCTTATCGACCTTGATATGAAGGTCGAGCTGCTCGACGCTGCATCGATCGGCATATCCCTTGCAAGGGGAAGCTTTAGCACGGCGTCGTCGGTGATGTTTTTGCTCTCCCTCTCCGGTATGCTTGAGGACTACACCAAGGAGCGTGCCGAGCTTGCGCTTTCCGAGCAGCTCTCGTTAAACATCAGCAGGGTCTGGCTCGTAGGCGACGACGGCGAGGTGAGCGTGCCCTTTGACAGCATAGCCGCAGGCGACAGGGTCAAGGTATATGCCGGGAACGTTATCCCCTTTGACAGCACAGTCTGCTCCGGCGAGGGAATGGTGAACCAATCGACAATGACCGGCGAGAGCGAGCCTGTTCACAAATCGGGGGGCGACACCGTGTTTGCGGGAACGACCCTTGAGGAGGGCAGCCTTACCCTCACGGTAATGAGCCTTGCAAGCGATTCAAGGCTTTCAAAGATATTAAGCCTTATACGAGACGGCGAGGAGCAAAAGAGCCGTATCCAGGGCAAGGCCGAGCGTATAGCAGATTCGATAGTGCCCTACAGCTTTTTGGGCTTCGGGCTTATCTACGCCCTTACGGGAAATATCACAAAGGCGCTTTCTGTGCTTATGGTCGATTTTTCCTGTGCGCTGAAGCTCTCGACACCTATCTCGGTGATCTCGGCTATGCGTGAGGCTGCGGCAAACGGCGCTACCGTCAAGGGCGGGCGCTATCTTGAGGAATTCGCCGAGGCCGACACTATGATCTTTGACAAGACGGGCACTCTTACAAACGCCTGCCCGACCGTCAGCGAGGTCGTGCCCTTCGGGGATTTTGAGGAGGCCTATGTTTTAAGCACCGCCGCCTGCCTGGAGGAGCACTTCCCCCACAGCGTAGCTGCGGCGATAGTCAGAAAGGCAGAGCTTGAAGGCCTCACCCATGAGGAGGAGCACGCCGAGGTAGAATACATCGCCGCCCACGGTATCGTGACGCACTACTACGGCAAGCGCACGGTCATAGGCTCGGCGCACTTTATCTTTGAGGACGAGGGTGTAACGCTCTCTGACGAGAACAAGAGGATAATAGATGAAAAAAGCCTTGGCAAGTCGGCTGTGTTCTTGGCTATCGGCGGCGTGCTTGCGGGAATGATAGTAATTGAAGACCCCGTAAGGGAGGAGGCCGCCGACATCATCAGGCAGCTTCGGTCACTTGGCATAAAGCGTGTATGTATGCTCACAGGCGATGCCGAGCCCGCCGCAAAGCGTGTCGCCGAGGAGCTGGGGCTTGATATGTATATCTCACAGGTGCTGCCCGAGCACAAGAGCGAGTTCGTGCAGGCGCTGCGGTCGAATGGCCACAAGGCGATAATGATAGGCGACGGGATCAACGACTCCCCCGCCCTTGCAGAGGCTGACGTTTCCGTCGCTATGAGCGACGGCTCCGACATAGCCCGTGAGGTCGCAGACATAACCCTCTCGGCAGACAGTCTTGAGGGGCTTGTGATGCTAAGAAGGCTCAGCCTTCTGCTGCGTGAGCGCATAAGCTCTAACTTCCGCTTTATCGCAGGCTTTAATTCCCTGCTGATAGGGCTTGGGGCTTTGGGTGTATTGCAGCCCTCTGCCTCAGCACTTTTGCATAACGGCTCAACAATGCTGATCTCGGCTAAGAGCATGGGAAAGCTCATAAATTAGGTAATAGGTAATAGGTATTAGGTATTAGGTAATAGGTAATAAGTATCAGGTCATAGGTAATAGGTGTATTTTAAAAACCGTGCGGCGAAGCCGCACACCTCACCTATTACCTATTAACTATTACCTATTACCTAAAAAAATGCCTATTGCCTTTTTTTGCCCCTCCCCCTTGCAATCGCGGTAAAAATGTGGTATAATATCATCATACTAACCGAAAGGACGGATACTTAAATGAACGATTGTCTTTTTTGCAAAATAGTTAAGGGCGAGATCCCCTCTACAAAAATATATGAGGACGAGACTGTGTATGTGTTTGAGGATATAAACCCCACAGCACCTACCCACTACCTAGTTATACCCAAGCAGCACATCTCAAAGCTTGATGAGATCGACGCTTCAAACAGCGCCGTTATCTCGCACATCTACGAGGTGATAGCTAAGCTTGCTAAGGAAAAGGGGCTTGATGAGGGCTTCCGTGTTGTTTCCAACTGCGGCGAGAGTGCGGGGCAGAGCGTGTTCCACATTCATTTCCACCTTTTAGCAGGCAGGCCGCTCGCTTGGCCGGCAGGCTGATCTGTAAAAATGGTAAGAAAGACCTGCTTTGCGCTGTTCCCCTTTCAGGCGGGGCTGCTCGCTGCGTTTCTTTTAGGCAGCAGGGCTTTGCTGCTTATACCCTTTGTGCTGGGTGCTGCGGCGGTGTGCTTTGCGTGCTTTAGGGCTAAAAGAGCATATGCGGCGGTGATCTGCGTTTTCTTTTGTGTGGGGTGCGCTGTAAGCTGCATCTACACACTGGCGGTCTATGATGATACTGTAGCCTTTGACGGGCAGAGCGTTTCCGTCAAGGGCTATGTTTATGATAAGAAGGACTACGACAGCGGCAGCTGCGCCGTTACTGTCAAGGGCGAGATAAACGATACCGTAAATGCGACAGTCACCTTCTACCTGCCGTATGAGGAATACTCCCGCCTGTCCTACGGGGAGGAGATCACCGTTTTCGGCACGGTGAGCAGGATCCGTGACAGCGCCCTTTACCAAAGCGAGCGCTATTACAAGTCGCTTGGCGTTTTCGTTAAGGGCGGTAATGCCGACAGGGTCGTCTCATCGGGCAGGTGCAGCCACAGGCTGCTGCGCTTTGCAAGGGAGCTTCGTGACAGCAGCTTCCTTACCCTTTCATCATACGGCGAAGGCGGCAGGTATCTTGCCGCTATGCTCTGCGGCGACAGGTCGTATATCAGCTCCTCGGCCGAGGGTGAGCTTTACCGTGCGGGCATAGGGCACATCTTCGCCTTCTCCGGCACGCATATAACTATAATAACAGGCGCCCTTGCAGCGGCAGCCGAGCTTATAAGCAAAAGGCGGCGTGTCAACACGGCGGTGATGCTTTGCTTCACCTGGGCGCTGGTGCTCTTTTCGGGGCCTGCCGTATCGGCGGTAAGGGCGGGCGTTATGATGAGCGTGCTCTTGCTCACACGCCTGCTAAAGCGCCCCGCCGACCCGCTCACGGCCTTGGCGATAGCGGGCGGGGTGATAACTGCCGCCTCGCCCTACAGCGTCGGCTCTTACTCATTTTTGCTGTCTATGGAGGGGGCGTTTGCCTACAGCGCTTATACTGACTTCTTTTGCGAAAGGCTGCACGAGGACAAATTCTACCAAATCGTCGGCATAAAGCGCACGGCTATAGCAACGCTTTGCGTGGGGCTTTTGCAGCTTCCCGTCTCAGCGCTGCTCTTTGGCGAGGTGTCGGTGATAGCGCCGATAACAAATTTCCTGCTTATCCCCGTATGCTCGGTGTGCCTGAGCCTTGCGGTGATAGGGCTCGTGATCGGTCTTGTGCCCGCAGCCTCGGGGGCGGTGCTGGGGGTTGCGGCTGTGCTTATGAGGGGCTGCACAGCACTTACCCGTTTGCTCTCTCTGATTCCCTTTGCAGGTGTCAACACCTCACACACCGCTGTAAAATGCGTCTGCGCCTTTATCTGTGTGCTGCCTGTCATTTTGCCCCTGCTTGCCCGAAGAAGGCATATCCTGATAAAGCTCTATGCCGCTGCAGCGGCGCTGCTTGTAGCAGTAAGTGCCGTTACATATCATCTTTCAAGGGACAAGCTGCATATCATCATTTTCTCGACCGACTACGGCGAGGCGGCACTTTTGTATGACACCAAGGGCTCGCTTTTCATCTCAAACGGCGGCTCACAAAGCATAAGGGCGGCAGAGCAGCTGACACTTGACAGGGCTGTACCCGCACTTTACGGCGCCGCCTATAAGGGCAAGGCCGCCGACAGCGCCTTTTTGGACAGCAGCCCCTATATCACGGGCAGCGGCGGGCAGCTTCAAAGCCCGCTTGGGAGCGCCGCCCTTGAAAGCAAAAAAATTATTTGCACTAATGCATTTTTAGATATTGTCATCACCGATAAAAAAGTGTATAATAATAGTAACGGATATGAAATAGACCTCGCAGACGGCGCTGTCGAGCTTACCCTTGACAGGCGCAGCGGCGAGCTGACTGTTAGGAGACTCTGAAATGGCTTTGATAACACCAAACGAGCTTACAAAAATAATAAACGCAGGCGAGGAGCGGCTATACCTTTTCTACGGGCGTGATGTCGGCAATATGCAGACCTACACCAAAAAGCTCATAGGCAAGACCGTGTCAAAGGACGCTATGACGCTCAACTACCACCCCTTTGAGACCGAGACTATGGCAATTGACGAGCTAAATGATGCCGTTATCTCGATACCCATGTTCGCCCCGAAGGAGTGCGTGTTCATCTCGGGCTTTGATGCAAACAAGGTCAAGGCTGACGATATGGAAGGGCTCAAGGAGATCCTCTCCGACATTCCCGAGACCACCGTTGTCATCATCTGCTGCGACGGCGAAAAGGTGTTTAAAAACAAAAAGTCGCTAAACCCCAAAAACAAGGCGTTTGCCGACTTCTGTGCAAAGCTTGGCACGGTGTGCGAGTTTGCCTACAGGCGGGCAAGCGATATGGGTAAATTCATCGCAGCCGAGCTTTCAAAGACGGGCTCGACTATATCATCATATGATGCACAGTACCTTGCAAACCTCTGCTTAAGCGACACGGCTCTTGTTGAAAACGAGCTTGCAAAGCTCTCCGCCTACGCTGACGGCAAGCCCGTAACAAGGGAGATGATCGACCTGCTCGTAGCGCCGAAGGTCGAGTCTGACGGCTTTGCACTCGCACTCAATATCCTGCTCGGAAACGCAAGCCTTGTCTTTAACAGGATCTCGGAGCTTGTGGCGCAGCGCTATAACGCCGTTGAGATCTTAGGCACTATCTCATATTCGATAATGGATATCTACCGTGCAAAGCTCGGGCGCTCGTCGGGCAAGAACGTAAACGACATTATGAAGGACTTTGCCTACCCGCCCTACAAAAAATTCGCAGTAGAGCACGCTTTCTCCGATTGCAGCAGGATAAGCGGCGATAGGATAAGGCAGACGATAGCCATTCTCTGTGAGACAGACCTTGCCTTAAAAACAAAGGGCCTCGGCAGCGGCGGGGATATCTTAGCCCTTGAGGAATGCTGCGCTAAGTGCATGGCGCTGAGGGTGTGATATATGGAAAAGCTGCATATCGACAAGCCCATAATAGTTGAGGGCAAGTATGACAAGAATAAGCTAAGCTCGTTTATCGACGGCGTTATAATAGTTACCGACGGCTTTTCCGTCTACGGCGATGAGGAGCTAAAAGGCTATATCAGAAAATGCGCCGCCGACACAGGCGTTATCGTGCTGACAGACTCTGACAGCGCAGGCTTTCGCATACGGGGCTATATTAAAAGCATATGCCCCGAGGGGGAGATAACGCACGTTTATATCCCCGATATCTTCGGCAAGGAAAAGCGCAAGGAGCTGCCCTCTAAGGAGGGGAAGCTCGGCGTTGAGGGGATAAGTGTCAAGACCCTCAGAGAGGCCTTCGAGCGGGCAGGCGTGCTTTCAAATGAAAAAAAGGAGCCGTGGCTCACAAAGGCGGGGCTTTACGAGCTTGGGCTGACAGGCCGTCCCGATTCGGCGCAGCTTAGAGGAAAGCTGTACAAGCACCTCTCCCTCCCCTCCCGCACGACCCCTAACGGGCTGCTTGAGATACTCAATAACGGCTACACAAGGGAAGAAATAGAAAAGCTCATACAAAATATCGCCAATAAGTAAAGGCAAAGGAGGCAAAAGGAAAAATGATTCTTTCATCTGTTACCTTTCTATATTTCTTTTTGCCCGTGTTCATAGGGCTTTATGCGCTTACCCCTAAGCGGCACAGGGCTAAAGCACTGATCCTCGGCGAGGCGGTGTTTATCGGGTGGGGGGCGCTGCCCGCACTTGTGCCGCTTGGCATATCGTCATTTGCGGCATACCTGCTCGGTATGCTTATCGACAACCGCCGCAACAACAAGCCCGCTGCAAGGCGTGTGCTCGTTATTAGCATTTTGCTCGAGCTCAGCTTTATACTGCTTGCCGTGCTCTCCTCTGTCGGGGTAATAGCTAAGAGCAGTGCCGTTGCAAGGGCATTCCCGCCTGTGGGGGTGTTCGTATATACCTTGGGGGCTATGTCATATTGCATAGATATCTACAGAGGGCAGATCAGGTGCGACCACCGCTTTACTATCGTGGCGGCGTTCGTGGGGTTCTTCCCCTGCCTTACGGCGGGGCCGCTTATGCGCTACGGCGAGGTGCAGGATAAGCTAACCGCCCCCGAGATGTCTGCCGACAAGCTCAGCCGTGGTATCTCGCTCTACCTGAAGGGGCTTGTCGAGCGGTGTGTGCTCAGCCTTCAGATCTCGAATATGTGGACACAGCTCATCAGGCTCGATATAAGCGGCGTTTCTGCGATAACCGCTTGGCTCGGCCTTGCGGCGGCAGGAATGTACGTATATTTTGAGTTTGCCTCGATCTCGCATATGGCAAGGGGCGTTTCTCTTATGCTGGGTATCGAAACGCCCGTCAACTTCGACCACCCGTTTCGTGTTTCCTCCGTCACAGAGCTTGTGAGAAAGTTCAACGTCTCCGTTACTGCGTGGTTTATCGACTTTATTTACAAGCCCATTCGTGGCTCGGGCAGGGGTGCAGGCTTCACAGCCCTTGCAGCGATTGTTACGGGCGCCTGCCTGTCGCTTTGGTACGGCGCCGACCTCTCAAAGCTCGTCTTTGGCGTGTATATAGGGCTTATCTGCTTGGCGGAGCTTGCGTTTTTGGGCAAGCTGCAAAAAAAGCTGCCCTATATTGCCTCAATGGTCATCACGATGATACTTATACACATAGGCTTTGTGTTCTTTATCGTTGACGACACGGGCTATGCGGTATCCTACATACTCGCAGTCTTCGGGCGAAACGGTATGCTTGTCGATAACCTCACGGTCTATTTCTTTGAGAATTTTGCCGTGCTTATGGGTATATGTATTTTTATAACAACAGGCCTTGCCGACCGTATCTACCGGAGACTGAGCGCTTCAAAGCACAACTTCCTGCCGTTTTTGCGCCCCGTGTGGCAGCTAACTCTGCTCGTACTGGGTACGGCGTTCATGTCGGGCACGGTGCAGGGCTACCTGGGGCTTATAAACCTTGGGGCAGCAGGGTAAAGGAGGGGTGAGCCTATGAAAAAGATATTAGACCTTATCTGCGTTATAATGTTTTTTAGCATTATAGTCATGTTTGCTGTCAGCACCCTTTTCTTTCAGGGGGACACCCCTAAAAGCGCTAAAAGCCAAAGCGACCTTGAGCAGCAGCTCTCCGAGCATTTCCCGCTTCAGGGCAGCTGGCAGACGCTCAGGACGTCTATCCTGCTGTCAGCGGGCAAGACGGAGATTGACGGGACGTTTTTAGTAAACTCGGGCGTTATCAAGCCCTCAAAGCAGGTGAGCAGCTCTGCCTCAGAAAAGCTTTGCGGCTATATAAACGATTTTGCCTCACAGCATGAGGGGCAGGGCGTGTTTGTCTGCATTATCCCCTCGCCGTCGGGCATATACTCTGCCGACATTCCGTCAGTCGGTGTCGGCTTCGATCAGCGGGGCTTCATAGATGACTTTTACTACGGCCTTGACAGCTCGGTCGTCACGCTCGATGCCTACAGCCCCCTCTATGCCTCACGTGAGAACTACATCTTTTTCAGAACTGATGAGAGCCTTACGAGCAGCGGGGCGTTCGGCGTTTACTACTCCTTTATAAGAAAAATGGGCTTTGCCCCCCGCCCCTATTCCGACTATGATTCCGAGCACGCTATGATAGGCTATATCGGCTCGCTTTGTACCGAGCTCAATATCAGGCGGCGCATAACCCCCGACAATATCGAGCTGCTCACCCCTAAAAACGGAACTGTCGTGACCTCCGTCTCGGCGTTTGACGGGGAAAGGACAGACGAGTTCCGCTCGGTATTTGACAGAGGTGCCTTGAGCGGCAGCAGCCCGCTCGATGTTTTCTGCTACGGCAGCCGCTACAAGCGTCTTGATATAAAGACCGTCAACCGTGACTACCCACGCCTGCTTATCGTAAAGACCGCCCGCACCGACCCGCTTATCCCCTTTGTGATCTCGCACTACTCAAGGGTCACTGTCATTGACGCAGACGCCGCCTCGGGCGATAATATCGATGACCTAACCGATCCCGGCAGCTTCGATCAGGTGCTGTTTTTGCTCGATATCGACAGCATCGAGCGGCTCGTTTGACGATCTGTCGCAAATGTGGTATAATAAGGCTTAACGGAGATGATCTGATGTCTGACTTTAAAAAGCTCGCACTTGCTGCGAGGACTCTTGTGATATTTAAAAGCCTAAAGGAGCGCACTGTTTTTGCAAAGCTGCTTATGGCACTTGAATACGAAAGCGCCGAGTGCTACTGCGACTTTGTGGCAGCGCTCTACAAGCATTCTGACAACCTTACCGACTATATGCTCAAGCTTATCTTAGAAAACGAGAACATCTTTATGCTCACCCGTGGTGAGGGCAAAAAGACGGGCTTTTTCCTTGATGAGTGTCTGGCAAACGAGCTTGCTCTTCTGGAGGAGATAGCAAAGATCCCCTCCTCGGAATTTGAGCGCAAGATCGGATTTGACGGCTTTTTGCCGCACTATGCCGTAAACGAGGGGGTCGATTTCTCGGCGGTGTATGCTAAGCGTATCTACGCTATCTCGCAGTACGGCTACGGCATCTACTCCGAATACCACGTATTTGTGATAAGAGACGGCGCTATCACGCCCGTTAAGAACCCCGACCCGATAAGGCTCTCGCAGCTATCGGGCTATGAGGAGCAGCGCCGGCAGGTCATCGACAACACCCTGGCACTTTTAAAGGGCAAGCCCGCAAACAACGTGCTGCTCTACGGCGACTGCGGCACGGGCAAATCCTCGACCGTCAAGGCGATAGCGAACGAATACCGCTCAAAGGGGCTAAGGCTCATAGAGCTCAAAAAACGCCAGCTCCACGAGCTGCCGAACATCACCGAAACGGTGTGCAAAAACCCGCTGAAATTCATCATCTTTATTGACGACCTATCCTTTACGGAGGACGATGATGACTTTGCAGCGCTTAAGGCTATCCTCGAGGGCAGCGTGGCGGCGGCGGCCGATAACCTTGCGATCTATGCCACCTCGAACAGGCGGCACCTTGTAAGAGAGACCTTCTCTGCAAGGGCGGGCGACGAGATACACCTAAATGACACCATGCAGGAATTTTTATCGCTTTCCGACAGGTTCGGGCTGTCCGTCTCATTCCAAAAGCCCGATAAGAGCACTTATCTTAGGGTGGTTGATGACCTGGCGGCAGCCTATGAGCTCAAAACGCCGCTCGATGAGCTGCACGTGCAGGCCGAGGCGTTTGCGATAAGGCGTGGCGGCAGAAGCCCCAGAACAGCCAAGCAATTTATTGAACTAATGAAAGGGAACGAGGACTGATGAACACAGAATTTATAAAGATCTCCGGCAGCCTTGATATAATAAAGACCACCTGCCTTGCAAACAGGATCTTCGGGCAGCACTTTACCCCGATGATGCCAAGGCAGCAGATCGACTATATACTTGACACCTTCAACAGCTTCAGTGTCATAAACGAGCGTATCACAACGGGCGGCTACAGCTACTACGGCATAAGCTGCGACAACAGGCAGGCGGGCTTTTTTGCGTTTGCGCCGAGGCTTGGCGAGGCCTACGAGATAACCGAGATAGGCATTATCAAAAAGCAGCGTGGCAAGGGTATATGCAAGAGGGCACTGGGATTTATCACCGAGCAGGCCAAGGCAAGCGGCGCTAAAACTATCAAGATCAAGATAGACAAGAAAAACGAGAGCGCTATAAACGCATTCAAGGCGCTCGGCATGGAGGAGATCGGCGAGGAGCAGACAAAGCTTATGGGCGATTTCTTTGTCGAGCAGACTATATTGGCGCTTGATATTTCCAAAAGCGAGGTATAAGGCGGGCTGTCAGGCCGTCAAAAGTGAATAATTTCAAAAAAATATGTAAAAGCCCTTGACAAATGCGGGATTAACTGGTATAATAGTTAATGCTATGTGAGTTATTAGCTCAGTTGGCAGAGCATTTGACTTTTAATCAAAGGGTCCGGGGTTCAAATCCCCGATAGCTCACCAGTAGCCCCGCTGTGAAAGCAGCGGGGCTATTTTTTTATCCTCTGCTTTCTTTAAGCTTAGGTTAACATATTCCCCTCAAAAAAGCAAGGGTGATAATAAACAAGCTTTTCAAAGATAACAATGCAACAAAAAACAAATTCTCAAAGCAAGCCCGACAGCCTGCCCGACACTCTCAAAGCTATGCCTTTTTTACGGCTCAAGCACAAAGATACATACTCAGACTAAGACTTAGAGTTAGACTTATATTCAGATTAAGATACAGACTCAGATACAGCTTGATTTGCTTAGTTTAGCTTAGCTTTGCTTTGCTTAGCTTTTTTAGCTTTTTAGCTTAAAAGAAACTCACCTTTCACTATTATATAGCTTCGATAAATTGGAATTTGTAGGGGTTGTGGAGGAACGCAACTGCGAAGGGGGTACGGGGGGCGACCGCA
>JAFRYW010000049.1 GCA_017442845.1 Ruminococcus sp.
AAGTTAAGGTTAAAGCAAGCCTCACGCCCGTATTTCGGGGGCTTTGCGGTCGCCCCCGAACCCCTTCGCAGCATTCCCCTGCTGAACGACAAATTCCAATTTACATCAGCGGGCGACGGCAAATGAGGGATAGGTAAATTTATTGTTAATAAGTTATAATAAATCCCGATAAAACGTTTACTGAAAACGTTAACAGTCCGTTTTTGTGACCGATTTGTGAAATGTGCATAATATTGGCGGGAGTTTATATTGCAATATGCTGATTGACTAAGTTTCGTTTTTTTGCTATTATAAATGTAGCGAATAGGGCGTATTGCGCCTATTCATAGGCTATTATCGGTTGAAAGAAGAATTTATTTTTGTAATTGAAGGAGGACAACTTATAATGAAACTTTCAAAGCGTATCCTTGCAGGTGTGTTCGCACTCAGCACAGCTATGAGCGTTGCAGCCTGCGGTAAAAGCGACAGCTCGAGCGATTCAAGCTCAGAGATCCCTGTTATCGACCTTAACGCTAAGCAGAAGGAGGTAATCGACAAGTTTGCCGATACTCTTCCCGACCTTAAGTTTGATAACAAGGAAGTAAAGTGGCTCTCACACTATGACATCAACCCCTCTGACGGCCAGTCAAAGAGCGCTGATATCTACATCTTTGAAGAGAAGTACGGCGGCAAGCTCAAATGGGTACAGTCAACATGGGACACAAGATATGACGACCTTGCAAAGTACGTTATGTCTAAGGATTCACCTGATATGTTCCCTGCTGACGATATGGATACCTTCCCTATGGGCGCTATCAGAGCGATGTTCCAGCCTGTTGACAATTACATCGACTACTCCTCCGACCTTTGGAAGGACACTAAGGACGCTGCTGATGCATTCTACTTCAACGGCGGCCACTATGTAGCACTTATCGACGTTCAGCCTAACTATGTATGTATCTACAACACAGCCTGCGTTGACGAGGCAGGTCTCGACCAGCCTAAGGATCTTTTCGATAAGGGCGAGTGGAACTGGGATACATTTGAGGAAATGTGCATAAGCTTTACTAACCCCGACGAGCAGAAGTACGCTCTCGACGGCTACTGGTACGGCAACGCTATCTCCGAGACCTGCGGTGTTCCGCTTATAGGTCTTAAGGACGGTAAGGTAGTTCAGAACCTTGGCGACCCCGCTATCCTCGAGATCCAGGAGAGAATGTACAACCTCCAGAAGAACAACGTCGTATTTCCGAGAGCTGAGAATAACTGGGCTCCTCGTGGCGGCGACGGCAACGGCTACGGTCTTGCAACTCATGAGACCCTCTTCTATCCTATGGGTCTGTGGGGCATCGAGGCTAACCCTGCAAAAACAGAGAACTACGGCGACGTTGAGGCGGGCGAGATAATGTTCGTTCCTATGCCGACAAACCCGAAGGGCGATACATACTATGTTTCCTCGAGAGTTCACGGCTTCAACCTCTGCACAGGCGCACCCAACCCCGAGGGCTTCGCAGCTTACTGCGCAGTTCAGAAGTACTGCCAGGACAGCGAGGAGATCTCCAAGGTCGGCGACGAGCAGCTTGCTGAGAACTACAAGTGGACAGAAGATATGATCGAGATGAGACATAAGATATACGATATGGCAGCCGAGCACCCTGTATTCGACTTCCAGAACGGCGTATCCCCTGAGATCAAGCAGACGATGCAGGACGTTTCACAGGCTTCTATGATCTCCGGCGGCAACCAGATCACCTGGACAGAGTGCCGTGAGACATATGAGACAGGTCTCCAGTACTACATCGACAAGGAGAACAAGAACATAGCTACAGAGCCTACAGCCTGATAAAAGATCAAATATAACAAAAAACTATCGGCGTACCCTTTGCGGGGTACGCCGAATTTTGTTTTATATGGGTCTTTAACTCAGCTTAGCTCAAACATTCCCGTGTAGAGCTGGTAGTATTTGCCCTTTTGCTCAATAAGTGCATCGTGGTCACCACGCTCGATGATCTTACCGTGCTCGAGAACCATTATCGCATCGGAATTTCTTACCGTTGAGAGCCTGTGTGCGATAACGAAGACCGTCCTGCCCGCCATGAGCGAGTCCATACCCTTTTCGATGAGCGCCTCTGTTCTCGTGTCGATAGATGAGGTCGCCTCGTCAAGGATAAGCACGGGCGGGTCTGCTACCGCAGCCCTTGCGATAGCCAGAAGCTGCCTCTGCCCCTGCGAGAGGTTTGCGCCGTCACCTGTGATAACAGTATCATACCCCTCGGGCAGGTGCTTTACAAAGCTGTGTGCATTGGCAAGCTTTGATGCCTTGATACACTCCTCGTCTGTTGCGTCAAGCTTTCCGAAGCGGATATTGTCCATGACCGTTCCCGTGAAAAGGTGCGTGTCCTGCAGCACCATTGACAGCGAGCGCCTGAGGTCTGCCTTTTTGATCTTGTTGATATTTATCCCGTCATAGCGGATCTTGCCGTCGGGCACGTCATAGAAGCGGTTTATAAGGTTTGTGATAGTCGTCTTGCCTGCACCTGTCGAGCCGACAAAGGCGATCTTCTGCCCCGCCTTGGCGTAGAGCGAGATGCCGTTTAGCACGGTCTTGTTTTCCTCATAGCCGAAGGTAACGTCATCAAACTCCACCCTGCCCTCAAGCTTGGTGTAGGTGACCTCGCCTGTCGCCTGGTGCGGGTGCTTCCACGCCCACATACCGGTGCGCTTTTCAGACTCGGTAATGTTGCCGTTCTCGTCAATGTTGGCGTTTACAAGGGTAACATACCCCTCGTCAGCCTCGGGCGTCTCGTCGATTATAGATAGCACCCTCTCAGCGCCCGCAAGTGCGGAGAGCACCGAGTTGAACTGCTGCGAGATCTGCTGTATAGGCATAGCAAAGTTTCTTGTATACTGCAAAAATGCTATTACCGTACCTACCGTGAACACGCCGCTGAAGGTGTGAACGCCCTTTATCGCCATAATACCGCCGATTATCGCCGTGATAGCGTAGTGGATATATGAAAGGTTGTTCATAACAGGACCCATGATGCTCGCAAAGGTGTTAGCCCTTGTAGCAGCCTCTCTGAGCTCGTCATTTATGACGTCAAATTCGCTCTTTGCCTTGTGCTCGTGACAGAACACCTTTACTACCTTGACGCCCTCGATCATTTCCTCGATATAGCCGTTTGCCCGCCCGACATTCTGCTGCTGCTTCTTAAAGTAAGCGCCCGAGCGTGAGCCGATAAATGCTGTAAGCTTTACTATCACAAAGAAAAGCGCTATAACTATGAGCGTGAGCTGCCAGCTATAGTAGATCATCATTATGAACACACCCAAGACAGTTATGCCCGCCGAGATAAAGCTTGCAAGCGAGTTTGAGAGCATCTCACGAAGCGTATCTACATCGTTTGTATAGCGGCTCATCACCTCGCCGTGGGTGTGCGTGTCAAAGAAGCGGATAGGCAGCGCCTCCATTTTAGTAAAGAGGTCTACCCTTATCTTATAAAGCGCCTTTGTCGATACATTCAGCATTATCCTTGCATAGCAGAAGGTGGATATTGCGCCTATCAGATAAACGCCCGCCATTACGGCAAGTGTTTTTATAAGCTTGCTTACCCCGTCATCTGTCTTGTGGCCGATCATAGGGGTTATGCACTCATCTATTATCCTTTGAAGGAATGATGTGCCTATTACCTGTGCGAGCGCCGAGATGATGATAAACACCACAACGAGCACCAGCAGCGGCTTGAATTCGCTCATATAGGAGAAGATACGCCTGATAGTCACGCCGACATTCTTTGGCTTTTCAAGCGGCTTCTGCCCTCTGCCTCCCGGTCCTGCCATCAGTTATCATCTCCCTTCTGCTGTGAATCATATACTTCCCTGTAGATAGCGTTTGAAGC
Source organism: Ruminococcus sp. (assembly GCA_017442845.1). Classification (GTDB taxonomy): domain Bacteria; phylum Bacillota; class Clostridia; order Oscillospirales; family Ruminococcaceae; genus NK3A76. The sequence goes on from JAFRYW010000049.1 coordinate 3,879, forward strand.
AAGCAGCTCCTCGTGGGTGCCGATGCCGTCAATCTCACCGTCCTCCAAAACTATGATCCTGTCAGCGTCCTTTACAGAGGATATCCTCTGTGCGATTATGATAGTGGTCGTATCGGCAAGCTTCTCACGAAACGCCTTTCTTATGCTTGCATCAGTTGCCGTATCTACAGCACTTGTCGAGTCATCAAGGATTATTATCTTAGGCTTTTTGAGCAGCGCCCTTGCGATACAAAGCCTCTGCTTCTGGCCGCCCGAAACATTTACGCCGCCCTGCCCGAGGTCTGTATCATACCCGTCCGGGAAGTCGTTTATAAACCCGTCAGCGCACGCCGCCTTGCAGGCATCAACTATCTGCTCATCTGTTGCGTTAAAATCGCCCCAGCGCAGGTTTTCCTTGATAGTTCCCGAGAAGAGGACGTTTTTTTGCAAAACAACGGAAACGGCGCTCCTTAATTTGTCAAGCCTGTAGCTCTTAACATTTGCCCCGCCTACGAGCACCTCGCCCTCGGTAACATCATAAAGCCTCGGTATCAGCGAAACGAGCGTTGTCTTGGCCGAGCCGGTAGCACCTATTATGCCGATAGTCTCGCCCGAGTCTATCTTAAGGCTTATGTTTTTGAGCACAGCCTCCTCAGCCGTGTCGTTATAGCCGAAGGTCACGTTTTTAAACTCGATAGAGCCGTCATAAACATCTCTGTCAGATGCATTTTCATCTGTTATATCGGGCGTTTCGTCGAGCACCTCGACTATTCTGTTTATAGAAGCCCTTGAAATGACGAGCATCATAAAGATCATCGACACCATCATAAGCGAGCCTAGGATCTGGTTTATGTAGGTGATAAAGGTCGAGAGCTCACCTATCTGCATACTGCCGTCAGCGACCATATTTCCGCCGAACCACAGCACCGCAACGATAGTTGCATACATAGTTATCTGCATTATAGGCTGTGTGAGGATAACTATTTTTTCAGCGGCGATCTGTGCCTTTCTTACAAGGTCTGCGCCGTTTGTGAATTTCTTGTTCTCATAGTCCTCCCTAACGAATGCCTTTACCGCCCTGATACCGATAAGGTTTTCCTGAACGTCCGAGTTCATCTTATCGTAGCGGTCGAGCATTATACGAAACCTCGGGTGTGCCTTTGTCATTATGAGCACCATTGAAAGCGCAAGGATCGGCACGCTCACCAAGAACACCATTGACAGGTCGGGCTTTACCCTTACTGCCATAATAAGCGCACCTATGAGCATTACAGGCGCCCTGAACGCCATTTTTATAAGCATCATAAAGGAGTTTTGCACCATATTTACATCAGTCGTAAGGCGGGTGACGAGCGAGGCGGTAGAGAATTTGTCGATATTCTTAAACGAGAAATCCTGCACCTTATTAAAGAGCTTGCTTCTCAGGTTTTTTGAAAAGCCCATGCTCGCCTTAGCGCCGAGGTAAGCGCCCATTGAGCCGAAGCCCAAGGACACAAACGCCATAAGCACCATTAAAAGCCCCATTTTTACCGTATAAGCCGTGCCGCCGTTGCCCCTTATGCCGTTATCGACGATCTTCGCCATAACAAACGGTATCAGCACCTCCATACCCACCTCGCCGATCATAACGAGAGGCGTTAGGAAGGTATATTTTTCATACCCCTTTATACAGGGGATAAGCTTTTTCATCAAGTATTATCATTCCTTTCGTTGTTGTTACAAAGTGTATCGTGGAGCCCGTGCGAGACCTTTTCAAGCAGCCCCTGAAGCTGTGCCGCCTCGTCCTTTGAGAGGAAGCTGTCGATCCTCTCTTCAAGCTCACGAATATTGCCGAAGGCGAGCATCGCTATAAACGCCCCGCTCTCGGTAAGCTCGACATATTTTGCCCTGGCGTCTGTCTTGCTCGAGCTTCGGCGGATAAAGCCGCCCCTTTCGAGATTTGCGAGCAGCGAGGTTATCGTCGAGCCCTGTCTGCCGAATTTCTTAAGCTCGCTCTGCGCTATTCTTTTATCCTTTGAGTGATAGATCCTCACAAGTATCTTCGCCTGCGAATGTGTCACGCCGTACTCTGCGAGCCTGCGGTTATTGTAAACGTCCAAGATATGCGCTATGAAGTCGAGCATTACGGGCTTTTTTACGATAAGCTCATCCTCATCTATCGCCTGCCCGTGCGGCAGCCCTTTATCAGCCAATCCATTCCCTCCCTTGTCTTTGATCAAGCTCTTTTTACTACTGTGCTGCTAAGATAAATTGGAATTTGTGGGGGTTGTGGCGAAA
>JAFRYW010000050.1 GCA_017442845.1 Ruminococcus sp.
GCTTTGTTTGCTATGCGGGGATAAATGAGAATTTAGCGTTGTAGAGATTGCGTTGCGAAGGGGTTCGGGGGCGACCGCAAAGCCCCCGAATACGGACGTGAGACTAGCTTTGACACTAACTTAGCTTTGAGCGTAAAACAAATATTAAAGCCTGTAATACGTGCAAAGATTGGCTGTAAATCCCTAAATTGATCCTCGCCCGGCTTTCGGGGGGCTTTGCGGTCGCCCCCGTACCCCCTTCGCAAGCCGACACAATAATTGTGCATTGTGCATTGGATCGTGTTTTGTATAAAAAATTTAACTGTAAGTTCACATATTCCCCTTGACAAGTATAGATAATAGTGGTATCATATTATTTGCGTAAAACCGCATAGTTTGAAATAGGGGAGCTTTGAAAAGGCTGAGAGGAAGTAAAGCTATACTTCGACCCATTACCTGATTCGGATAATGCCGACGTAGGGAGAATGAGAGTGCTTATTTGTGCTGCCCTGATGTCGGGCGGCTTTTTTGTTGCCCAAAAGGAAAGGAAGTAATCAACAATGAAAAACTCAAAAACCTTGGCGCTCGTTGAGGGCGCTGCGATGATAGCGCTGGCGACGGTGCTGAGCCTTATAAAGGTGTATAAGCTGCCGTGGGGCGGCTCGATAACGCTGCTTTCAATGGTGCCGATCTGCCTGTACAGCATCAAGCGCGGCATAGGCTACGGAATGGCTGTCTCGCTGCTTTACTCGGTGGTTCAGCTCTTTATGGATCTGGGCGAGATCTTAGGCTGGGGGCTTACGGCGGGAACGCTCGTTGCCTGCTTTGCGCTTGACTATATCTTAGCCTACAGCTCACTCGGCATAGCGGGCATCTTCCGCAAGCTCGGCACCCCGGGCTGGATAGCGGGCGTTGTTTTAGCGCTGCTTTTGAGGCTTGCTATGCACTTCCTCTCCGGCGTGCTGATCTGGCACTCGGTAGGCAAGGTCTGGAACTTTGACACAAGCAACGAATACCTCTACAGCCTGCTTTACAACGGCTCGTACATGGTGCCCGAGATGGTGTTCACAACTATTGCGGTAGTGTTCCTTTTCAAGCTTCCGCAGACAAAGAAGCTCCTCACAGTCGAGGAGTGATACAAAAGCATTATCAAAGCCGTGTGCGTAAGGGCATACGGCTTTTTCAATGCACAATGCTGGGTGCAATGCACAATGCACAATGCACACTGCACAATTATTGTGTGCGGCTTCGCCGCACAGATGCCCATTCGGGATTGTTAGGGGAGCGAGATCGCTTATTTTAGGGAATATCGTTAGGATGAACGGCCGAATGGCCATAACATCGCCGAAGGCGATACCTTCATTGTGAATTGTGCATTGTGCATTGTGCATTGAGACAAATTGTGCATTGTGCATTGAAACACAGCCTATCGCAAAATTTTGTAATAAAATGTATTGACAAATGCTTTTTCTTATAGTATAATGATAAATGGCTTTAGCGATCAAAAGCATAAAAACATTAAATCGCAAAAGCACAAATAAACCCCCCGGATTTGTTTTTTTTGGTGAGCTCCCCGTGTCCACAAGCGGGGGGCGTCATCGTCTTATGGGGAAAGGCAGGAGATCATTAAATGGCAACAATGTGGGTAGTTCTCGGCGCATATCTAGCACTAATGGTGGGTATAGGCGTATATTACAGGCGCAAGACCGCAAGCGTTACGGATTTCGTTCTGGGCGGGCGCACGCTCGGGCCGTGGTTTACGGCATTTGCGTATGGAACAAGCTATTTTTCGGCGGTCATTTTCGTAGGCTATGCGGGCAAGTTTGGCTGGGCTTACGGTGCGGCGTCAACGTGGGTAGGTATCGGCAATGCCGTTATCGGCTCGTATATGGCGTGGAAGCTCATGGGCAGGCGCACCCGTGCTATGACTAAGTACATAGAAGCCAAAACAATGCCCGAGTTCTTTGAAAAGCGCTATAACTCAAAGACACTAAAGATCGTTTCGGCGCTTATCGTGTTCATATTCCTTATCCCCTACACAGCGTCAGTTTACAACGGGCTTTCAAGGCTGTTTGAAAAGGGGTTCGGCATCTCCTACAGCTGGTGCATACTTATAATGGCTGTGTTCACGGCTATATACGTAATAATGGGCGGCTACAAGGCTACAGCCCTCAATGACTTTATCCAGGGGCTCATAATGCTTGTGGGTATAGTTGCTATAATCGTTTCGGTGCTGAATTTGAAGGGCGGCCTTGGCTCGGCGCTCGATATGCTGGGCGATATTCCCGAGAAGGGCGCAAATAAATACAATTCCCTCTTCGGCCCCGACCCCGTGAACCTTGTGGGCGTTATCATTCTCACATCATTAGGCACGTGGGGCCTGCCGCAAATGGTTCAGAAATTCTACGCTATCAAGGACGATAAGGCGATAAAGACAGGTACTGTGGTTTCTACTGTTTTTGCGGTGGTCGTTGCGGGCGGCTGCTACTTCTTGGGCGGCTTTGGCAGGCTGTTTGCCGAGGCTGACGAGGCGGGCGCACCTGTCGGCGGCTTTGACGGGATAGTCCCGAATATGATGGAAAAGCTCTCGCCGCTGCTTTTCGGCGTGGTGTTGGTGCTTGTTCTCTCGGCCTCTATGTCAACGCTCTCCTCGCTCGTTCTCACATCAAGCTCAACGCTGACGATCGACCTTATCAAGCCCATGATGAAGGGCAAGCTCGACGAGAAGAAGGAGCTTATCGTAATGCGTGCCTTTATCGCAGTTTTCTTAGCGGTCTCGGTAGTTATAGCTATCTTCACCCTTGAAAACCCGCAGACGGTAATCTCCTCGCTTATGGGTATCTCTTGGGGCGCACTTGCGGGGGCGTTCTTAGCGCCGTTCCTCTACGGGCTTTACTCAAAGAAGATCACAAAGGCGGCGGTAGCGACCTGCTTTATAACGGGCGTCGGCGTGACAGTAGTGCATATGTTCATCTACACCCTAAAGCTTGTGCCCGATGCACCTATGACGCTTGGCAAGCTAAGCCTTGCTTCACCTGTCAATGCGGGTGCGTTCACTATGCTGCTGGGGCTTGTGATAGTGCCGATAGTAAGCGCCCTCACAAAGCAAAGCGACGAGGACAAGGCGAACACCGAGAAGGTATTCGAGTGCTACAAGGCAGAATGATCTGTAAATAATGACCAATAACGGCGGAAAATTTTTGTGAAGGATCTCACTTTAATTTTCCGCCGTTTGTGCGATTTATATATTGTAAGCGGCGAGAGAAGCGCACACTCTTGCCAAAACAATCCGCAGAACGGATTCTGCGGGGCAAATTTTATAAAATACATGGAGGTATTTATTATGAGTATGGTAGTAAGAACAAACACAATGGCGTTAAACGCTAACAACGCACTTAACAAGAACAACAGCACAGTAGCGGGCAATCTTGAAAAGCTATCTACAGGCTTTAAGATCAACCGTGCTGCCGACGACGCCTCCGGCCTTGCTATAAGCGAGAAGATGAAGGCACAGATCAAGGCTCTTGACACAGCTTCCAAGAACGCACAGGACGGCGCTTCGCTTATCAAGACAGCCGAGGGCTACATGGGCGAGGTTCACGATATGCTCAACAGAATAGTTGAGCTGGCTGAAAAGTCGGCTAATGGTACTTATGAGACAGTTGAAAAGGGCGTAGCAAATGAAGGTTATGCCAACGCCGGTACAGACCGTCAGGCTTTGCAGGACGAGGTTGATCAGCTTTGTGCCGAGATCGACAGAATTGCCGATACAGCTAATTTCAATCAGCTTAAGTTAATGGACGGCTCTATGGACAGCGGCAATAAGACAAATCAGTCTATGACGGTGACTACAGATGTTTTTGAGAATGGTGCACTTAAAACCAGAGGTACAATTGCATTGGCTGATGCAACCGACGGAAATTCTCTTACTCTTCAGATAGGTGAGACTTCCGGTGCTTCAGATAAGCTTTCTGTTAATATCAAGAGCTTTAAGACCGATCAGCTTTTCAACAGTATTAAGGCTGATACTAAAGCATCAGGTGCAACTGCTCAGACAGGGCAATTAGTAGTTTCAAAGAATACCAAATCTACAAATGCAAAGGGTGTTACATTTAACATTTCCAATCAGGAAACTGCATCTGTTGTTGCTGAAAAGGCTCGTGATATTATCAATGAAGTTTCCGCACAGCGTGCTTCTCTCGGTGCTCTTGAGAACAGACTTGACTACACAATGAACAACTTGAACACTGCTTCCGAGAACATCACAGACGCTAACTCGAGAATAAGAGATACAGACATGGCTAAGACCATGATGCAGTACACTCAGGGCAACACCCTTACACAGGCTGCTCAGGCTATGCTTGCTCAGGCAAACCAGGCTCCTTCGTCTGTGCTCCAGCTTCTCCAGTAAGCTAGACGTTTAGGGCTAAAAGTTCAGTAAAACAACTAAAGCTCCCCTTTCGGGGAGCTTTTTGTGTGTCAGCCGTTCATCTGCTTTGCACGCTTTTTGAGCGCCTGAAGGTCAAGCCCGAATTTTTCAAATATCGTGTCGGCATAGCTGCTGTCGCCGGGCAGACCCTTTTTGATCTTGTAAAGCCGCTCGCCTGTAGACTCGTCAACGCTCACCGTTATGCTCTCGACCCCGGTGTTCATTTCATTATCGTTATTTAGCTCAAGCGCCCTCGGGGCTATATCGACAAGGTGCGTTGCGAATATCCCCCGCACGCCGAGAATGCAGAAAATGTGCACGAGCGATACCGCAATATCAACGCACTCCTTCGGGGTGGTGGATTGTATAGACTCGTTCATCAGCAGAAGGCTCCTGTTCGTGATAACGTCCGAGATCTCCTTGAACTGCTTGATCTCCGAGGTGAAGCGTGAGGAGTCGATCCCCTTTTGCTCCTCCTTCGGGAAGTGGGTGTAGACCATATCAACGGGCGAGATCTCGCACTCGCTTGCGGGCACGTAAAGCCCCGCCTGCGCCATGATCTGGCATAGGCCTATCGCCCGGACAAAGGTCGTCTTGCCGCCGTTGTTAGCACCTGTGAGAATGTAAAAGCCTGCCTTCTCGTCAAAGGCTATGTCATTAGTGATGACCTGCCGCTTGTCCTTGTGCGAGAGGTTGTAAATGCTCGCCTCGCTGAAATATATAGGGTCAAAAAGCCCCTTGATAACTGCACGGCGCTTATCTGCGGGCAGCAGCCTCGGGCGGCACATTTCAAGCCCCTTTGAACGGGCGCTTTTTATAAGCGCTACCACGCCCATATAAAAATCGAGCTGATATTCGATCGAGTAAACGTCCTTAAAGCCTATCGCCCTGTACTCATCAAGTGCATCATCAACAAGCTCTATATACTTTTTCGTGATAAAGTCAAGCTCCTCAAACAGCGCCTTTTCGTGTGGGGCGGCTATCCTGTCCTTGCTGCTTTTGTCATTCCCCTCATATTCGTAGCGCTGCCGCAGAGCGCCCATAACGTTTTTGTCACCGAATTTCGCCCCGTGATAGATTATGTGGTCGAGCACGGTCGGCTTTTTGGTGTATTCCTTGTCGCTAAGCTCTATAAGCCCCGCTGACACGGGCACAAGCTCGTCATCAAGGTTTATCGCCACGACAACGCTCTTGATCCTGCCCTTTATTTTCTCCCTTAGCTCGCTTATGTCGCCGCAAAGCGCCTTGTAGTGCTTGTCGCTGTAGCAGCGCTCGAAGAAATCAAGCATTTTCCTTATCCCCTGCGACTTAGCATCAGCGCCCCGCCTTTGTGTGAACTCGTGCATAAAGTCTATGCACTTAATGTATGCCTCAAATGCCGTCACCGCCGCATCGAGCGTTGTGAACGAGTCGGGCGTTGAGATGTTGTAAATGCTGCCCTTGTCGTTGTCGATCATTATGTGCACTATTTTTTTGAGCGTGTCGGCAAGCTCGGGCATCGAGAGCAGGTCGTCGATAACGTCAAGGCGGTAGTTGATCGTTTCCTCGTCATCGCACAGCTCGCAGAGGATCTGCTGCATTTTGTAGGCGTTTGCGTTGCAGATCAGCTTTGAGAGGGTGTCGAGCATCATATCGGAAATAAGCAGATCGGTCTGCCCGCTTATTTTTCCACGGCGCTTTCTCAGCTCCTCCCGCTTTTCGGGCGAGGGGTAGAGAAGGTCTATTACGGGGGCTTTTTCAAAATCAGTGTCAGGTCTCACGGCAAACTCCTTTCATTCCTATATCAAAATCTCCCCGACTGCTCGGGGAGATAGCTGCTTTTATAATTCCACGGGGGAGATCTTCCAGATGTTTTCTGCATAGTCCTTGATAGTTCTGTCTGATGAGAACTTGCCCGCATTACACATATTGAGCCAGCATTTTCTTGCAAAGGCTCTCTTGTCCTTAAAGTCACGGTTTACCTTGAGCTTTGCCTCTACGTAGCTTTCAAGGTCGCCCAAAAGGTAGTAGTGGTCGGGCACGTGCCAGCTTGCGCCGTCGGTAAGTGCCTTGTAAAGCTCCTTAAAGCTGCCCTCCTCGTCGGAGGGAACGCCGCCGTCATCGACAAGCCCGTTAATCAGCACATTGATCACACGGTTTATCCGCTCATTCTCAAAGGCAAGCTTTCTCGGGTCGTAGTCGGGCATTATCTTTTCAAGCTCCTCGACCCTTGCGCCGAAGATGTAGTTATTTTCCTCGCCCGCCTCCTCGGCGATCTCTATGTTTGCGCCGTCATAGGTGCCGAGCGTTACCGTGCCGTTTAGCATGAGCTTCATATTGCCCGTGCCGCTTGCCTCGGTGCCCGCAGTTGAGATCTGCTCGGAAACATCAGACCCCGAAACCAGCTTCTCGGCGTAGGAAACGTTGTAATTTGAAACGAAAACTACCTTTATAAGATCCCTTGTGTCGGGGTCGCTCTCTACCACACGGGCGATCTCGTTTATAAGCTTGATTATTGCCTTAGCCCTTCTGTAGCCGGGGGCGGATTTTGCGCCGAAGATAAACGTTGTCGGCGTGAAGTCCTTGATAGAGCCGTCCTTTATGCCGAAGTAGATGTAGAGGATCGAGA
>JAFRYW010000051.1 GCA_017442845.1 Ruminococcus sp.
CCCCCCAGACCCCCTTCGCAGGTGCACCTTGAAACTCAGCTAAATTCTCATCTATTTCTGTAGTGCTTTTTCAAAAACACACAAAAAAGCCCGAAGGCGTAGTGCCCTCGGGCTTTGGTGCTTTTATTAAAGTGTGAACATTATCTGGTTGAGAACGCTCTCCAGGTATTCCTGTCTGCCGCTTGTGAGTGAGTCTGTTACCTCGCCCTTTTCAAGTGCATACTTTTCAAGCTCCTCAAAGCCTACCTTGCCGTCGATTATGTCCTTGCCGATGCCGCTGTTCCAGGAAGCATACCTGTCCTCAACGAACTTGTCCAGCCTGCCGTCCTCGATGAGCTTGTATGCTGCACGCAGACCCAAAGCAAAGGTGTCCATACCTGCGATGTAGCTGTAGAAGATGTCATCAAGCGTGTATGAGCCTCTTCTTGCCTTGGCGTCAAAGTTCAGGCCGCCGTTTGTGAAGCCGCCCGCCTTGATCACCTCGTACATACAAAGTGTAGCATCATAAGCGTTTGTCGGGAACTGGTCGGTATCCCAGCCGAGCAGCGGGTCGCCCTGGTTAGCGTCGATAGAGCCGAAGAAGCCGTTGTCTCTTGCAACTCTCAGCTCGTGCTGGAAGGTGTGCTGTGCAAGTGTTGCGTGGTTAGCCTCGATGTTCATTTTAAAGTCCTTATCAAGGCCGTATTTTCTAAGGAAGCCGATAACTGTAGCTGTGTCGAAATCGTACTGGTGCTTTGTAGGCTCCTTGGGCTTGGGCTCGATGTAGAAATCGCCGTCATAGCCCTTTGAGCGTGCGTATGCAACAGCCATTTTCATAAGCCTTGCCATATTGTCAAGCTCAAGACCCATGTTGGTGTTGAGAAGGGTCTCATAGCCCTCTCTTCCGCCCCAGAAAACATAGCCCTTGCCGCCGAGCCTGATCGTAGAGTCGATAGCCTTCTTGATCTGTGCAGCTGCGTATGCGAAAACATCAGCCGAGGGCGATGTGCCTGCGCCGTGCATATATCTCGGGTGGTCGAAGCACTTGGCTGTGCCCCAGAGAAGCTTCTTTGAGGGGTCTGCCTTCATCTTGCCTTCTATGTAGTCGATGATCTCATCAAATTTTTCGTTAGTCTCCTTGAGAGAGCCGTATTCGGGGGAGATATCTCTGTCGTGATAGCAGAAATAGTCGATAGAGAGCTTGTCCATGATCTCGAAGGCTGCGTCTACCTTAGCCTTAGCCCTCTCCTCGGGGGAAGCCTGACCCCAGGTCTTGTCAGTAGTGCCGACACCGAACATATCCGTTCCGTCGCCGCCCATTGTGTGCCACCATGAAAGCGCAAACTTTAGCTGCTCACGCATAGTTTTGCCGCCGATGACCTCGTCGGGGTTGTAGTACTTGAATGCGAGCGGGTTGCTCGACTGCGGGCCCTCGTAGGGTATCTTCGGGATATTTGCAAAAAATTCTGCCATCGTAAAAAACCTCCAATTCTTGATCAACTTTCAGTTGCATTATTATTTTACACCAAAAACACAGCGCTTGTCAACAGCTTTTTGTGACAAATCATATAAAATTTTTAGTAAAGCGGAAAAAATTATTATTCAGCACCGTATGTGCAGCGGAGCGAAGCTCCGCCAAGTAATAGGTAATAGGTGAGGTATCGCCTGCGGCGATATTATGCCCATTCGGGCTTTTGATCATATCTATTACCTAATACTTATTAACTATTACTTATTACCTATTACTTATTATCTATTACCTATTACCTAATATCTATGTGCCTGGCGGCTCTTCTACGCATAACCCGTGCGGGGGGTGCATAGGATTATACAAAGGGGGCTTGACCATGGGGCTAAGAAATACGGCGGCTGCGGCGGCGTGCGTGTTGGCGGCGGCGGTGGGGGTGCCGCTTTTGGTGTGGCAGCTTGGGCGTGCGGCAAAGAGCATAGGCAGCGGCGAGAGGTGGCTTTCCAAGGTGGCAGTCGGCTCATATGCGCTGACGCTCGGCAGCCTGCCTACCGATCTGCAGACACGAGGCACCGCTATTCCAAAGCAGAGCAGCATTGTCGGGCGGCTGACGCCCTTTACGGCGAGAAACTACACCACGCTGGACATTTTCTGCGCCCCGGAGGAGGTGCAGACCAAGGCGGGCAGGGAGATACCCACCCCTCTTCCGAGCGAGGAGGTGCTGGGGGCACTGCCCTACATAAATGACGAAAACGCCGCTGACGGGCTTATAACCCGCTACACTTTTATAGACGGCGACAGCGAGCAGTTTTTCACGCTGCCGGGCGGCTCGCAGGTGCGAAACTGCACCGACTATGCAAGCTCATTCCTGCTTGATATGGCGGCCGAGGGGGTGAGTATTGAAAGCACCCCGGACGAGCCGCTCGTGCTGATCTACCACACCCACGCCACCGAAAGCTTTGAGAGAACGGTGCGTGAAAGCTATGACAGCGCCTTTTCCTGCAAGACCACCGAGCGGGAGATGAACATAGTCTCGGTCGGCGACGAGCTTTGCAAGGCTCTTGAGGAAAGCGGGGTGAGCTGCCTTCACGACACGCTCGTTCACGACTACCCAAGCTATGATGCGGCATATGATTCGAGCCGTGAGACGGTAAGTGCGCTGCTTGAGGAATACCCAAGCATAAAAATAGTTCTCGACATTCACCGTGACGGTATCGAGCGTGATACGGGCGAGCGGCTTGCGCCCTACTGCGAGATAGGCGGCAGGGGGGCGGCGCAGATCATGATAATATCCTGCGTGGGCGATGAAAACGGCGATGTGCCGAGGCACCTTGAAAACTTCAAATTCGCCTGCGCTTTGCAGGAGCAGATCGATAGCGACTACCCCGAGCTTTGCAGGCCGATGCTGTTTGACTACCGCTTTTATAATCAAGACCTGTCGGACGGCGCCCTGCTCATAGAGGTCGGCTCGCAGGCAAACTCTATCGACGAGGTGCGCTTCACGGGCAAGCTCTTAGGCGAGGAGATAGGCAAGCTGGTAAACGGGCGGTAAACAATGCACAATTAAAAGCGGTTTCGCCGCTAATTATCAATTGGCGTGTGTAAGAAAAATTCTTAATAATAGCATTGTGAATTGCTAATTGCCGCCGTAAGCCGACACAACAATTGTTCATTGTGC
>JAFRYW010000052.1 GCA_017442845.1 Ruminococcus sp.
GCCTTACGGCGGCTTATTGGGGGCTTTTCGGTAGCCCCCAAACCCCATCGCAGACGCCTTTATAATTCGTGGGCGAAGCCCACCACCTCAATTGTGCATTGTGAATTGTGCATTGATATAAATTCTCATTTATCCTAGTCTCATTTTTGCTGTTTGAAAAAACTCCTTTCACTAACAGCGCCAAAACCCCCGTTTGTTGCATATTTTGATGCAACAAATGAGAGAGAAATTTTCAAAAAACACGTTTTTTGTAGCATTGCACAAAAGCAGTATGCAACAAATGACCGGAAAAACGAAGAAATTTCCATAAAATGTAAAGAGGCCGCTAAAAACGGCGAAAATTTACGCAAACGTTTTCGTAGAATTTATTAAAAATGTATTAAAAAATGAAGACGTTCTGTAAATTTTCAATAAATTTGGGGCGGGGCTATGGTTTTGACTTGACTTTTTTTGGGCGTTTGGTTTATAATAATAGAGTGTGGTACTATGCAAAAACGCAGGCTTTGGCATAGCCCTGCGGGATATGACACCTTCCCGCCTTTAGTTACATATATTTATTTATTAAATTAGTTTTGTTGTAATAAAGGGCAAAATGGTGTATAATAAAAGAGATTTATTGACAGCCGGCACGCTCGGCAGTTTATTTGGGAGGTTTTTATATGGCAAAAGCAGTAAGCAAAACGATCTCGGCAAAGGAGCTCAAGGAGAGATTTGTCAGCGTTTTGCACAACGATTATCAGACCACTCCTGAGGATGCGTCTGACAAGCAGGTCTACGGTGCGCTCACAAGCATCGTTGTAGGCATACTTAAGGATAAGAGGCGCAAATTCACCGTTGCTACACACTCGGCGGGCAAGAAGAAGGTCTACTACCTGTCAATGGAGTTCCTTATGGGGCGCTCGCTCAAAACGAGCCTTTACAATCTGGAGATGATAAACGAGACTACAGAGGTGCTAAACGAATTCGGCATCTCGATAAACTCGATCTACGAGCAGGAGCCTGATGCAGGCCTCGGCAACGGCGGTCTCGGAAGGCTTGCGGCCTGCTATCTTGACGGGCTTGCAGCTACAGGCTATCATGCAACGGGCTATTCGATCTGCTACGAATACGGCATCTTCAAGCAGAAGCTTGAGGAGGGCTGGCAGACCGAGCTTCCCGACAACTGGCTGCCCGGCGGCTCTTCATGGCTGAGGGCCTACCCCGACAAGGCTATCGAGGTACACTTTGACGGCGAGCTTAAGGAGTACTGGGACAATCAGTACCACTGCGTAACACACGAGAACTACACAACAGTTTTGGCTGTTCCTTACGATATGTATGTTTCGGGCTATGACTCAAAGGCTGTTTCAAAGCTAAGGCTCTGGAAGGCTGAGGTAGCAAGCTTTGATATGCCTATGTTCAATCAGGGCGACTACTCAAAGGCGCTCGGCAGAAACATCATGTCGCAGGCTATCACAAAGGTGCTTTATCCTAACGACAATCATCAGGAGGGCAAGAGCTTAAGGCTAAGGCAGCAGTACTTTATGTGCGCTGCATCTATCGGCGACATAGTTAACCAGCATATGAACACCTACGGCACGCTTGACAACCTGCACGAGAAGGTGGCAATACACATAAACGACACACACCCGACGCTGGCGATTCCCGAGCTTATGAGAGTTCTGCTCGACGACTGCGGCTATTCGTGGGACAAGGCTTGGCACATAGTTCAGAACACCTTTGCCTACACAAACCACACAGTAATGCCCGAGGCGCTTGAGAAGTGGGACTGCAACCTCTTAAAGAGCGTTACACCGAGAATTTTCTCGATCATAGTTGAGATAAACGAGCGCTACTGCAAGGATCTGTGGGAGAGATACCACGACGAGCCGAAGGTATCGCATATGTCTATAATCGAGAACAATATGTGCAAGATGGCAACACTTTGCGTACACGCCTGCCACAGCGTAAACGGCGTTGCAAAGATCCACTCGGAGATCATCAAGCACGAGACCTTCAAGGACGAGTACCTTGACACCCCCACAAAGTTCAAGAACGTTACAAACGGTATTGCATACAGAAGGTGGCTTCAGCAGTCAAACCTGGGGCTGACAGAGCTTCTTAAGGAAAAGATCGGCACAGGCTTCTTAAAGGACGCAAGCGAGCTTTCCAAGTTCACACTCTTTGCAGAGGACAAGGAGGTCTTAGAGCGCCTTGCAGCTATCAAGAAGGAAAACAAGCAGAAGTTTGCAAAATACGTTAAGAACGAGTACGGCACTATACTCAACACCAACTCAATCTTTGACGTTCAGGTAAAGAGGCTGCACGAATACAAAAGGCAGCAGCTAAACGCTTTGAACATAATAGCAGAGTACAACTACCTCAAGGAAAACCCGAACGCTGACTTCGTGCCGAAGACATACATCTTCGCCGCTAAGGCAGCGCCCGGCTACTATATGGCAAAGCAGATAATAAAGCTTATCTGGAACATTTCAGAGGAGCTAAAGAAGGACAAGAAGCTTTCGGAGAAGCTTGGCGTAGTATTCCTTGAAAACTACTGCGTATCGCTCTCAGAGAGGCTCATGCCTGCGGCTGAGATTTCCGAGCAGATATCTCTTGCGGGAACTGAGGCAAGCGGCACGGGCAACATGAAGCTGATGATCAACGGCGCTATCACACTCGGTACCCTTGACGGTGCAAATGTTGAGATCCACGAGCAGGTAGGCGATGACAACATCATCATCTTCGGTATGAACGTTGATGAGGTAAACGCTGCCAAGGGCGGCTACAACCCGATGAATGTTTACAATCAGAACCAGGTAGTCAAGGCTGCTATCGACAGAATGTCGCACGGCATCAACGGCCAGCAGTTTAACGAGATAGCGACCTCTCTCAAGAACAAGGATCCTTACATGGCGCTCGCTGATTTTGATTCCTACCAGAAGGCACAGGCATACGCAAGCGAGGCTTACAAGGACGTCTTGAAGTGGAACAAGATGAGCCTTTACAATATCGCAGGCGCAGGCATATTCTCGGCTGACAGGGCTGTTGAGGATTATGCAAGAGAGATCTGGTGCTTAAGCAAGTAACAGCATAAAGCAAAGAGGCCGATCACAGATCAGCCTCTTTTTATTTTTTGCTATTTTTACAAAAGGGTATCTAAGATAAATGAGAATTTATCTTATTAGGTAATAGGGAATAGGGAATAGGTAATAGGTGAGGTGCATTACCGAAGGGGGTACGGGGGGCACTTGCCTACTGCGAAGGCAGGGAAAGCCCC
>JAFRYW010000053.1 GCA_017442845.1 Ruminococcus sp.
ATCGCACTGCTCGTTACGGTGCTGGTTTTCTCATCGTCCAAAAACGGCGACACGGCGAACCTTTTTGGCTACATACCGCTGTCGGTCGAGTCAGACTCGATGAAGCCGACCTTTAAAACGGGCGACCTTATCATCATCAAGGAGGTAGACGATCTCTACGGCCTTGAAAAGGACGATGTTATCACCTACTGGACGATCATCGACGGAAAAAGGGTGAAAAATACCCACCGTATCGCCGAGGTGAATAAAAACGGCAGCAGTATCAGCTTTGTTACAAAGGGCGATAATAATGACATAAATGATGAGACCGAGGTACTGCCCTCTGACATCATCGGCAAGTGGGGGAGCGTAAGGCTGCCCGGCGCAGGCAAGGTTATGGATTTTCTGCGCACCAAGAAGGGCTTTTTCATCTGTATAGTCATACCGATGATACTGTTTTTCCTCTTTGAGCTTTATAAGTTCATCGTAACACTCGTCGAGGTAAGAAAGCCCGGGCTTACCGAGGCTGACGAGGAAGAGATAAAGAAGCGTGCTATAGAGGAATACCTCGCCGAGCAGCAAAAGGCTAAGGAAAACGGTGCTGACAGCGGGTCTGACGAAAATAAGGATCAAAAATAGAGGAGAAGGCTATGAATGCATTTTTAAAATGGTTTTTTGTCTTTATATCCGAGATGCTAAAGGGCTTTGCGCAGATCTTCACGGGGCTCTGGGGCGGATTGAAGCAGATATTCAACATAAAAAATTACATAAGTATTTTTAAAAGCTACTCTACCGAGTTCGGGGCGCTGGCGTGGATACTGTCTATCCTTGCTATCGTGATAGTTGCGGCTATCTTTGTTATCGTTGCACTTATGATCGTTCTGGCTGTAAGAAAGTATATAAGGTTTCGGCACTCTATCGTTTCAAATGAGGATCTTTTGGAGGAGATCGCACTGCTGCAAAGGCGTGTGCTCAAGATGACAAAGGCAAAGGACGAGATCATGGCTATGAAGGTAGCACAGATGGGCGTTCCTATGTCGGGTGCATTGGCCTTGGGTGACGGGCAGATGATGCTGGAGGGCGAGGCTGCCGGTGCCGAGGGTATGGCAGGCGGCGAGACAAC
Organism: Ruminococcus sp.; assembly: GCA_017442845.1. Taxonomy (GTDB): domain Bacteria; phylum Bacillota; class Clostridia; order Oscillospirales; family Ruminococcaceae; genus NK3A76. The sequence goes on from JAFRYW010000053.1 coordinate 1,103, forward strand.
GACCGATGACGGCGTTATCCAGACTACTGACAGGCGTTTCTCAAAGCTTATGGAGGTCGATGCCTTCTACAAGACCTATACCCCGCCCGAGTATGATAACACCATAACCCTTGAAGAGTTCTGCGACAGGTACAGAAACTTTGCCTGCTCGAGAATGCACCTGTACTATGAGCCTAAGACTATCAGGCTGTTTATTGCGGGTATGGCTTCTACTAAGCTTATCATTTTACAGGGTATCTCCGGTACAGGTAAAACATCGCTTCCGTATTCGTTCGGAAAGTTTTTGCAAAATGATACAACTATAGCCTCTGTTCAGCCCTCGTGGCGTGACAGGACCGAGCTTTTCGGTTACTTCAACGAATTTACCAAGAACTTTAACGAGACCGAGACCCTTAAGAGGATCTACTCCTCAAGCTTCAATAACGATATCAACCTTATCCTTCTCGATGAGATGAATATTGCCCGTATCGAGTATTACTTCGCAGAGATGCTCTCCATTCTCGAAATGCCTAACGCAGATGAGTGGGAGCTTGACATCGTGCCCAATGCCTGGAGCACCGACCCTGTGAACCTCGACCACGGCAAGATCAAGATACCGCAGAATATATGGTATATCGGTACTGCGAATAACGATGACTCGACCTATGCTATATCGGATAAGGTCTATGACCGTGCACAGCCGATAAACCTCGATGCTAAGGGTATCGCCTTCGATGCGCCCGATACGCCGCCTATAAATATGGGCTTCGACCACCTCGATGCGCTGTTTAACGAGGCATTTGAGAAGTACCCGATCTCGCAGGAGAACCTAAAGAAGATACAGCAGCTCGATCTGTGGGTAATAGAAAAGCTCAGGGTCGCATTCGGTAACCGTATCCTGAAGCAGATGAACCTGTTTGTTCCCGTTTACGTCGCCTGCGGCGGCGAGGAGCTTGACGGTATCGACTACGTTTTGGCTACAAAGATCTTCAGAAAGTTTGAGAGCCTGAACCTTGCGATGCTTCGTGAGGAGCTTAGAGAGCTCTGCGTTTATATGACCAAGCTATTCGGCAAGAACAAGATGAATGAATCTATTGCTTATCTTGAAAGACTGCAAAAGCTGTTCTGATAGTGTATCCGTATTAGAAAAGAAAATGACCGTGCATTATGCTTTGCGCATTATGCATTGAAAAAAAGGTGGTGAGTCGGCACTTGGCAGGTTCAGATCAAAAATGGCTTAAGGAGTTTAAGAGCTTTGTGAAGGAGTTTAATGATGACGAGCTGTTCAACTCGCTCGACTCGCTTCTCCACGCAAGCAGGAACAATTTTGCCTTTAATAAGAAAATAATGGAAAAGGCGATAGATATCTCGTGGGTAGAGACTATCGAAAACGGGCTTATGCACGTAGATAATGTAATTAGAAACCCAAGGCGTACTATCGAGGATGTTGAGGAGGTAGTGCCGATAGCCCTCTCACGCAAGATAACCGTTGAGAGCGTGAAGCACCTAGCCCAGCATACCGACCTTATCCAGAGCATAGACAAGAAAACGGGGAAGATCACCCCTTCAAAGATCCTCAATGTTTATAAGGAAGAGAGCCTTATGACATATGAGAATAAGTTTGTCAACACGCTTGTTGACAGGCTGTATATTTTTATTAACAGAAGATATGAAAAGCTCGCCCAGGTGGCTAAGGACGAGGAGGTGCTCACCTTAGGCTACGATACCGACATTGATGACGGTATGGGCGGCAAGATGAAGATAGGCATAAATATCGAAACTATCGACAGCCTTGACACGGTCAACGAAAGCGGGCTTACCGTTTGGCAGAGGGTAGAAAAGCTCAAAAAGATCATCGAGGAATACAAGGGCTCGGAGCTTTGCCTGACGCTCGGCAACACCTTTATCCGCCCGCCCGTAATGCGTACAAACGCTATTATGAAAAACGTCGATCTTAAGGCCTGTCTCACGCTTTGGCAGTATATCGAGAGCTATGACAAGGTCGGCTATGAGATAAATGTCGAAAACACGGCTGTAAAGCCCGATGTAAGATATGTTGAGGATTTCTATAAGATCGTTGTACTGAGCCTTTTGCTGTTTCGCTCGTATAACGCAGAGGGCGGCAACAAAAAGCTCGAGGAAATGAAGACTGTCAAGCAGAAATCCCTGATGCCGAGGTTCTTAAAGCATTTTGATAAGGAGCTTGCAAGCTCATATGATATACAAACCGATGCGGCGGCGGGCTACCTTGCGGCAGACAGCGATAATAAGCTGATCAAGAAGATGCCCGAGGACGTCGGCGGCGTTATAGACCAGGTCGCCAAGGTCATTGAGATCGAGCGAAACTATATGCGAAATCAGGAAAGGCAGCGGCTTGAGCGCATCAAGGCCGAGGAAGAGGCCGAGAGACTGCGTCAGGAGGAGATCGCACGGCAGGAGGAGCTTCGCCGTATCGAGGAGGCCAAGGAGGCCGAGCGGGAAAGGATCAGGCAGCAGCAGCTCGAGGAGGAGCGGCAGCTTCGTGAAATGCTCGAAAAGAAGCGTCAGGAGCAGGAGGCTGCCGAGCGTGAGCGTGCAAGGCAGGAGGAGATCCGCTTAGCAAGGCTCGAAGAGGAGCGCAAAAGGGCAGAGGAAGAGCGCCTGAGGAAGGAAAAGGAAGAGCAGGAGGCTGCTGAGAGAGAGAGGATAAAGCAGGAGAAGCTTCAGGTAATGACCGAGCTCGGCGAGGCAGAGGGAATAGCTGCCGAGACGATAGAGGAGGAAGCGAACGCTGCCGAGGAGGCAGAGGAGCAGAAGGCCTACGAGGAGGTTACCGAGGCAGAGATCGAGGAGGTAAGAAACGATATAGAGGAGGCAGCCGAGCAAGCATCGGACGAGCAGCAGCCCGAGGAGGAGGAAGACCCAAGGGCAGTAGTTGCACGAATGAAGCTCGAGCAGCAAAAGCGGGAAAAGGAACGTGTCGAGAGAGAGCGTGCAGAGCGGCTTAAGGCTGAAAGACAGCGCTTTGAATCCAAGCCCTTCCGTGAGATCTATAAGGAATACTCGAAAAACCCGATCTATGCTATCCCTCGCTTCATAAGGTATATTTTGGCGTTCGTGTTCGGCTTTATACCCGAGGATACGGATAACCCCGACCTCAGAGAAAGGCTTGCCAAGAGAAAGGCAGAGGCCGAGGCAAGAGAGCTCGAGCAGGCAAAGCACATCGAAATGGAGGGCTACTACAAGAAGTATGCCCAGACCTTCAAATACCGCTTTATGCGAAAGATCGGCGATATAAAGTTCAAGCGCAAGAAGAAAAAGGAGCGCAAGAGCAA
>JAFRYW010000054.1 GCA_017442845.1 Ruminococcus sp.
ATTTATCTTAGCAAAGGAAGTGTATTATATATGCAGCTTACGAAGGAAGAATACAGCAAAATGTGTGAAACGAAAAGTGCGAAAACAAAGTGGTGGGTAACGTTCCCGAAGGCATTTTTGATAGGCGGGCTTATTTGTGTGCTGGGGCAGGGGCTGACGGACATTTACTCGGCACTTGGGGCAGATAAGCAGAGTGCGGGAACGCTTGCGACGGTGACGCTTATCTTTTTGTCGGCGCTGCTGACAGCGCTCGGGCTTTACCATAAGATAGCAAGGCACGCAGGGGCGGGCACGCTGGTACCTGTCACGGGGTTTGCAAACTCTGTTGCAGCCCCCGCAGTCGAGTTCAGGAGCGAGGGCTATATCACAGGCCTGGGCGCTAAGATATTTATAATAAGCGGCCCTGTTATTCTTTATGGGATATTGGCAAGCGTTGCGGCGGGGCTGTATTTTTATATCACGGGATAACAAAAGCCCCTCACCCTGGTGAGGAGCTTATTTGTGTTATCAGAAATTCTTTCTCCACGCCGAGGGCGAGAAGAGGATAAGTATCGGCATACATTCAAGCCTTCCTAAGAGCATATCGAGGGTGAGCGTCACCTTCGAGAGGTCGGAATAGAAGGAGAAGTTGCCAAGCGGGCCTACCTTGTTAAGGCCGGGGCCTATGTTATTTATGCAGGTAGCGACCGATGAGAAGGTCGTCGAAAAGTCTGCATTGTCCGAGGCGACGAACAGTAATGATACTATCATCAGCCCTATATAGATAGATAGGTAATTCTGCACGCTGTGAACGACCTGAACGTCCATAGTTTTTGAGTCGCTCTTAACTACGTTTACGGAGTTGGGGCTAAGCAGCTTTCTGATAGTTCTCAGCGAGTTTTTGAAGAGGATCATGACCCTTGCGACCTTGAAGCCGCCGCCCGTTGAGCCGCCGCAGGCGCCTATGAACATAAGGATAACGAGTATCATCTGCGAAAAGCCCGGCCAATGTGTGTAGTCAGCCGTCGCAAAGCCCGTTGAGGTCATTATCGACGATACCTGAAAGCCCGCATAGCGCAGGCACTTATTGAAGCTGTGGTAGATAGGGGCAATATCTATCATTATAAGCCCCGTTGCCGCAGCCATGATGCCTATATACACCTTGATCTCGGTGTTTTTCCAAACATCGCCAAGGCGCTTAGCAAGGATAAAGTAATAAAGCGAGAAGTTCACGCCGAAAAGCGCCATCATTATAGTGATAACTGCATCTATATATGACGAGTTGTAGAATGCAACGCCGTCATTTTTGATGCCGAAGCCGCCCGTGCCTGCCGTTCCCATAGCGTGGCAGACGCTGTCAAAAAGCGGCATACCGCCGACAAGCAGCAGGACTATCGTAACAGCCGTCAGCACGGCGTATATTATATAAAGGTAGGCTGCCGACCATTTGCCCTTCGGCACGATCTTGCCGACCTGCGGGCCGGCACATTCAGCCCTCATAAGCGTAAGCGCATCGTTAGAGGAGGGGAGTATCGCAATAGCGAGCACGAGAACGCCCATACCGCCGACCCAGTGGGTCAGGCTTCTGTAGAAAAGCATACCACGTGAAAGCGCCTCAACGTCCTTCAGGATAGTTGAGCCTGTTGTGGTAAAGCCCGAAACGCTCTCAAACACCGCATCTATAAAGTGCGGGATCTCGCCCGAGAAATAAAAGGGCAAAGCGCCTATTATCGGGTACACTATCCACATCAGCGCCACGATAACAAGTGCCTCTCTGTCATACATATGCTTATTTTTAGGCTTTATAACAGTCAGCGGCACGCCCGCTATGGCTGTGCAAATGCCGACTATAAGGAAGATCGTTGCAGTTTTGTGCTCGTGGTAGTAAAGGCTTACCGCCATAGGCAGCAAAAACAGCAGTGACCCCAAAAGCACGATCTTTGAAAGGTAGTGAAAAACAAGCTGCTTGTTCATCGTTGACCTCCGTTATTCAAGAATATCCTTAAGCTCGGAGATCCGGTGCTCCTTGCAGACAACTACGACGCTGTCGCCGATCTCGATAGTGTCCATACCGCTCGGTATGATTATATCACGCTTTCTGACAATAGCACAAATAAGGACATTCTTTTTTAATTCCATAGATGCAAGCTTTATGCCCACAACGCCGGGGATATTCTCTCTTACCTTGAACTCTATAGCCTCGACCTTGTTGGAAACGAGGTGGTAGAGCGATTCTATGTTAGAGTCAAGGGCAGCGCTCTGGCTCCTGACATAGCTTAGGATATTGCTTGTGGTTATATATTTCGGTGAGATCACGGTATCAAGCCCTATCTGCGAGGCAAGATCGACGTAGCTGTCTCTGTTTACCTTTGTAACGACCTTTGCGTTGGTGTTCATCTTAGCGTAGAGCGACATAATGATGTTTTCCTCATCAATGCCCGTTATCGCCACGAAGGAGTCTGCATCGTCGATGCCCTCCTCCTGCAAAAGCTCCTGATCTGTTCCGTCGCCGTGGATAACCGTTGCCTTTGGCAAAAGCTCTGCAAGCTCGGTGCAGCGGTCATAGTTCTGCTCGATGATCTTGACCCTCATGCCGATAGACAAAAGCTGGCGTGAGAGGTAGTAGCAGATCTTTCCGCCGCCTACGATCATTACGGTCTTGATCTTATCCTTAAGCGCACCGCACATTCTGAAAAAGCGCTCTAAGTCCTTATGCGAGGCGGCGATATTTATCCTGTCGCCCGAGCGGAGTATAAAGTCGCCCGTAGGGATAAATATCTTAGAATCCCTCTGAACGGCGCAGATAAGAAATCTGATATTGGTCCTCTTATATATCTCGGCGAGTGAGAGCCCGTCAAGCGTGGAATCCTCAGCGAGCTTATGCTCTACCAGCTCGATCCTGCCCTTTTCAAAGACCTCGACCTTTGCGGCAGTCGGGAAGATGAGCACCCTTGCGAACTCCTCGGCAGTTGTAAGCTCGGGGTTTATTACCATTGACAGCCCAAGCTCGTCCTTGACCATATCTATCTGGCTGTAGTAGGCGGGGTTTCTGACCCTTGAGATCGTTTTCTTGCAGCCCAGGCGCTTTGCAAGCAGGCAGCAGAGCATATTCAGCTCATCATACGGCGTTGCCGCAATAAGCAGCCCTGCCTTGCTGACGCCCGCCTCACGCTGAACGTCGATAGTAGCGCCGTTGCCCTCTATCGTCATAACGTCCTGAGTGCTCTGTATTCTTTTAAGGTTATCGCCCTTGATATCAACAACTGTGATACTGTGCCCTTCCTCGGCAAGAGTAGATGCAAGGTTGCCGCCGACCTTTCCGTTTCCGACAATAACTACCTTCATACTATTTTCCTTTCCGCATTTATACGGTTTTACATATTACAACACATTATTATACCACTTTATTTTGACATTGTCAACGATTATAATAGTTTATTAACTCTGTATTTACATATAAAGGCTCAGCCTTTTAGGTATCTCACATCTGCATCAACATCGCCGCCGATGCCGTCGATATGTGTCAGCCCCTGCTGCCAGTAGGTGTAGCTGCCCTTATAGTCTGTCTGCTCGGTGTAGTTTGCAAGCCAGACCTCTCGGCTGTCATCAGGCTCCCAAAAATTCTCAAGGAAGCTCTTGCTGCTGTAGAGCATAGCCTTGTAGCCGTTTTGCTCTATCACCTCGCAGAAGGCACGGCAGCATTCGTTGAGGTCGTGTATGCTCATACCAAAGCGCTGAAAGCGGTCGAAGCTCTCCCAGTCAAAGGCGATAGGAAGGGCAAGCTGCCTGCCTGCGAGCTTGTCGATGACATACTGTGCCTGCTCCCTTGCCTGCTCGGGGGAGGAGCAGGTGCTGTAGAAATACACTCCCACATCAAGCCCTGCCGCCGTGGCGTTGTCAACGTTAGTCAGGAAGTTCTCATCGGGGTAGATAGTGTCGGAATGGTGTGCCGCCCTTACAAAGACAAAGCTGCACCCCGCATTTTTGACCTTTTTAAAGTCTATATCGCCCTGCCAGTAGCTTACATCAAGCCCGACGTCGGAGCCTTCGGAGGAGTATTTTTGCTTAAACTCTTCAAAGCTCATCTCGGGGATAGTGCTCTCATAGTCGGGCAGCACATCAACTACGTTTATGGTTGCCCCTTTTGTGGTGCTGTTACCGCTCGAATCGGTCACGGTAAAGGTGACATCATAGTCGCCCGAGGTGAGAGTGTCGATACTGCCGGAATAGCTTACCTGCGGGGCTTTGTCATAGTTATCGCCGTAGCCGATATATACGCCCGGCTCAAAGCCCGAGCCCTTGTGAACGGTGATATAGTCGGGGCAGTAGATAAACTGCGGCGGTGTTGTATCGGCAACGGTATAGCTGAGCTTTTGCTTTACATCGCCGAATTTGACGGTCACCTCGTTTTTGCCGAGCGTATCTGTCGGCAGGGGGTCATCGGCGTTGTCGGGCTTTACGGTAGCGTCCTTGATCCAGTCGCCTATCGTAAGCTTTTGGTAGATCTCTACCGTGTCAGCATAGGTATATTTGATCTCGGGCTTTTTTTCCTTCTTTTTGGTGGTGGTAGTGGCTATAGTGGTCGCTGCGGGGGCGGTTGTGGTCGTCTGCGGGGCGGTAGTAACGGCGGTGGTTGTCGTCGTCACAGTCTCGACAGGCGCTCTTGGTATACTGCTGCCGCACCCCGTCAGCAAAAGCGCTGCGAGTGCGAGGGCTGCTTTTTTCATAAGCCTTGCTCCTTTTTTATCAATGCACAATGCACAATGCACAATTCACAATGCTGGGTGAAGGTATCGCCTTCGGCAATGTTATGGCCATTCGGCCGTGCACCCAGGCGATATTGCCTTAAAATAAGCGATCTCGCTGCCCTGACAAGCCCGAATGGGCATGATGTCGGCGCAGCCGACACCTCAATTGTGCATTGTGCATTGTGAATTGTGCATTGAGATAAATTCCAATTTATTTCAACTTCTTTGCCTTATAGCCCAGGCCTCTTACGGTGACTATCTCGAAATCGCCGCATTCACGGTAGCGTTCACGAACACGCTTGATGTGAACATCGACAGTTCTCTCGTCAACATCGTGATCCATACCCCAGATCTCGTCGAGAAGCTCACGGCGTGTGAAGATCTTGTCGGGGTAGGAGAGAAGCTTGAAAAGCAGCATAAATTCCTTCTGTGGGAGCGTCTGCGCCTCACCGCCGTTGACCGAGATCGACACAGCATCGTAATCGAGCACGCACGAGCCGATAGTCAGCTTATGGTCTGAGGCGAGCTTTGCACGCCTGAGCAGCGCACCTACACGCAGAATCATCTCGTTTATGTCGATAGGCTTTACCATATAGTCGTCTGTTCCTGCCATAAAGCCCTCCTGCTTGTCCTCAAAGGCTTCCTTGGCAGTTACCATAAGTATAGGCATATTAAAGCCTGCCCG
>JAFRYW010000005.1 GCA_017442845.1 Ruminococcus sp.
AGAGCACCAGCTTTCCAAGCATGACCTTGCTATCGCAAGAAGGCACGAGCGTGAGAAGGAGCTTGCCGAGCTTATGCGGCAAGCAAGAAAACGCAAGAATGCAGATCTTGAGGAGCTCTCTGCAAGCTCGCTCAACGCTTTAAAGGAAAGGCTTTCAAAAAAATATGATTAAACGGGACGAGGCAAAGTGCACTCAGTCCCGTTTTATTTTGAAAATAATCCCCTGAGCCACGCAAAAAAACCTTTTTTCTGCGGCTGCGGTGCAGGTGACGCTTCGATAGGCTGCAAGGAGGCTTGCAGCTGCTCGGGCTGCGGAGCAGGCTGTGGCAGTTCAATCGGCGGCTCGGGCACATTTTCAGGAGCTGACACCTGCTCGGGCAGCTTAGGCTCGGCAGGCCGATCTGCGGGAGCGGGCCCGTTATCATTAGCCAAAGCCATTTCATAAAAAAGCTGCTGACTGTCCTTCTCGCCTTCATCGTAATTCTCACGCCTATAGATGCCGTCAGAGCAAAGCACCCTTCCCCTCACCTTATCGGCAAGCTGAAGCTTGAAATACTCAACTACCCTTTCACGCTGGCGCTCGTCTCTTATAGGTGCAGCTGCCTCGACACGGCGTGAAAGGTTCCTCGTCATAAAGTCGGCGGAGGAGATGAACACCTTTCGCCTTGTGCTGTTACCGAAGATATATATCCTTGCGTGCTCTAAATACCTGCCGACAATTGAAACGACACTTATATTATCCGTCTTTCCCTCGATACCGGGAACAAGACAGCATATCCCTCTCACCACAAGCTCGACCTTAACACCCGCCTGCGAGCATTCTACAAGCTTCTTTATCACCTTTCGGTCGGTAAGGGAGTTTATTTTTGCGCCGATATACCCCTCGCCGCCAGAACGTGCAGCGGTTATCTCAGCGTCCATATAATCTATGAGCCTGCTCTTTAAGCAGAGCGGGGAGATCATCAAGGCATCAGAACGCTCAACGAGCCTTCCCTCTTCAAGCTTTTTAAATGTCTCAACAGCATCTGCCGCTATATCGGGGGCAGAGGTAATAAGAGAAAGGTCGGTATAGATCCTTGAGGTCTTTTCGTTATAGTTGCCTGTACCTATCTGGGTGATGTACTTAGTATCCTCACCGTCTTGATATTCTATCAGGCAAAGCTTCGAGTGCACCTTTATCCCGGGGAGACCGAATATGACCCTACAGCCCGACTCCTCAAGCTTTTCTGCCTTAATGATGTTGTTTTCCTCATCAAATCTTGCACGCAGCTCAACAAGTGCTAAAACGTCCTTACCGTTTTTAGCGGCGTTACAAAGAGCAGTTATGATAGCCGAATCGTGAGCTGCACGGTAGAGGGTTATGCTTATACGCTTAACACGGGGGTCTGCCGCCGCCTCATCAAGCAGGCGCACAAAATCGGAAATATCCTCATAGGGGTAAAAAAGCAGAATATCCCTTTCCTCGACCTGAGAGATCATAGGCCTATCTCTGTCAACGAGCGGAGACTTTACGGGTGACTGCTTTGCATAAAACAGCGAAAGGTTATCAGAGAACCTATCCCTAAGATCCCCTACAAAGTCAAAGCATAGGGGCGATACCCGCTCAAAGGTCATATCATCGCCTATACGAAGCAGCCTGCAAACAGCGTCCTTAAGCGCCTTATCTGTGCAGCCGCTTATCTCGAGCCTTACGGGGGGCATCTTTTTGCGCCTGAGTACAAGCTTACGCATTTCCTCACGCCTGTCACGCTCGGCCATATAATCGGTATCAAGATCAAGAGCGGCGCTTCTTGTCACACGGAAGGTACAAAAAGCCGTAGGCTTTCTGCCGATGATCTCGTGGGCGTATTTGCCGACAAGCTCGCTGATAAGAATATACGCCTTATCGGTGACATTCAAGCCGATCATCGTAGAGTGGTCACCCGTATAGTCGAGGATATGTATGCCGTTATCGCACATAAAGGCATAATACACCCTGCCGTTTTCAGCAAAGAAGCTCTTGGCATTCTCATACATTTTAAGCTTAGGCCTAAGCTCATGCTCGGCAAATGATGAGCAATAGGTCTTTTCACCGTCTGTCAGGGTCTTTAAGGTCTTTCTTACCGCACCCATAGAGGCAAGGCCTGCTTCAATATCGGCAAAGGTCATATCAAAAAGCTCATACAGCTTTGCAGTGCGCTTATAGATCTTTTGGAGCTGCTGCGAGGGGCGAAGCTTAGTGCGGGCATCGACCTGCGAATCATCATCGAGCGATTGTCTTATAAGTGCACCTGTCCTCACCCTATAAAACTCATCTAAATTGGAAAGGAAGATAGAAGCAAAGCTAAGGCGCTCAAGCAGCGGCACAGAATTATCCCTTGCCTCTTCAAGCACACGGTAATTGAATTTCAGCCACGAAATCTCACGGTTCTCAAAGTATTTTTTAGCCAAGGCTCCACCCCTCCCTTCGACATTATTCGTACTTATTTATTATATTACATTTTTAGTTAAATGTCAATTGCTTTTAGCCTTCTCGACTGCCTTTTTCCAGCCACCCAGCAAAGCGACTCTTTTATCGGCTGTGATACTCGGGCTAAAGGTCTCAAAGCTTCCCGAAAGCCTTGTCACCTCTGCGATATCCTTATAATACCCGCAGCCAAGCCCCGCTAACAGAAATGCCCCAAAAGCTGTTGATTCCACATTCTTAGGGCGTATCAAGGGGCGGTCGAGCATATCAGCCTGAAACTGCATAAGGAAATTATTTGAGCTTGCGCCCCCATCGACTTTGACAGATCTTAGCGAGCCTGTATCCTTCTCCATAGCTGCGAGCACATCACAGGTCTGGTAGGCTATAGCTTCTAGGGCAGCACGAACGATATGGCTGCGGCCTGCGCCTCTTGTCAGACCTGTTATGACCCCTCTGGCATCACTATCCCAATAGGGTGCGCCAAGACCCACAAAGGCAGGAACGATATACACACCGTTTGTATTCTCGACCTCTAAGGCCAGGCGCTCTGTCTCAGCGGCTGTCTCGACCATTTTAAGCTCATCACGCAGCCACTTTACAACAGCGCCCGCTATAAACACAGAGCCCTCCAAGGCATAAGTGACCTTACCACCTATACCCCAGCCGATAGTAGTAAGCAGCCCGCTTGATGAGCGCACGGGCTTATCACCTGTATTCATAAGCAAAAAGCCGCCCGTGCCGTAGGTGTTCTTAACGTCGCCCTCCTCAAAGCAGCACTGGCCGAAAAGCGCAGACTGCTGATCGCCCGCACAGCCCGAGATAACGATAGGTTCGCCAAAAAGCGAAGCATCGGTCTCGCAAATGACACCCGAGGAATCAACCACCCTTGGCATCATATCACGAGGGATACCTAAAAGCCCAAGGATCTCATTATCCCAATCAAGTGTATTTATATTATAAAGCATAGTTCTTGATGCATTGGAAAAATCGGTAGCGTGGCATCTGCCGCCGGAAAGCTTCCATATAAGCCAGCAGTCGATAGTGCCGAAAAGAAGCTCGCCTGCCTGTGCCCTTTCCCTTGCACCCTCGACATTATCTAAGATCCAGCGCAGCTTTGTTGCCGAAAAATACGGGTCGATCAGCAGCCCTGTCTTTGACGAGAAAAACTGTGTCAGCCCCTGCGCTTCAAGTGTCTTGCAAAAGGGGGCAGTTCTGCGGCACTGCCATACTATAGCACGGCAAATAGGCTTTCCTGTGTTTTTATCCCATACAACAGTTGTTTCACGCTGGTTTGTTATTCCGATAGCGGCAATATCGCAGGCTTTTATCTTTAGCTTCTCCATAGCCTTTCTGCACACCTCGAGCTGGGTGTCAAATATCTCCTCGGCATCGTGCTCAACATAGCCGTCACCGGTATAATACTGAGTGAACTCCTTTTGAGCGATTGACACTATATTGCCGCCCTTATCGAATATTACCGCACGGGAAGATGTCGTGCCCTGGTCGATAGACATTATATATTTCATTTTTAGCCCTCCTTTATTTACAGCAAACTTAACTTATCTTTTGTTCATCAAGACCGTTTCCAAAAAACAACACAACGTCGTGATGGTTTTAGGATATAAGCCGATTAAACTTTTTATCGGTGATATAATAATCCTCCGAGCTTTCCTCAACAAGCAGGTAAACCATTTGCTCGCCGACTATTTCGGAAAGCCTTTCCAGCCAATCACCTGCCAATGATCCAATACTGATCAAAATAATTATACCACAAAAAAACAAAATATGCAACTTTAGTCTGACTTTTTTTATCAGCTAAAAAACAGCATTCTGCCCTTGACTAAAGAAGGCAGATATGGTATAATATAGGGAGTTAGTTTATCATAGAAAGGAAGAAATAATATGAAAATGTCTGCGAGCAAGGCAATGGTCGAGTGTCTTAAGGCCGAGGGGATAAATACCGTATACGGCTACCCGGGCGCTGCGATATGCCCTTTCTTTGACGCATTGCTCGATGAAGAGGATACTATAAATAACATACTCGTTCGCCACGAGGCAAACGGCGGCCATGCTGCAAGCGGCTTTGCAAGAATGACGGGAAAGCCGCAGGTTTGTATTGCGACCTCGGGCCCCGGTGCTGTTAACCTTATAACGGCTATAGCTACAGCATATGCAGACAGCGTGCCGATTATAGCTATAACAGGGCAGGTCGCTACAGAGCAGATAGGCTCAGACGCTTTTCAGGAGGCAGACATTACCGGGGCTGCCGAGCCGTTTGTAAAGCACTCATACCTTGTTAAGGACGCAAGGGATATTCCCCGTATTTTCAAAGAGGCCTTCTTTATTGCAGGAAGCGGCAGACCGGGGCCTGTACTTATAGATGTTCCTGTAGATGTTCAAAAAGCCTCAATAGATTTTGAATACCCGAAGCAGGTCAAGATACGCTCCTACAAGCCGACTATCAAGGGCAACGCTATGCAGGTCAAAAGAGTCGCAAAGGCACTAAAGGAGGCAAAAAGGCCGCTCATATGCATAGGCGGCGGTGTATTTGCATCGGGGGCGACCGAGGAGGTTAGGCAGCTTAGCGAGATCATGGACATTCCCGTTATCACAACAATGATGGGAATATCCTGCTTTAATGACGAGGACAGGCGCTTTTTCGGAATGATAGGAACGCACGGCGTCAAAAGCGCAAATGCTGCGGCTAATGACTGCGACACGCTCATGCTCGTAGGTGCAAGGGTCGGAGACAGAGCAGTCAACAACCCGCTAAAGCTTGAACAGAGCACCACGATTATACATATGGACATCGACCCCGCCGAGATCGGCAAGAACATCGGCACAGACATTCCGCTCGTAGGCAACGCAAAGGACGTTCTCACACAGCTTCTGAAGGTAGTCGAGCCCATGGAGCACAGGGAATGGATCGAACACCTTGACACTTACCGTGTGAAGAGAAAATACAGCAAGCCAAAAAAGGGAACAGTAGACCCCAGGCAGTTTATTGAGAAGCTCTCCGAGGCTATGCCCGCAGATACGACTGTTGTAGCAGATGTAGGGCAGAACCAGATATGGGCTGCAACAGGCTACAAGCTTAAGCAGGGCGGAAGATTCCTAACCTCGGGCGGCATGGGAACTATGGGCTACTCACTCCCCTGCGCTATGGGCGCTAAAATGGCGTGCCCCGAAAGAACGGCCTTGCAGATCTGCGGCGACGGATCGTTCCAGATGCAGTTTATGGAAATGGCGACCTGTGTTCAATATGGAATAAAGGTCAAGATAGTTGTTATGACAAACAACTGCCTTGGAATGGTAAGAGAGCTTCAGGACAAGGGATATGACGGCAGAAAGGTGTCCGTTTTTCTGGACGGCTCGCCCGACTTTGTAAAGCTTGCGGCAGCCTACGGCATACCCTCGATGCGTGTTCACGATACCAAGAGCATGAACAAAGCGATAGAGGCACTTGCCGGCGAGGACAAGCTTATGCTGGTCGAGGTCTGCGTTGATGAAGACGCACCGACTTTATGAAAACAAGGCATATAATGTAAGTGTTAATTAAATATACGCTAAATATTCATAAAGATTTAATACTGTAGTGTTATAATACTTTAGTAGTGTAAAGGAGTAGAATAATATGAAGCATACTATTTCGGTTTTAGTTGAGAACCACAGCGGCGTGCTTTCGAGAATTTCGGGGCTTTTTTCGAGAAGAGGCTTTAATATCGAGAGCCTTGCAGTCGGCCCGACAGAGAACCCTGAGGTCAGCCGCATAACAATAATCGCCGACGGTGACGATCACACTGTTGAGCAGATAGAAAAGCAGCTAAACAAGCTTATCGAGGTCATAAAGGTCAAATCCTTCCGCCCCTCTGACTGCATGGCGAGGGAGCTTATGCTCCTAAAGGTAAATGCAACGGCCGAGAAGAGGCAGGAGATAATGACTATCTGCGAGATAACAGAATCAAAGGTCATCGACCTGACCGTAAACACCATGACCCTTGAGATATGCGACAAGTACGACCACTTAGTCAAGTTTGTAGCCCTTTTAGAGCCATACGGCATTGTTGAAATGGTAAGAACGGGCACTA
>JAFRYW010000055.1 GCA_017442845.1 Ruminococcus sp.
AAATATCATCGACCGTAGGGCGATACCTCTTTTATTATTTCTTATTTATTCTTTCTTCTTTTTTATTTTAGCGGCGCAGCCGTGCACTTAGTGCCTCGGGTTAGCCTTTACGTGCAGTATGGCCTTTGAAATAGCCTGCGTTACCTCGGCGGGGTCTTCGTTTTTGAGAAGTGCTTCAACATCTGCCTCGGTCGTGACGATGTATTTGGGGCTTACGGTGTTTAGCGCCATAGCCATAGCGTCATTCCTGCAAAGCGTACACGAGCAGCACCCGAACTTTTTGAGCGCCCCCTCTATCCGCTTTGCGACCATTCGCTCGTGAATGTTTATCACCTTGACGGCGGTGTCGGGCTGCGGGGCAGGCTCCGGCTTTTTGTCGGCGGGCTTTTTTTCCTCTTTTTCCTCGGGCTTTGTTTCCTTTTCGGGCTCGGGCTTTTGCTCCTTGCCCTCGGCGGGCTTTGCGTCCTTTGAGTAGGTGTTTATTATCTCTTCGACATCGGGGGCTTCGGGCTTTTGCTCCTTTGCCTCCTGCTCGGCCTTAAGCCTTTCCTCCTCCGCCTTTTTTTCTGCCTCAAGCTGCTCGGGGGTCATGTGCTGCCGCTCAAGCTCAGCCTTTACCTCGGCAGATTTTTTGTCCCTCTCGTCCTCATATGGGTCAAAGGGCTGCATATTCTTGACATTCGGCGCTACAGTATGCGCACTGTCTCCCGAAGGCATGATCTTTGAGAACATCGCCTGCTTGTTTATATCCTTCTTGGTCTTTGCCATATTGTAACACCCCCATTTTTAGGTAATAGGTCATAGGTAATAGGTAATAGGTCGTTTTTATTTATACTTGAGACATTATAGGCAACGGGAATAGATCTATTACCTATTACTTATTACCTGTTTGATACGGGTGCTTCACCATGCCGTAGCGTTCAAGCTCGGTGACAAGGGAAGCAAAATCCTTAGTGCCTGTGCTGCGCCTTGCGTATTCTGTTATATCCATTTGCAGCGCCTGCGCCTCGGCAAGGGCTGTTGAGTTTCTTATCACAGTTTCAAGCAGCGGTATATGCAGCTTCTGACAGATCATCTTGGCTGTGCCATAGACCTCCTTGTGAAGCTTTGAGCGCTTGACGTAGCGGTTTATCAACACCCCTGCGATCTCTATGCCGGGGTTTATAGTGTGCTTGACATAGTCTATAGTCTCATAAACGAGCGTGAGGCCCTGCAAAGAAAAAATATCCGGCATCATAGGTATGATGACATAATCGCACGCCGTCAGCGCATTTACTGTCAAAATACCCAGCCCCGGCGGAGAGTCGACTATTATATAATCGTAAAAAGGCTGCGCCTCCTTGAGCGCTGTGTATAGCAGGAACTCTCTGTTCTTGCCCGTATACTCAAGCTCGATGCCCGACAGCAGGATATTTGACGGCACGATGTCTGTCATGCTCATTCGCTGTATGGCCTCCTTGACGGTCACATCGCCCTTGATAAGCTCGTAGATCGTGGGCTTTGAGTCGGTGTCTGCCCCTGTTGAGAAGGAGAGGTTGCCCTGCGGGTCCATATCTATCGCAAGCACCCTGTAGTCATTCCTTGAAAGCGTAGCGCACAGGGCATTAACTGTCGTTGTCTTGCCGACACCGCCCTTTTGGGTGATAACGGATATTATTTTTCCCAAGCGCTTTCACTTCCTTTTGTTTGGGGCAAGCCCCGCAAGATAAATCATTTAAGGCAACGCCGCACAAGGGGTCACCTTAACCTATTTATTATACCACATTTTTTGTCAGATTTCAAGCCCTGTGGGGCGCTCTACCATTTTTTTACGCTGTCGGGGCAGTACATATCCTTTTTTGCTGCCCGCAGCTCGACAAAGCAGCCGCAAAGGGCGCACATTCCGTTTGTTAAGTGGTCGCACTCACGGCAAAGCTTAAGCCTTTCCCGGTAGAGCGAGGGCTCTGCCTTAACGCTCTCATCAAGCAGCGCTATACGTTCCTGCACGGTGCGGTAAAGCCCGCCCTCATCAAGCTCGTCCAACAGACAGCGCTTACATATCTTCATACCCTGCCGCCCCCTTTCTTTAGGTCATTATACCACATTCCCGCCTATTTGTCTACCTAGGCGGAGCATGATCCTATCCACGGTCTGACTGTGCTGCAAAGATAAATTGGAATTTGATCCAATGCACAATTCACAATGCACAATGCACAATGAAGGTATCGCCTTCGGCGATGTTATGGCCATTCGGCCGTTCACCCTAACGATAATGCCTAAAATAAGCGTATTCGCTTCCCTAACAAGCCCGAATGGG
>JAFRYW010000056.1 GCA_017442845.1 Ruminococcus sp.
AAGTCTCACGCCCGGTTTCGGGGGGCTTTGCCTGCCTTCGCAGTAGGCAAGTGCCCCCCGTACCCCCTTCGCAGGTGCACCTCACCTATTACCTATTCCCTATTACCTATTACCTAATAAGATAAATTCTCATTTATCCCAGGAACACTTATGTAAAAGGGTGTTCATTATTTAAGCCCCTGCCTTTTTTCAAAGCAGAGAACTGTATTTACAAAGCTTGCTGCGTCGCTTTCCCTGTCGCAGTATTTTATTATCACACGCTTTGTGTTTTTTATGTGAGTTTCGGTAAAGCACGCCCCTTTAAACAGACCGTCATCATATTTTTGCGGCTCGCCGTAAAGTGCGCTGAACTTTCCTAAAAGCGAGGTGTATATCTTTTCGCATTCCTCTGATGATAAGTGCCCCTCATAGCCCGCCCCCTCTCTTGCGTTTGCAAGGAAGCTGAGGCTTATCACATCGCCGCCCCTTTCGCCCTCTTCAAGCTCTGCAGTGCCAAAGCTCTCACCAAAGAGCTCAACACCTGCCTTATAGCTCATTATCTGTGAGCCCGCATCGGGGCTGTGTACCTCCGGCTGAGCACGAGTAAGCTCAGCGATATCCTCATTAGCAGCATTTGACGTTTCCTCCGAGATGACCTTTTCTGCAAAGGCTATTCCCTCATCAAGATCGGCAATTGCCGTTTCGGCTGCCGCCCGTGAGCTGTCCTGCACGGGGCTATTATCCGTCATAAGGCTGTCGCTTTGAAATGATGAACTGTCATAGTCTGATGACGAGCCGCTTTGTTTATCGCAGGAGGAAAGCCCAAACATTGCCGACAATGCCAAAGCAAGGCCCAAAAAACCTTTTGCCGTCATTTCTGCACCGCCTTTCAGTGGTAAGATCAGTTTGTTCCAAGCCTTGAGAACGAGATGATAAGATCCGGCTGCTCGCTTTGGAAGATTTTTTCCGCCCAGGAGATCCAGATCTCCCCGCAGGGCGTGTCCTTCCAAAGTGCGCCGAAATAGTCATTGACCTCGGGGGTGAATTTCTCGTCGGGCTCGCCGTAGCGCTCGGAAAGCATTTTGTAAAGGCTCTCGTAAGCCGCCTTGCACTCCTTCCACTCGGGGTCATGCCCCTCGTGGGTGTTTATGTCGGTGTTCATATGAAAGCCGACTGTGAAGACCGTTTTATCATCGCTCACGCAGTCAAGGTCTATCCTGTAAAGCCTTTGGCCGAGCAGCTCATAGCCGCCGTCAAAGGCATAGATGTAATCCTCATAGCGCTGACCTGCCGCATTCATAAGCCCGTCATAGATCACAGGCTCGCCGTGCAAGATACCAAGGATCTTGTCAAGTTCGGCTATCGCCGTTTCACCGTCCTGCCCCAAAACGAGCGGAATGGTCTTTTCAAACTCCTCCAGGCTTTCAGCGCCGCTTGGCGGGGCGGTCTGCTCGGGTTCGCTGCTGTCAGCCTCACTGCTATCATTCTCGCTGCTGTCAGCCTCGCTGCTATCATTCTCGCTGCTCTCCGGCTCGCTTGTTTCGGTTTCGGTAACAGCGCTGCTGCTCTCGCTTTGCAGCGGTGCCGCCTTCTCCTTTTTGCTGCTGCTTTCATCAATTTCACCGCAGGCACTGAGGCTCATTACCGCCGTAAGCGCCAAAGCCACCGCTGCCGCTCTTTTTATCACTCTTATACACTCCCCTTATATTTATATATCTTAATTATACACCATTCTTTAATAAATTGCAATACCCAAAAGCCGCCCTGTGCAGTTTGCACAGGGCGGCGTATCTGAAATATCCTTTTACTTTTACTTAGCTAAAAGCTTCTCTGCACTTGCTATCTTGACAGCGCAGATGAATACCTTCATCGCCTGCTCAAGCTCGTTTATAGGCGGTAGGGTCGGTGCTATCCTTATGTTGCTGTCCTTCGGGTCTTTGCCGTAAGGGAAGGTAGCGCCTGCGCCTGTCATTACAACGCCTGCCTCCTTGCACAGCGAAACTACCCTCTTTGCACACCCGTCAAGCGTGTCAAAGCTTATAAAGTAGCCGCCTCTGGGGCTGTTGTAGCTGCCGATGCCTAAAGGCTTTACGCTCTCATCAAGCGCCTTTAAAACAGCCTCAAACTTGGGCGCTATGATAGCTGCGTGCTTTTTCATATGCGCCTTAATGCCCTCATAGTCCTTGAAATATTTTGCGTGCCTTAGCTGGTTTATCTTATCAAAGCCTATCGTCTGTATAGTCATATGGTACTTTACATAGTCGATGTTTGCCTTGCTCGCAGCCATTACCGCAACGCCTGCGCCCGCAAAGGAGACCTTCGATGTCGATGCAAAGATGTATACCATATCCTCGCTGCCCGCCTTTTTGCACTCGTCAAGAATGTTCAAAAGCGTGTCGGGCGTGTCTGTTAAGTGGTGTACGCAGTATGCGTTGTCCCAGAATATCCTGAAATCATCTGCCTTGGGCTTGAGGGCGGCAAATCTCTTTACTACCTCGTCAGAGTAGGTTATACCCGTCGGGTTTGCATACATAGGAACACACCATATGCCCTTTATGCTCTCGTCCTCGGAAACGAGCTTTTCAACTGCGTCCATATCCGGGCCGTCAGCCTTCATAGGAACTGTGATAAGCTCAAAGCCGAAGCGCTCCGTTATCGCAAAGTGCCTGTCATAGCCGGGTGCGGGGCACAGCCACTTGATCTTGCCCTGATCCTTCCACGCCTTCTTGCCCTCGCCTACGCCGAAGATGTAGTTTCTTGCAATAGTATCATACATAAGGTTCAGTGATGAGTTTCCGCCGACGATAAGCTCCTCGTCCTTGACGCCCAGCATATCGCAAAACAGCTTCTTAGTCTCCTTCAAGCCGTCAAGCACGCCGTAGTTGCGGCAGTCTGTTCCGTCTGCTGCCTTGCAGTCGCTCGAGGAATCTACTGCATCAAGCATACCCTTAGTAAGTGCAAGCTGGTCTGCTGCGGGCTTGCCCCTTGCCATATTGAGCGTAAGCCCTAAAGCCTTGTAGCCCTCATACTCGCTCTTAGCCTGAGAGAGCACCTCTTCAAGCTGTTCCTTTGTCATTTCAGTCATCAACATACCGTTTTCCTCCACCATATATTTTAGCTTCGTTTTTACCTTTATTATTTTATACTTTTTCCTTCGTTTTTGCAAGTTATTTTTCCAAATCCTGCAAAAAATCAGAACTTTGCACTAATGCGCCGCAAATTTCCCCCGTAAAATGGTGAATATGATAGCTTCTTCATAAATATTCAACAAACCAAAATTTCATTTGCGCTGTAAGGTAAAGGCAGCCTCCCCCTCTGCTTGAGAAACGCTTTCAAAAACAAGGCTCACCCGCCCCTCGTGATTTATGTAGGTGATCTTTGCCTGCGTGATCCGCTTCTCAAAGCAAAGCTCGCAGCAGTACTCGACCTCCCCCTCACGCAGCAGCCTGTCCTGTACCCCGTAAATATTCAAAACGGCAGCCTCCGCCGCACCGCTGCGGTAGAATTCTGCCGTTTTTCCGTCTATCTTTATTATCGTTCCGTCGCCCTGCCACGTTCCTTCAAGCAGTATGCCGCTTTGTACCGTTTTGTGATATAGGCTCAAAAAGCCCCACACCATTCCTATGATCACCAAAGCCCCTGCCGCTGTCAGCCATACTGCCTTCCTTTTTTCTTCCGCCGTCAGGCTCAGGACTGTACCTCCCGCTGTATCCTCTGTGCACGCTCCTGTGCGCCCGCATAGATCTCGTCAGCGTCGGCATTTGTGAACTGCCCGTCCTCATACAGCACCCTTCCTGCACACATGGTAAGCTTGACGTTAGCTTTCGAGCCGCTGTAAACTATGTTCTTTGATATGTTGTTTATCGGCTGCATATTGGGCTGCTTAAGATCGAGTATGATAAGGTCTGCCTGCTTGCCCGCCTCCAGCGTGTCGCAGTCATCAAGCCCCATAGCCCTTGCGCCGCCGACAGTCGCCGCATACAGCACATCATTTGCATCGCACGCCGCCGCATCGTTTTCCCTTAGCTTGCCAAGCACGCTCATAAGATACATCTCTCTGAACATATCAAGCGCATTGTTGCTTGCAGGCCCGTCTGTGCCGAGCGCTAAGCCTATGCCCTTTTGCCCAATCGCCTTTATGTCGGCTATGCCGCTTGCAAGCTTTGCGTTCGAGGCGGGGTTGTGTACTATGTAAACGCCCCTTCTTGCAAATATGTCAAGATCCTCCTCGCTCATATGCACGCAGTGGAAGCCCGCACCGCCGTAGCTGTATATGCCAAGGCTCTCAAACAGCGCAGTCGGTGTCTTGCCGTATTTTTCTATACATTCACGCACCTCTTTGGCAGTCTCGCTGTTGTGCGTTGAAACAGGCGCCTTGTATTTTTCGGCAAGCTCGCCTATCCTCTCAAGCAGCTTTATATCGCAGGTGTACTCTGCGTGAAAGCCCAGCCTGAAGCTTATCAGCGGGTCTATGCCGTTGTATTTTTTATAGTAGCCCTCGAGCCTTTCCGCATTACCCTCGTCCCCCGAAACAGACCCGCACAATACCGACCTGAAACCCATTTCGCAGCACGCCTTAACATAGTCATCAAGCTCAAAATACATATCAAAGCTAGCCGTTATGCCGCTTGTGAGGTATTCAAGGTTTGCAAGCTTCGTGAAATAATAAACGTCCTCCCCGGTCAGCCTTGCCTCAAGCGGGAAAACCTTGTTGAAAAGCCACTCCTGAAGCGGCAGGTCGTCTGCATACGACCGCAGGAAGGTCATCGCAGAGTGTGTGTGTGCATTTTTGAACGACGGCATTATCAGGTTTTTCATAACACAGATCTCACGCTCAAAGCTTGCCGCTTCAAGCTGCTCCTTGCTAGGCACGCCGACAAATGCTATCCTGTCACCGTCTGTCCATACCTCGCCTTCAGTCACCTCAAACGGCTTCTCGCCGCTAAGCGTCATGATCCTTGCATTCTTAAATCTTATCATAATGATCTGCCCTCTCTATTTTAAAAACTGCCCCGCACTGCGGGTGCAATATCAGCCACCGACCGAAAGTACCCCTTCCTCCGTCACTATCGCCGTGATAAGCTCGTGAGGAACGACATCGAACGCAGGGTTCAGGCACCTTACCCCCTCGGGGGCTATAGGTCTTTCAAAGTACAGCGTGCTTATCTCGCTGCCCTCTCGCAGCTCGATAGGAATATCCTCACCCGTTTTGCACTTAGGGTCAAAGGTTGACCTCGGCGCAAAGACGTAGAACGGCACCCCGAAATGCTTTGCGTTTACCGCAAGCGAAAGCGAGCCTATCTTGTTTGCCGTGTCGCCGTTTGCGGCTATCCTGTCAGCCCCGATGAACACGGTGTTTACAAGCCCTCTGCTCATAACATACGCCGCCATATTATCGCAGATAAGCGTCGGCTCAAGCCCGGCTTTTTGCAGCTCGTATGCCGTGAGCCTTGCCCCCTGCAAAAGCGGCCTTGTCTCGTCAACGTAGGGGCGAAGCTTTATCCCCCTCCTTGCTGCGAGCAGCAAAGGCCCCAGCCCTGTTCCCAGCCGTGAGGTCGCAAGCGCCCCGGCGTTGCAGTGGGTGATGACCCCGTCATTTTCTTTAATAAGCCCAAGCCCGTACTCGGCTATTTTTTCGCAGGTGTCAATGTCGCTTTGGTGTATCTGCTGCGCCTTTTTAAGCAGCACCTCCCGCCTTTGCGTGGGTGTGAGCCCCCTGCTCTCATCAAGCACCGCCCTCATCTGCGAAAGCGCCCACGAAAGGTTGACAGCCGTAGGGCGTGACGAGTTCAAATACTCGGCAAACCCCGAAAGCTCGTTATCAAGCTCACCGTCAGGGGTGTGCTCTGCCCTTACATAAACGCAGTACGCCGCAAATATCCCTATGCAGGGCGCCCCCCGCACGGCAAGCGTTTTTATTGCATCATACATATCCTTAGCGGAGGTGATCTCTCTTGTTACAAGCTCGCCCGGCAGCCGCCTCTGGTCGATAATGATTATGCTTTTCTTTCCCCCCGAGAGCCTTACGGGGTCGGTGTCAAAATACTCCATTTATATCTTACCTGTCAGCAGTGCGTCGGAGATCTCTTCTACCGACTGCGCTATCAGCTTCTTGAAAAGCGGTGCTGCTTTTGCCGCAGCCTCCTGCACCTCGGCATGGCTGAGGGGTGTGGGGCTTATGCCCGCCGCAAGGTTGCACACGCAGGAAACCGCACACACCCTCATGCCTGCGTGCCTGCCCGCTATCGCCTCGACAGCCGTGCTCATTCCCACAGCGTCAGCACCCAAGGCACTAAGCATTCTTATCTCCGCAGGTGTCTCAAAGGAAGGGCCTGTAAGCTGTGCATAAACGCCCTGCTGCACCCTGATGCCGTTTTCCTTTGCCGTTTCTTTTATGATATTCACAAGCACCTTGTCATATACCTCGCTCATATCGGGGAAGCGTGTTCCGAGCTCGTCAATGTTCGCACCTATCAGCGGGTTCGGCACAAAGGAGGCTATGTGGTCTGTCAGTATCATCAGATCCCCCGCCGAGAAGCCCTTGTTTATGCCGCCCGAGGCATTCGTCAAAAACAGCACCTTAGCCCCCAGCATAGCCATAAGCCTTGTCGGCAGCACAACGTCCTTGATGTCATACCCCTCGTAATAATGCACACGCCCCTGCATACAAACTATCGGCACATTGTCGATATACCCGAAAACGAACCTTCCCTTGTGCCCCTCAACGGTCGATTGCGGGAAGCCCTCTATATCCTTATAGTCGATCTCTGCGGTCTTTTTTATGCTGTCAGCAAACGCCCCCAGCCCCGACCCCAGCACCAGCGCTATCTGCGGTACAAAGTCCGTCCTTTCCCTTACACATTCATAGCATTTTTTCAGCTTTTCATACGGTGTCATACGATCAACCCTTTCGTTTTTTCAATGCACAATGCACAATGCACAATTTAGGTGGTGGGCTTCGCCCACGATTCTTATAAGCGGCTGCCCGAATGGGTATGATGTCGGCACAGCCGACACCATACCTATTACCTATTAACTATTACCTAGCGGAGTGAAGCTCCGCTAAACCCTCTACTACTATTTTATAATAATATCTGTTCAATGTCAAGTATTGAAAATTTCATATTTGTGTGCTATAATCAGTAAAAAACTATGAAAGGAACGAAAAGAATGAAAAGGAATAGTTTTTTTTCCGCATTTTTGGCGGCGGTAATGGCGGCGAGTGCGCTTACGCTCCCTGCGGCTGCTGAGGATAAGCTTACACAGTTCAAGCCGACTGATGATAACGTAAAGTATATAGGCAGGTCTGTCTATTCCAATGACGAGCTGTGGTTCGGGCTTACCGATTCGGGCGTGTCGTTCGACTTTACGGGCAAGCACGCCGAAATGAACCTTATGGGCGACAATGCCGCCTTCAGCGAAAGAGACGGCGCAAGGATCAAGGTATATGCCGACGGCGAGGTCGTGTATGACAAGTGCCTGACCGAGTACCCGTTTGAAACTATAACTGTCGATTTTGATAAGGAGGGCGAGCATACCGTAAAGCTCTTAAAGGTCTCTGAATGTGCTAACAATACGGTCTTGCTTGAAAATATCTTCACTGATTCCGACTCTATCAAGCCCTCGGCAAACGGCTCGCATTTGATCGAATTTGTCGGCGACTCTATAACCTGCGGCTACGGCGTTGACGCCGACAGCGAGCAGGAGCATTTTCTCACCTCTACCGAGGACGGCACAAAGACTTACGCCTACAAGACAGCACAGCACTTCAACGCCGACTACAGCATGGTCTCCTACAGCGGCTGCGGCGCAGTTTCTGCCTACACCACGGGCAGCACCCCCAATACCCAAAACCTTATGAAGGATTTCTACGAGCTCGTCGGCCACAGCTACGGCTCAACGGGCAATGGCTCGATCGATATCAACAAGTGGGGCTTTGAGACCTCTCCCGAGCTTATCGTTATAAATATAGGCACTAACGATAACAGCTACACCAAGGGCAAGGCAGACCGTGTTGAAGAGTTTAAAAGCGCATATACAGACCTCATCAAGCAGATAAGGGGCAAAAACCCTGACAGCGAGATCCTCTGCGTTTTGGGGCTTATGGGCAGCCAGCTCTACCCCGCTATAACAGAGGTGGTCGACAGCTACAAGTCGGAAAGCGGCGACAGTAAGATAAACTGCCTGGAGCTTGACTCTATCGACCCCGCCGACGGCTACGGTGCTGACTACCACCCCAAGGAGGTCTCGCACGAACGTGCAGCAGGTACGCTTATCAAAAAGATCGAGGAGCTCTATGGCTGGACAGACCACGACCCCGCTATGCAGTCAGCAAAAAAAGCCGCCGCTGACAGCACAGCCCCTGACAGCAGCTCCGCCGCCGACAGCAAGGCGAGTGTCAAGCCCATAGTGGTCATCTGCATTAGTGTAGGTGCACTGCTGCTTGTGCTTGTGGCGATAAGGCAAAAGAAGAAAGCATAAAAATATCCCGCCGTTATGATAAACGGCGGGTTTTTTGTCAGCCTATGACTATATCGCTGTATCCGTCCTTGTAGGAGGTGACGGTTGTAAATATCCCCCGCCTGTCGGCGTGAAGCACAAGCCTTGATACCTCGCCGCTGTAGCTGAACTCGCCGTGAGAAAAGCTCACAGGGTCGCATAGCTGCTCGTTTTTAAAGCCACGGTAGGTAAAGCCTGTGTAGATACCGCCTCGGCGGGCAAAGTACATTTTATGCTTAAGCCCCGTCTCGGGCGAGGATAGCCACTGCCTGTCAAGCGGTATAAAGCGCTCCCTGATTATCCCACGCCTTACCGCCTCACGGTCGGTCGCAGAAAACTCGTAGGTGCCCTGTGTGCCCTGCATATAGATCTTCGAGACGGCGTTTGCCATATTCTCCCCCGAGAACACCTCGGTAACGGGGTCTCCCACGTAGCTGTGCGGGCTGCCGCCGAGCTTTTTGATGTTGACGGTGTTTTCGCCCGTTATAAACGGGTAGCCCTCAAACAGCTTTACCGACAGCGCTGCAATTGCGCTCCACACCGTGTCGCTTTCCTTGACGAAGATGTATGAGGCGCTGTCGCTTACCTGCTGCAGGCTTATGTTGGGCATCGAGGCGTTGTTTGCGATGATGTCTGCAAGCGTGCAGTCAAACATCATTCCCGGAACAGCGTCGCAGGTAGAAAGAGTTTTGGTAAAGCTGAACGCCCTGCCCGAGATGATGTCGCTGCCCGCACGGCGGGTCATTCTCAGCGATGCTGCCCTGCCGTAAAAAATGCTCGTGCTGCCATACATGAGCCTTACCGAAACAAAGTCGTTTATATCAGCGTCGGGGTCATCTGCTATGAAGGAATATTCAAGCGTATAAAACGGCGTGTAGCGCTCCCTTGTAAGGGTCAGCGACACCGCACGTTCAAGCCTTGCCGCCTGCGTATCGCCGGGGTCATAGAAAATAAGTGTAAACTCACTCATAGGTTTTCCTCCAAAAGCTCGATAGTGTAGTCGCAAAGCCCCTCCTCGCAGGCGGTGCATTCGCCCCTTATAAGGGTAAGCGTTACCCCCTCGCCCCCGCCGACAGAAAGGCTCACCTCGCTGCCGACAAGGGAGTTTATATATTCGCAAAACCCCAAAAAGCTCTCAAACGGCATACGCCCCTTTAGCGTGTAGGTGTTTTTGCGGGGGCCTGCAAAGCGCCTTATTATGCCGCTATCAAGCGTTGCCGTTTCGGCAAGCCTTGAATCGGTGCAAAAGCTCAGGCTGTAAAGGGTGAGCTGCCGCTCGCCCAAGGTGACTAAAAATTCGTTTTTCATATCATTCCTCGTCCTCCCTCGGTATTATTACAGACTTCTTAGCTGTAAGCGTACACGAGGCTCTTGAAAGGGCGCCGTTTATCTTAAGGCTGTCACTTAATGCCGCCTCAAAGCCCCTGTCTGTGAGCGCTTCAAGCACGCCCTGAGCCATTTCGATAAGCCTGTCTCTGTCAGAGCAGTCGCCCTGTGCGCCCATAAGCTCGCACCTTACCGTAACGCTCAAAAGCTGCCGCTTCTCGTTTGAATCCAGCGTGAAGCCCGTCTGCTTCAAGGCGACCTCGCTAAGCGATGAAAAGGCTATCGGCACTGCAAGCAGCGGCGCACGCTTTGGGTCTTGGCATACGCTTATCAGCTTAAAGCCCCCGCAGGTGAGGGCCTTATTTACCTCTCTAAGTATCCTTTGAGCCATTTTTCTCACCCCTCTACCGCCTGAAAGGAGAAGCCGCCGCCCTCCCAGATATCGCTTATTGATGCTATTGCGTGCTCACGCAGCTTTACTGCATATTTATAAGAGTCGCTGTCCTTGTAGCTTTGTGTCTGCCGCCCGTCGGCGGTGCAAAGCGTCTTGTCTGCTATCAGCTTTAAAAGCGTGCGGTCATAAACCGCCACGGCGGCGCAGGCAAATTCCACCCTCTCCATATCGGTAACGAGCGTGTCGTTTGAAAGCCTTTTTGCAACGAAGTAGCAAGCGTTCTCTACTATTTCCTCAAGGCTGTCTCTCTCCTCATTCGGTATTGTGCAAAGGCGCATAAAAAGTGCTGTCACCTTTGCCCTGTCGATCATTATCAAGATCCATTCCTCCGTTCCATATAAGGTCTGCGGCTGCACCGCAGGGGCTTATATCCCCCGGGTGAGCCTTTGCCTTAGCTTAATGCTTAGTTTTTAACGGTAGCAAGCACCTTTACCGCATTGTCAGATACCCTTGCAACGCCTATGAGCACCGAGCAGGAGATCTCTCTGTTCTGTGTTGAGAGAAGCCTGTCAGTATCGACTGTAACGTCAGAGCCGAAGATCACCTCGGCGGCCTTTGTCGAGTCGATACCCACTATATCGCCCGAGGAAGCGAGTGACGGGCACTTTACAAGCGTTACGCCGTAGGGCGTTACTGCACGGCCTGTCTTCATATAGTCGCTCACCACATACTTCATCTCATCAAGTGCCAGGATCTGCGCCATTACTGCGGGGCTGCAAAGCATAACGTCCATATTCGCATCTGTCATAGAAGCCCAGAATGCCGCAAGGTCGGAATACGCAAGCGTATTGCCTGCGATAGTTGTCTTTGTGATGCCGTTAGCAAGGGCCGTCGCCGCAAGCTCGTTGCAGCTCTTTGAGATCTGTGCGCCGAGTGCACGAAGGGCTATGCCGAACGCCTCGATCCTCTGCTTTCTGATAGCCTCGTATGTGCAGGAGAGCTTTCTTGCAAGCTTTGTGAGCCTTGTAGCAGTTGCCGCAAGTGCTACGGTAGTAGAAGGCAGCGTACCGCCCTCGGCGACCGTGTTAGAGCCCGACTCTGTCATAACGAGCGCCCTGTAGTCAACGCCGTCGATATAAGAGGTGGCAGCCGATATGTCGGGGAGGATAGAGGTCTCATCGAGCCCCTTCTTGATCTGCCTTCTTACAAACTCGGGGAAGAGCACTGCCGACTCGGTGGTCAGGAAGAATTTCTCTACCCTGTCACAATCCCTGCCCGACACCTTGATGTCAAAGCGCTTGAGCTGCCTTTCGTATGCATCAAGCCCCTCAAGGGCTGTGCCTGCGTAGTTCTCATCGGGGTCGAGGTCTGTGAGAGCCTTTGTAAAGCTCTTGCCTGTTATGCCGTAAAGTTCCTTTTCAAGTCTGATGTTTTCAAAATTCATAATTCATTTTCCTTTCTGTTTTTAAGTTAGTTTTTGGTTTTGTAGCTTTCATTTTTTGCCCTTAAAGCCTCTGTCTGCGGCCTTTCGCAGGTGGTCAGCTCCTTTTTGAGGAACCTTTCCATATCAATAAGCTCTTTTACGGGCATCTGTCTGACTATATCGGGGATAAAGCTCCTCATGATCCCCGAATACTCCAAAAGCGCCTCGACTCTTTTACAAAATGCCGAGTGAAGAAGGTAATAGTCGCTTTTGATCTTTTCAAGGTAAGCGTCAGTCGCCGCCTTTTGCTCGGGCTCGCCGCCGAAGGTCTTTTTGACGCCCGCATTCACCTGTGCGGGAACGGCAACGAACGACCACTCATAGGCATCGGTCGGCTCCTCCAGGGTAACATAGCACTTAACGCCGCTGTAGCTTCTGCCCTTGATGTGCGAGCAGGGGTCCTTATAGATGTCACGCCCGCAGACAGAGCAGGTCTTTTTTGCGACCGAGCAGCTTATGCTGACCTCCTTCTTTATGCCTGCATCTATCTCCTCGATAAGTGCCTCGTTTGCCTGCGTTCTCACCATATAGGCATAGGCGGTAAGGCTTATGTATTTTTCCCCGTAGGAGGTGAGCCTGCCTTCATCTGTCTCGACCTTGCAGTCAAAGATACGTGCAGTCTGGTTCCTGCCCTTGGGGTCGTGGTCGAAGATGCCCGTGCGGCCGACAAAGAGTGAGGCAAGCTTTTCGATAGAGCCTTTAGAAAACCTCTCGCCGTCACGGTCGATCTCGTTATCGCAAAGCGTTACGGGGAAGGCATAGACTTTATCCTTGCTAAGCGGCTTTCTTGAAAACCTGCTTATCTTTTCCATTACCTCGTCTGTCAGCTCAAAGCCCTTAGTGCTTTCATTGATGTTCATGATCAGTTATCTCCTTTCGATGTGTTCAGTCTGTGCAGGATCTCATCTGCCTGGCAGTTGTAGAGCCTTGCACGGGCGAGCGCTTCCTCGTCCTGAAGGTTGATGTTTGCCCAGCTTATCTCCACCTCGCTGTCCTCACCCGCAAGGGTAAGAAAGCTCTTGCAGACCTTAAGCAGTACGGGGGTGAGCAGGCGGCGGTAATATTCAAGCTCGCTTGTGAGTATATCAGCCTGCTGCGACGCCATACGCTCGGTGCTTGACCAGTTGAGCCCCAGCAAAAAAGGCGGGATAGAGAGCTTTGAGATCATCTGCTCGATAAGCTGGCGCACGGGTATCTCGGTATCTATAAGCCCGCTCTCTGCGCCTATGACCTTTATGCCGACATCGCCCACGGCGATAAAATCCTTCATAACGCCGTTTTTGGCGGCCTGCATACCCTGCGTCCACTGCTCGGCTATAGCCTTTGCACGCTGCGGGGCAAACTGGATATCAGCATCATTTGCGGGCTTGTAGGTAACGGCATAGCGCAGGTTGCCCGCACGGTCAAAGTTATTGCCGATACACGAATAAATCGTTGTAAGGATATCGGCAAGGGCGGGGATACCCTTAAGTATCGAGCGCCCCGAGGGGCTTTTGGGCGTGGGGTTTAGGGCTGTATAAAGAATACGCTCGGGGTTTTTGAAATCGACTGTTTTCTTGCTGCCCCGAAAGCGGAACACCGGCTGCCCCGTCACCTTGTCGGGCAGCACCTCGAAAAGCTCGGGGTCGCACACAAAGAGTGAGGAAAGCTGACCTGTCTTGCTGTCTACCGTGTATTCGGCGATACATTTGCCGTAGGTAAGCAGCGTGTCTAAATACATATCCGCAAAGGTGTAGAGCGAGCGCCCCGACACCCCGACGGGCACGCTGTAGGCAAACTCATCGAGCAGGCGCCGGCTCCTTTCACTTTTGCACACCGGCTTGAAATCGCCCGCCAAGCGCACTATCTTTGATATGCACGCATCGATCACAGGCACATTGTCACGAAGCTGCTCATACAGCCCCGCCTCAAAGCCGTCAGCGCCGAAGCTTACCTTAAAGCCGCCGCCGAGCGTGCCGCCGCTGTTTTCAAACGCCTTTACGGCGCCTTCTGCGGGTGCTTTACGCCCGCTTTTGAAAATGCTCATTGGCATTTCTCCTTTCTTTTGATTTTCAGCGCCCGGGTCATCTGTCGAGCGCCAGGACAAAGAAGCTATCCTCCCTGCCCGTGAGATATTCCGATACAAAGTAGCGGATATCGTCCATCGCATGATCGTTTTCCTTCAAGGGGGCGTCCTTGCCCTTGCCGTCCCAGCGGTAGAGGGCAAATTCACGCAGCGTGTCCTTACAGTCAAGGCTCACCAAGACCCTGCCGGAGGCGAGTGCGTCGGAGACCCTGCCGATACCGGCGAGCACATCGTTTTTCGCTGATGTTACCTTAAAGCGCTTATGCCGCTTGATGCATTCGATAAACGATGATGCGGAAGGGTCGACTATCACCCGCTCGATCTCCCTGCCCGAGCACAGGCGTTCGAGTGCAGAGTAATGCTCCTCATCGGTCCTGCGGCTTCCCTCACGGCGTGAGTCGTAGTAGTATTCCGACAATCTGTACCATTTGCCGCCGCTCTCGCCCCAAAGCCCCATGCTTGTAGGGTTGACGGTGCCGTAATCGCAGCTTACGGCAAAGCGTGAGATTCCCTCGGGGGCATTTGCAAAGGTGCAGCGGCTCTTGTCAAACATCGGATATACGAGCCCCTCGGCGCTGACCCATTTCCCGAGCACGAAGCGCTCGTAGAAAACGCCGCTGTAGAGCCTGCGGTAGCGTGCCTTGATCTCGTCGGAGAGCGAGGGGTTATCCTCCAGGGTGAAGGTAAGGTGCAAAAGCTTTTTCTCCTGCGCCTTGTCGATCCACTCACGCTTGAGCCAGTGGTACTCGCCCTCGGGATTGCAGTTTAGCCAGAGCTTCGAGCCTGAAACAGAGCATCTGGCAACAGCCTGCTCTATGAAGCTTCTTGGCATAAGTGCAGCCTCGTCGATAAGCACCCCCGCAAGCGTGATGCCCTGAATAAGCGATGCCGAGCCCTCGTCCTTACCGCCGAAGAGGAAGAAGCGGTTTTTATGCCGCCCGCTAAGGACATCGAAGTAGTTCCTTGAAGCCTTGACCTCGACCGACATTCCCATTTTGCGGGCAAACTCGATAAGCCCGTCGGAAACGTTTCGCTTAAGCGAGGTTATCGTCTTGCCGCACAGGGCAAAGGACTGCCGCTCAAAGCACATCATCGACCAGATGAGGAAGGACTGCGACATAGCGGTAGTCTTCCCGCTCCTGATCGAGCCGTCGCAGAGGATAGCATCAAAATGCTTATAGCGGGGCTCCTTCCACCACCTCATTACAAGCTGCTGCTTTTTTGAGTAGCGGATAAAGGCTCTTCTTTTCTTACTCATCACCCTGCTCACCGCCCTCAGTGACCGCCTGCTCGAACGCCCTTATGAACTCATCATTTGAGGTATTGCCCCTGATGACCTCGTCAAGGGCGATGAGCTGCTCTATCGCCTTCAAGCGGTCAAAGAACTTTATCTCGACGCCGCCCCCCTTTACACGCTTGAGCTCCGACACATTAAAGAGGTCTGCGCCGTCATAGCGGGAGAAGTTTTCCTCCTCGCCCGAGAGCGCAAGCTCTGCCGCATCGTTTATCCGCCCGAACGCTAAGCGTTCAAGCCCGGCTCTTGCTTTATAAAGGGTCAGCTCATGCGACCTATGGTATTTTGCAAGGCGTCTTTGCACCCTGCGTGAGAGTGAGAGCTTGATACCAACGCTCTCCTCTATCCCCGTCCTTCTTGCAGCCTCTATCGGCGAGGAGCAGACAAACAGGTTCAGGCAGAACCTTTCAACTGTCTCTGGCGGGATCTTGTTTGGGAATATTTTCATAAAACCACTCCTTTCAAATTTGGTCAGCGTTTTAGCTTTTGTGTTGATGATAGGGTAAATTGGAATTTACGTGAGTGGACACCCCGAAGGGGGTACGGGGGGCGACCGCAAAGCCCCCCGATATGCCCCCGAAGCGATGAACTAAATCTTAGCTCAATGCTCCGGGGGAGTTAAGCCGCCTTACGGCGGCTTATTGGGGG
>JAFRYW010000006.1 GCA_017442845.1 Ruminococcus sp.
ACGACCTTTGTGGAATCAGCCTTAAGGAATACCTTTACATCATCTGCGAGCTTGGCTATGATAGAGCGCTCAAGCTCGTCTTGCATATCCTCTGTGATCTTTGCGGCGGGCTTGCTGTTTACCGCCTCACGGTAGCTGTCGAGCGACCAATAGCCTATATAGTAATCATCTATCATTCTCGTCTCGCCGTGCGGGGCACCCATATAGTACCAGTCATCGAGCTCGCCTGCGCTGACACTGTCAAATGATGCGATAGGGCGCTGTGCGCTTATCCTGATAAGCTCACGGATCTTGCCGAGTATGCCCTTTGCCTCCTCGTTTTTACCGCTTGTCGAGACCTTTAGAAGCCTGTCCTCCTGATACTCGGAAACAGGGCTCTCGGCTATAAGGCATATGCGGCAGCAGATCCCCTTTGGCGCAGCCTCGCTCTCTAGCCAAAGGCTGCCCTTGAAGCCGTCCATTATGCCGTGCACCATACCCACTGCCTCTTCTGTCAGCAGGCGGATATGCATAGCCGCCTTACCCTCGATACCGTTATAGGCGATAAAGCGCTCGGCAGCGTCGATAGCCTCTTCCCTTCCCTTAAGATCGCTGTAAATGGTTATGATATCTGTTTTCATATTTTTTACTCCTTACTTTTTAAGATTGAAAATGTCATTAAAGCCTGTGATCTCGAATATTTCATAAAGCTCGTCATTACAGCCCGTTATCTCCATAGTGCAGCCCTCAGGAAGCTGCTTTTTTGAGGTCAGCAGCGACCGCAGACCCGCCGAGGAGATATAATCAAGGCTTGAAAAATCCAGCACCAGCTCAGCCGTATGCTCGGCCACGGCTTTTATCTCACGCTCAAGCCTGGGTGCGGTTATCGTGTCGATCCTGCCGGTAATACTTATGACAGCCCGACGCCCGTTTATTTTGCTGCTTATTGTCATTACAAACCTCCCTAACATTTTTTATGGTTTTCGGGTGCTGTGGAAAATTGGAATTTGTCTCAATGCACACCAAATAAAAGTTTCTGACCACTATTATAACACATTTTGACAGATATGTCACTCACCATTTTGGTAAATTTTCAAAAAAGTAATAAATTGTACCAAAACGGTAAATGACCTTTAGGAATAAATATGTTATAATATGGTATAGAAAGTAAAAAATAGGAAGTCGAAATATATGGAGAAGATAAAAACAAAGGCGGCAGAGCTTCTTGACAGGTTCTCGCTGAGCTACAGGGTCATAGCAATCTTTGCGGCGGCTATGGGTGTGATAAGTGCTGCTTCGGCTCTGCTGTGTCCTGAAAAGACATCGTTTTACAGGCTCTCGGTATCGCCCGAGGTGTGGCTGATCCTTTCATCGGCTTTAGCCTACAAAAGCAAAAAGCCCTCTGATGCTGCGCTTTATTCGGGGATAATGCTTATAGGTATGCATTTCGTTGCAGCACTTGTAAAGACGCCGTTTGACCCTAACGCTATGTCGGGCTTTTTGAAGGCCGTGCTCATATCTGCATTTTGCGTGGGGTATGCGTATTTTTTCAAGAGGGCTCTTGACGAGGGCGGCAGGCTCAAGGATTGGCTCTTTGCATTGTCGGCAGCTATGTACATAATATTCACGCTTGTAAATTTCAAGGTGTTTATATACAGCTTCCCGTTCAGGCTTTTGGCTTTACTGATATGCCTTGCGGCAGCACTCATATTTATCTACGAGTCGATAAGAGACCGCACCTCAAGGATAGTTTCGGCATCGGTCTGTGGGGTCGTGTTTTTGGTGAGTGCGCTTATATTGTTCTCTCACAGGTATAATTACAAATGCGTGGTGCTGCTCGACAGCAAAAAATACCCTATCACAGAGGAATGGTCGGTCAAGTCTGATGACGAGCACATAAGCGAGGCCAAAATAGAAGGCGCCGGCGAGGACAGTGTTCAGCTTCTATGACGATATACGAGGCGGGCGAGAACACGCTCACATTCACCGACGAAAACGGCAATGAGCACAAAATGAAGATAACATATGATGAAAAAAACGGGGTCGTTATAGATGAGTAACGGCCCCCTGATTATAATTTGAGCAAGTGCTAAGGAAAATTGGAATTTAGCGGAGCTTCGCTCCGCTAGGTAATAGTTAATAGGTAATAGGTAATAAGTATGGTGTCGGCTTCGCCGACAGATGCCCATTCGGGCAGCCG
>JAFRYW010000057.1 GCA_017442845.1 Ruminococcus sp.
AACGGCAGCTACCACGAGCCCGAGGAGCTGCGCAGCCTTATGGGGCAGCTTATAGGCGGCACTCTTGATGAGGGCTTTAATATGTTCCCGCCGTTTTTTACCGACTGCGGCAAGAATATACACATCGGAAAGGGCGTTTTCATAAACGCCGGCTGTAAGCTTCAGGATCAGGGCGGCATATATATCGGCGATAACAGCCTAATAGGCCATAATACGGTAATAGCAACACTTTCCCACGGTATGCTCCCTCACGAGAGGAGCGACCTTATCCCTTCGCCCGTGCATATAGGCAAGGGGGTCTGGATAGGCTCGGGCAGCATTATCCTGCCGGGGGTGACGATAGGGGATAACGCCGTTATCGGCGCAGGCTCGGTCGTTACAAAGGATATCCCTGCGGATATGGTCGCTGTAGGCGCCCCCGCAAGGGTAATAAGAAGCATTTATGATAAAGGAGGAAAAAACTATGCTGGGTAATTTTAGCTATCACAACCCTACAAAGCTATATTTCGGTGAGGAGTCTTTAAGCTTTTTAAAGGACGAGCTTAAGGCGTATGGAGAAAATGTTCTTTTGGTATACGGCGGCGGCTCTGTCAAAAAGAGCGGGCTTTATGATGAGATAACAGACATTCTGAAGGGCTGCGGCAAGAGGATCGCCGAGGTGTCGGGTGTTATGCCGAACCCGACAGCTGATAAGCTGCGTGAGGGCGTGAAGATAGCACGTGAGAACAAGTCTGACTTTATTTTAGCAGTCGGCGGCGGCTCTGTATGTGACTATTCAAAGGCAGTATCCGTTTCTGTCCACTGTGATGATGACCCGTGGGATAAATATTATATCCGCTTTGAGGAGCCGAGCTGTGAGATAGTGCCTGTAGGCTGCGTGCTCACTATGGCGGGCACCGGCTCTGAGATGAACGGCGGCGCTGTTATCACAAATCACGAGCAGCACTTGAAGATCGGCCACGTTTTCGGTGATGACGTTATGCCGAAATTCTCTATCCTAAACCCTAAATATACTATGACACTGCCCAAGTATCAGATGACAGCGGGCATCTACGATATAATGAACCATATCTGCGAGCAGTATTTCTCCGGCGAGGACGACAACACCTCCGACTATATCAGCGAGGGGCTTATGAGGGGGCTTATCCACGCAAGCCGTATCGCTGTGAACGACCCGCAGGATTATGAGGCACGCTCAAATATTATGTGGACAGCGACCTGGGCGCTCAACACGCTTGTCTCCCGTGGCAAATCGACAGACTGGATGGTGCATATGCTCGGGCAGTCGGTCGGCGCTTATACCGACGCTACCCACGGAATGACCTTAGCGGCCGTCTCGCTGCCGTATTATCGTTATATAATGCCATACGGGCTAAAGAAATTTGCAAGGTTTGCCCGTGAGGTGTGGGGCATCTCGGCTGACGGCAGGTCAGATGAGCAGCTTGCAAACGAGGGTCTTAATGCTATGGAGAGCTGGATGAAGGAGCTTGGCCTTGTTATGAAGATCTCTGACCTCGGCGTTACCGAGGAGATGATCGAGGGCATCGCAGACGGTACAATTATCCTTACCGGCGGCTATAAGGTGCTTAGCCGTGATGAGGTAGTAAAGGTACTAAAGGCAAGTATGTAAAAAATAAGTGCTGCGCTTACGTGGCAGCACTTTTTCTATATCTATTCGTAAGCCTTCATATCCGCTAAAAACTGCTCTAAGAACTTTTCAGCCGCCTTTGAGAAAACGGCGTTTCTTTTCCAAATAAACGAGCAGCTCGCTTCTATCTCGGGGTCAAAGGGCTTAAAGCACATCTCGCTGTCACCCGAAACATTTATAAGCCTGTCAATGCATATGCAGTAGCCCATACCCTCGCTCGCCATTACCGAGCCGTTGTATACAAGGTTGTACTGCGCTGCTACCCTTATGCTCTTTTCCTCTATACCTATGCTCTCTAAAAACATAAGGTTGTGGTTGGGCTGCCTTGGTATTATAAGCGGCTGCCCCGCAAGGTCGTCAAGGGTGATGACCTCTTTATCTGCAAGCGGCGCATCACGCCGCATAAGCACACCGAACCTGTCCTTTAAAGGAAGCGGTATAGTGTTGTATTTTGATATGTCAACATTTTGAAAAACTATCCCGAAATCAAGCAGCCCCTTGTCGAGCTTTTCGAGAACATCTGCGCCGTCTGCGCTGTAGATGCTGTATTGCAGATCGGGGTGCTCGGCATTTAGGTGCTGTGCGGTGTCGGCAATAAGCTTTACGGCATAGGTCTCACCTGCGCCAATATGTACCATTCCCGATATGCTGTGGCCGCTTTGCTTGACCTCCTGCTCGGCCTTGTCAAGCAGTGCAACTATCTCCTCGGCTCTTGCTCGTAGTATCATTCCCTCTTCGGTGAGGGTCACGCCCTTGCTGCTGCGGTTCAAAAGCGGCTTTCCAAGCTCGTCCTCAAGCTCTTTAAGCTGTCTCGAAAGGGTCGGCTGAGACAAATACAGCCGCTCTGCCGCTATCGAAAAGCTCTGCTCTCTTGCTACTGCTAAAAAATATCTAAGTACACGAATATCCATTCATTACCCCTCCCTGTATCATTTTATCATATTTTGATATAGCTGTCAAGCATAGCATACTATTCAATATAAGCATTTGTAATTTTGAGGGAATTGTGCTATCATAAATATAAGCCAAATTGTTATTATTTAAGGCAATACCGCACAGGCCGGTGGCTGTGCGGTATTGCCTTACAGAAGGGAGAATCATATGAAGCATATCAAAAAGCTTATCGTCTCCGCTGCTGTTAGTATGCTTTTGCTGACAGCCTGCGGCGAGTCGGGTGACAATAATAAGGGTGTTGAAACTGTTCCGATAAAAAAATCGGCAGCTGTATATTTCAGCAGGGTAGGGAATACAGATTTTCCAAGTGATATAGATGCCGTTTCAAGTGCAAGCCTTAACCGTATCGACGGCACCTTGAAGGGCAACGCCCAGATGATAGCCGAGTGGGCAGCCGATGAAGCGGGTGCTGAGGCTGTCGAGATCATAGCTGATAAGGGCTACCCCGTAGATTATAACGAGACGGTAGATCTTGCCAAGGAGGAGCAGGGCAAAAAAGAGCGCCCTTCAATAAAATGCAGTATCAGCAGCTTTGATGATATTGATACTATCTGGCTGTCTATCCCTAACTGGTGGGCAGATCTGCCTATGCCCGTATACAGCTTCTTTGATGAATACGATCTCTCGGGCAAGAATATCTATGTTTTCGTAACTCATGAGGGCAGCGGCTTTTCGTCTATCGTCAAGACTATTCGTGACCTTGAGCCTGATGCGAATGTGGTGGAGGCGGTCTCCGTAAAGGGCGGCTCTGTGCCGAATGAAGAGAAAACAATAAGAGACTATGTAAAAAAGCAGCTTGATAAAAGCTGACACATAATTAAAAGCCCCCGGAATCTCGGGGGCTTTGCTGTTAAAACCGTATCTTTTTGATTACCCTGATGCTGCTTTCAACATTTCTCTCAAATTCCTCTTCATCAGAGGGCTTGCCGACGATAGTGCCGTAGTGTATCGGTATCGCAGCCCTTGGAGATAGCTCATTTACAAACACCGCCGCCTTTTTTGCATTCATCGTGTAGGTGTCGCCGATAGGCACGCAAACAATGTCGCATTTAACATTTCTTGCTTCGGGCGTGTCGTCTGTGTCGCCGCAGACATATACCCGCTCGCCGCCGATATCTGCAACATAGCCCAGCCAGCCGTTTCTTTTTGGGTGAAAGGGCTTTAGCAGATTATATGCGGGCACCGCCTCTATCCTGATGCCTAAGATCTCCGTTACCTCACCCGGGGCCATAAAAACCGCCCTGCTCTTAGGAAAGCCCGCATTTGCCATGGCCTTTGGGGCTATGATGACCGTATCATCCTTTGATACCGCCGCTATGTCCTTCGGGGAAAAGTGGTCAAAATGCTCGTGCGTTATTAGAATGATGTCAGCGTCCCTCGGCTCGCCGCCGATATGAAACGGGTCAAAATAAAGCACCCTTTCAGCCTCGATGCGAACGCTGCTCTGCTCGTTTACCGTGATATGCTCTGTCATTTTTCCCTCCTATATGCTAAGGCAAATGCCGTACAGAGGTCATCTGTGCGGCCGATCTATTGTTTACTTGTTGACGATCCCGTTAGCGGGGCCTTTTTTAATATGCTCGTTTTCGAGCTGCTTGTTGTTTGCGCTGCCCTGGGCGTTCCGGTTGATGTCCTTAACAGCCTTTCTGTACTTATCAATATTGTTTTTGACCTGCATTACGCCGTGGCCGTTGTAGTTTGCAAGGAACTTCTTGATGTAGCTGGGGTTGATGTTTTCGGGAACTGCCGCCTTGAATGCCGGGCTCTGACTCAAGGTCTTAGCCTCCTCGGAGAGCTTTTCTTCATTCAAGCCCTTAAGATTCTTGTGAAGCGTATTCCCGTGGTCGAGCTGAACCATTTTGTCAAGCACAAGCTCTGCGATGTTTTGCTTAGCCTCTGCAAGATGATCCTTATTAAGTGTATCAAGATCCTTCAAGAGCATAAGGTTGTTCATAGCTTTGTAAGCATTGTTGGCAGATACCTTGTCAAGCCCCTGCAGGCTCTTGTTTTTGACACGGCTGTTGTAGCTTATCTGTGTCTGCTCGATGTTTTTGTTCAAGCCCGCCTTATCGAGCTTTTCGTTAGTTTCCTCGACATTTCTGTTTTCAAATAGTATCTGCTCCTGCTGCTTTGCGGTGCTCTCCAAGACAGCATTCTTGTCCTGCTCAACAGATGTGTTGTAGTTTACCAGGTTCATTCTATCGCTGTCAACAGCCATTTGGTTCTTTGCATAGAAGGTTGCCGACCCGCCCGCTTGATGAAGTGCGATCATAGCATCGATCCTTTGCTGCCCTCTTTCATTCGGGCTGCTGCCGTTAAAGATCTGCTCCTTCTTGTAATCGAGGTAATCATTGACCCTGTCCTTAAGGGTCTGCCCGGCTTCCTCGATCTTCTTGGCATCGCCGCTTTTATAAGCGTCCTGAAGGCTGTAGGCCGCAGAAACTGCGTTGTTATAAAACTCGCTTCCCGAGCCTCTGTTGAGATCGTTTGCATTGTTGATGAGCCTGCTGAGTCTTTCGGCAGGTGATGCCTCCGAGTTTCGTATAAATGCTCCATAGCCCTTGCTGAAAGCGGTCCTGTCAATAGCGCTTACATTGTCCAAAAACTCTGTTTTCAGGCTTTGGATAGTTCTTGTGGGGTCGATAGTTCCCTTGAACTTATCAAGAGTATTTCTTGCGGTTTTAGAGAAGCTCTGGGCCATTTTAGAAACATTGAGCCTGTTTTTGCCAAAGCCCTTTGTGTTGCCTGAGAACATATTTGAAAAGCCCGAGTGCTCGCTTTCATATTTTGCAGATGATTTTTCGACATTTTCAAGCAGCTTATCGACCTCGTCTGTCGAGATCTGAAGTCTCTTCTCGCCGTCAAGGTCTGCGATCTTTTTAAGATCTGCCACCATATTTTTATAAGACGGTGAGTCCTGATGACCTGCCTTTTTGGTCTTGTCAAG
The DNA here is from genome assembly GCA_017442845.1 of Ruminococcus sp. Taxonomy (GTDB): domain Bacteria; phylum Bacillota; class Clostridia; order Oscillospirales; family Ruminococcaceae; genus NK3A76. The sequence goes on from JAFRYW010000057.1 coordinate 5,550, forward strand.
AGCCTCGAGCATAGCTCTTGCGTTTTTGGCGATATTGCCTATTGCCCCGTCGTAAAGGTCGATGTCGCCGAGCCTTCCGAGATAGCTGTTGCGCAGCTTTTCAAGCTCGGTCTTGTTAGCGGTTATTATCCTGCTTGCATCATAGGGCATCTTTTCAAATGAGGTGCCGCTTATCTGCTTTGTGATATCGTCTGATACCTTAAAGCCGAACCTCTCAGCCTCTTTGCCGATGTTGGGTGACATATCCTTGTCAAAGGGCACCTTGTATGCCTTACCGATCTCGGGGTGGTTCTTAATGTAGTCTTTCCACTTGTCGGAATCAGCAAGTGTGTTAAATACCTGCTTCTTTGTTTCGTTGACTGCCTTTAGCATTTTGCCCTCGGGGGTGGTGTGGTAAACAAGGTCTGATGCTATCGCTTCTGCCATTACATCGTGCTTTGCATAAACCCCGGGCACCTTGCCTGCTATAATATCGTCTTTAAACTCCTTGACCTTTTGGTCAAAGCCGCCCTTCAGCTCAGCTTCAAGCTCATTGAGCTTTATTGCCAAATTATTTACAAAACCGATGTTTTTATTTAAGAAAGGTGAGCCCTCAGAAAGATCCTTAAGGAATTTGTCTATTGCCGTGTCCCTTGCCTTTGAGACTTTTGTACCGTCTGCAAACAGCTTCTGCTCGGTAAGGTGATCGACCGCAAAGATCATTTTCGGGTTTTTATCGCCTGCAAAGCTTAGGTCGTCAGAAAGCTGCTTGTAGACCTGTGCTTCAGTCAGCTTTGCCTTATTTCTTATATCAAGCTCTTCCTTGAGCCTTAAGCTCTCTAAGGTATCACGTGCTTTTTTGTCTTTATTGCTCTCAAAAAGCTTGCTGCGCTCGTCCCTCTTTTGGTCTATGTGCTTTGAGAACGGCTCGTCCTTTAAGTCCTGAACGCTCTTGTTGTAGAATTTTTCCAAGTTGGCTTTATAGGTCTCAAAAAAGCTGACGAAATTATCGCAAAGCGCTGCAAGCTTGTTGAAGTTTGAAGCGATCTTTTCATAGTCCTCATAGTTCTTTGCTGAAGCTTCTGCAACGGATCTGCCGTTGTTTTTTACTTTTCGCTTCAATGCATCTATGGATTCTTTATTGGCTTGTTCAAAGCTTGCTCTATATGCCTTACTGTTCTTTTTCAAAGCCTCAATGCTTTTGTTGATATTATTAAGCAGATCGGCAGGGGTCATATCCTTTAGCTTTTCTTTGTCAGTATGGTTTTTAACAATGCTTACCAGGCCGCTGTCTAGCTGCTTCTTAAAGTCATCATCAAAGCCCGCAGTTCTCAAAGGAACGTTGATCTTAAGATGAATGTCAAGAATAGCGCCCAGCTTCTCGGCGGTATCGTAGAAATCTACATAAGTATCGCCGTTGCTTTCTACTAATTCATTAGTACGCTGCGCCTGCTCGATCTCGACGATCCTTCCCAGAAGCTTATCGTTGGGCCTTTTCATATATTCCTGTGCTTCCTTGGGAACCACACCAAATGTGGGAGAGCCCTCTACATAGTATTCATTCGGCTCAAAGCCAAAGTCACGTGTAGGGTCGTTAGCGTTGCCGTCAAGCCTTTTCTGCACCTTTTTCTTAATATCCTCGTCAAGCCCGCAGTTATCCCATGCCATTGTGCCTATCTCGAGCATACTTGGCCTGCTGTTCATTTCATCCTCGGAAGCCTCAGAGAAGCCCGTATCGACGATCTTACCGTTCTCGTCGAGCTCGACCGCACGCATACAGTCTGAAATAATAAAGCCTATCGCTTCATCGGCCTTAACTATGTTGAAGACCTTCGAGCCCTTTGTTGCTATTGCGGCTATTTTTTCGACAGCCTCGGGGTTGTCACGGTATAGCTCCGCCTCGGGGATCTCGTGGTTCTTTATCTTTGCTTCATACTCGGCAAATACGGGCGCAGCGGCAACGGTGTTGTTGATCTTGCGCTTGATGAACTCGTCTCTGATATCAAAAGCAAACTTTGCGCCCTTCTTCGGCGGAACTGTTTGCAAAAGCTTTGTAAACTCCTCTGCAAACGCCGTTACCTCGGCATTGTTTTCGTTTTCCATGCCAACTGTAGGCAGAAACTTTGTCCAAAGCTCCTCAGCATAATCAGCCAGGCCTACAGCATCCTCAAGCTCATAGAATCTCTTGATCTTGGCGGCGACCTTTTCTCTTATTTGTTCCTTTGACTTAGGCATAGTTATTCCTCCGGTTATATTTGAGTTTTCATTAGTAATACCCCTGCAAGCGCCCTTTGGGTGCAAAACGATAAAAAATTTCTTTTTTCCTGGTGTGGGCGTTTTAAAGATATGGCATTATCATTTTTTTGCGATTTTTATTATGCTTTTGCACCCGTTTTAAGGAGGCGGGGTTATTACTTATGAAAACGTAAAAACCTAAGGAGATAATTATTATGGCAATCCTAAAAAAGTCAGACCGCAGGGGTTGACAGACCGGCAGTGGAGAAGACAGCAGATCTTAGATACCTACGGTCCTGAAGGAACTATCGTGGCGGGTGAGCCCAGGCAGGTATGCCGCTTACTTTTAAAAAATATAATCACTCACACAATCATACCAATGCACATACGTCTCACCGTTGACTGAAAGTTTCACATTGTCGGGCAGAGCCTCTGTCCACAGCTTGCCGTAGCGATCGAACGCCCAGTCATTGCGGTTGAACCTGCGCCATAATACCGTTCTACCGTTCTTGTCAATAAACTGCTCACAGAGAACACCTTCATTGTTTGTTCCAATGTCCATAACACATACGGTATCATAAATCTTGCCGTTTATCTCGACCGTGTATCTGCCGACTATATCCGGCGTAGCGTTATCGCTATTAACCGTAATGTCGCCGCCGTTTCTGACAATGATCCCCTTTGGCTTAATATTGGTTTCATTGCCGCAGTTGTCCTCACCATAGCCCCAGTCAGGCATGAAAGCATCTCCGTCAAGGAAGGTATAAAGCTTTCTTACGCCATTCACAATATGGCTTTCAGCAAGATAACGGCAGTGTGTATCGGTAAGCTGGACAACAAATCTGCGCTCGGCGCAGGGCTGTGACTTGTCAAAATTACCCTCTTTTGCGATGATCTCAACACCCTCTATGCCGTGAACTTCCGCTTTGCCGACGACCTCCATTTCGTAGTAATAATCACCCTTGCGTGACGGCTGGTCGTAGATTGCCCAGGTCAGCTTTTCACCGACCCTCGGGACAATGAACCAGCCCATAAGCTCCTCCCACCTGACCGAAAACGGCTCCTTGTCACTGGGAATGATCTTGTATTCGGGTATTATCTTCGGTAATTTAAACATAATATCTGCTCCTTTCGGCGGATATGGGTATGCATTTTTGAAATTGCGTCTTGCTGTGTTCAGACGGCTTTTGACCGTTCCAAGCGGTATGCTGAGCCTGTTAGCTATCTCGTTCTGCGGCATATTCTTAAAGTAGTAAAGTGTGAGTATCTGCTTATCATTTTCGCTCAGACATTCTATAGTCTCGTGAACAGGCAAATACTCCACAAGTCCGTAACGGCTTTGAACAAGCTCGCTCTCGGGCAGTTCATCGATGTCGAGCGTATCACGCCTGCTGCGGAAATAGTCCTTGACCTTGTGACGGGCTATCCCTATGACCCAAGCCTTGAAGCTGCTCTTGTACTTCAGTTTGTCAAACTGTCTGTATGCCGCCAGCCACACCTCCTGCAAAACGTCATCGCTGTCAGCCTTAGATGGAATATTGAATCGCACATACCGTTCGACAGCACCACGGTGCTCACTCACGAGCATTTCAAATTCGCTCATATCCTCACCTCCTGATTTGTATTTGAAAGCGCTTTCATTTATATAGTCGGACAATTTGGGCGAAAGGTTCAGACTGTGTAAAATAAATTATAGCACA
>JAFRYW010000058.1 GCA_017442845.1 Ruminococcus sp.
AGCGAGAATAGCCGCACTCGATAAGCCTCTGCGTAAGCTCTTCTACCGAGACCTCATCACCCCTAGAAATAGAAAAGGTATATTCATTGAGCACCGATTTAGGGATAGTAAGCTGCATAGCAGCCTCAACTGAACACAAAATGACCCTTGCCCTGCCTTCAAGCAGCGCAGAAAGTGCACCTATACGGCGGTGCTCATATTCCCTTGATGCACCCTCAAGGTAGGCAAAATTGAGGTCCTTAGCAGGAAAAACGAACGCAATATCCTGACGGGAGAGCTCGTTTATATCGCCCGCCATTCGTGTTGCAGTAGCTTCATCATCGCAAAGCACAAGGCAGGGCGACTTGCTGCTAAGATACATAGCAGTCTGCGCCTTATGTATCGAGGACAGACCTGTTACGCAGGCGGGCGTATAGCCGCCGTCTATAACTCTGTCAAGATCTGCCGAAAATGGCAGTGATCTGTAGATCTTATCAAATATATTCATAATTCACCTTAGTTAAACTCATTCATAGCCTTATCTGTCTGACCGGACACGATATACTCGATCGCCTTGCAGGCGTTATCGGCCGAAAGCCCCATAAGCTTCATCTCATCATCGGAAAAGCGGGAAAGCACCCAATCGGCAAGGTTATAGTCCTTATGCGGCTTTGCACCTACACCTAGCTTGATACGGGGGAAATCCTCGCTGTCAAGACATTCTATTATGCTCTTGATCCCGTTATGGCCGCCGGCAGAGCCCTTGCGCCTTATACGAAGCTTGCCGGGCTCGAGCGAGATATCATCAAATATCACGATAATATTCTCCGGTGCTATCTTATAAAAGCCCGCCGCCTCTGCAACAGCCTCACCGCTTAGGTTCATAAAGGTCTCGGGCTTCATAACAAGGCAGCGCTTGCCCGATATGACCGCTTCACCTACCAGCGCTTTGAATTTATGCCTGTCTGTCTTGAAGCTGAGCTTTTCGCAAAGCCTGTCAACAGCTATAAAGCCCGCATTATGGCGTGTGTTTTCATATGCTACCCCCGGGTTGCCAAGGCCTGCGATGATGAATTCTATTTTTCCGTTTGTGTCTGTTTTTTTGGATATTCTATCAAATGCGTCCCAAATACTCATATTTTTCTCCTATCTTTCATAACGCACAATAACCCCGACTTTAAAAAAGACGGGGTATGTTTTATTTGTTTTATTCTATTATAGCAGATTTTTTTATAATTGTCAAATATAAAGAGTTTTATCAGGTATTTCTCATTCTCATAAGCTCCTCTGCCTGTTCTTTCATTTTTTCTTTTTCGTATTTGTCGATAGCATCCAATAACGCCTGTTTAAAAAACTCAACATCTTTTATATAATTGAATTTTATTATACTTGCACCGGTATTTATACTTAGTGTGCTATAATTGAAGACCCTTCCAAACAACGGAGTTGAGACCGAAACATTATCCACTTTATTTAAAGGAGCATCGATCGCATTTGTACTTAATACACCGCTTTTACCAATTATTTTTTTGCGGCTAAACCCCAAATGAGTAGAGTAAACCCTTGCAAGGCTTACAGCTAATATTATCAAACCTATCAATAATCCTACTCCTCCGGCTAGTAAAAGTAAAATAAAGATCCAAACAATAGCCGGAGCGATCGCAAGCTTGTTTATTGTTGCAACCTTTACTACTTCATCATTTTTACCAATATTATTTTGGATATAAGTCATAAGAACACCTCATATAAATGTTTTTTAGTACTTATAGGTACTATAATATTTAATATATCACATATCTATGCTAAAGTCAATAGTACCGAACGGTACTATCAGAAATTTTGTAAATTATTTATAAAAAACGGAGGTGTTTTTTTATGTACTTTCAAAGACTGCGAGATCTGAGGGAAGACAAAGACCTTAATCAAACGGAAATTGCAAAGTTATTATTCACAAGTCAAACAGTATATTCAAGATACGAAAGAGGTGTACTGACTATCCCCGTCGAGCATCTACTGATACTTGCGGATTTCTACGGGGTGTCGGTCGATTACATTTTGGGGCGCACAAACAACAAAAAGATAAACAAATAAAAACCGCAAGCTCTTTTTTAAAGCCTGCGGTTATTATTTATACCTTCTTCTGCATTGCTATCTTTTCATTTCTTGCTTTGAGCTTTTTGGTGGCGTAGCCCTCGATGTTGGCCTGCTTGCCACGGTCAATGGCAAGTGCGCCGTCGGGAACGTCCTTAGTGACTGTTGTGCCTGCGGCCGTATAAGCACTCGTGCCGACCTTAACGGGGGCAACAAGGTTTGTATTGCAGCCGATGAAAGCATTATCACCGATAGTTGTACGGAATTTCTTCTCACCGTCAAAGTTGACGGTAACAACGCCGCAGCCGAAGTTAACGTTTGAGCCGACGTCGCTGTCGCCCACATAGGTAAGATGTGCTACAGCCGTTCCCTCGCCTATCGTGGAATTCTTTATCTCAACAAAGTCGCCGATCTTAGCACCGCTCAAAACGTGCGAATCGGGGCGAAGCTGTACCCACGGGCCGATCTTTACGTTATCATCAACTGTCGCATCGTTTGCCTGTACAAAATTAAGTACAGTATTATTGCCGACCACCGTATTATTCAGCATACAGCCGCTCATGATATGGCAGCCCTCACCTATCTTAGTCTTTCCGGAGAGCTTGACGTTTGAGTCGATAACCGTTCCTGCGCCTATCGTTACCTCTGTGCCGATAGAAACACCGTCTATACAGGTAAACTCTATACCGAAGTCGAGCCATTTTTCTATAACGCCGAGCCTTGCGATATCGTTAAGTGCAAGCAAGCCCTTTCTGTCATTAGCACCGAGCGAGACATTTTTATTCTCAGATGTAAAAGCACCCGCCTTAAGACCCTTGCTCAGAAGCAGCGATATACAGTCGGTAAGATAATACTCCTGCTGAGCATTATTTGGCTTAAGCTCACCCAAAACACCGAGAAGTGCCTTTGTATCGAACCAATAGCAGCCGCTGTTTATCTCCTTGATCGTGCGCTGCTCTTCAGTGCAGTCCTTTTCCTCGACAATTCCGCTTATGCCGTCAGCAGTCCTAATGATCCTGCCGTAGCCCTTTGGCTCATCTATCTCTGATGTAACTACTGTTACGGCGTTCCCCGCCTTTTTATGAAGCGCAAGTGAACCGCTTATCGTCTCTCTGTCAATAAACGGCGCATCGCCGCAAAGGATAAGTGTATTGCCACCGATACGCTCCTTAAGATAATCTGCTGCCATCATAACTGCGTGGCCTGTGCCTAAGCGCTCGCTTTGCAAGACCGTCTGAACATCGGCGCTGCCGTTTCTGTTTGAGAGGTATGCCTCTACCTGCTCGCCCTCATAGCCTTTAACTACGCATATATTGCCGATGCCCGCACTTTCGCACGCCTTTATTACCCATTCAAGCATAGGCTCACCAAGCACCTCTAAAAGCACCTTTGGCTTATTTGTCTTCATTCTTTTGCCTTGACCGCCCGCTAAAATGATACAATTATCCATTAAAACAACTCCTTAAAAGCATATTACATACATTACTAATTTTATCATTTATAACCGCCCTTGTCAAGGAGTATTATACACAAAAATGAAGGCAGCAGATCAACTGCCGCCCTGCATTTTATATATATTTTTGTTCTACATTTTATTTTGCTATCCTTGCACAAAGTGCCTTATACTGCTCAAGCAGATCATCGGAAAGCGCATAATGCTCGCCGTTTATGATAAGAGTTTTGACAGCAGGTGTGTATTCACCCTTTTCCCTGTCTATCTCATTAAACACATTGACTGTTCCGCTGCTGTACCCAACCTCTCCATTCTCACCGTAGATGACTATTTCGTTTGATTGCGGAAGATATACATCATAGCCTGAAACATCTATCCTCTCGCTTTGTGCCATTATCTTTTCTATAAGGCTCTTAGCTTCATCTATCTCGTCAACAAAGAATTTCTGCTTTGATGCGTACATGACCTCATTGTCAGAATTATCATAGCCTGTCTCGGGCTCGCAGTAGAGAACACCGTAGCGCTCATTCTGCTTTTGCTCGTCATTTACATAGACACGCCTGCTTCCGACAATAAAATATGCTATCCTCTCCGGCTCAAGCGGGGCGTCAAGTGCACAGAAGCTAAGCGTTACCGTCTGCGGATCGTTACTGTCGCTAAGACCGTTTTGCATATCGACCCTCTGCAGCTTTACGGGATATGTGCCGTTTTCATAAACTGGGGTAATAAAGGTATTGGTGCTTATCAGATTACCGTTTTCGCTGCAGATCCTATAGGGGGCGTTAATGCCGGGGTCGCCGTCAGTAGAATACTTCGGAAACTCTACTGTAACGTCAACAAAGCCCTTATCGTAGGAAATGCTCTTGACAGTATATGTTACGGTATCCTTTAGCATAATATCTGTTACTGTTCTGCCCTCAAGGTCGCAGGTTATAGTGTTATAGGCGCTCATTTTATACTCATCGAGCGGTATCTCCAGATCCTTAACGTCTTTTCCTGCAAAGGTACATTCAAAGGTGACCTTCTTATCCTTTACCCTTGACATATCAATAGTCATTGAGCCTACATCATAGTCGCCTATTTTGTCATATGCGGGAAAACCCTTCATATTATAGAGCAGCTCGCCGTTTGTATTATTAAGGGCTACATATGACCTGTCGGAGAAAAGGCGTTCGGTCTCCTGATACTCGTCCCACGTATAAACACCTGTATTATGATCATCAACAAATTTTCCGAGTTCTTCCCTTAACTGCTCCGCCTTTTCTTCATCGCCGGCAACGATAGCCTCGTTTATCAGGTTTTCATAATCTGCAACAACCTCATTGTAATTGCGAATAGAATCAACACCTATATTATCCTGCATAACGCTCAAATCCTCGGTGCAGATATAGATATTTGCAAGGTTGCCCGAATAGGAATAGCCGAGCACCTGAAAATCGGGCTCAAAGCCGTTTATTTCTCCCAAATAATGCTCGGGGGCTATAGGCTCATCGAAAACCACGAGCGAATCGCCCAAGACCTCGGGGTTGCCGTTTCTATGCTCGATGAACTGCTCGATAAGTGTTCTGTTCTGATTTCCGATAGGGCTGCTGACGCCGTTCTTGCTCAAAAAGCTGAAGGGGCTAAGCTTATTATTTGAAAGCCCGAAGTAAAGCCCGCCGCCCACAGCCAGTGCAAGCGCCGCTGCGACCGCTGTTATAGTGCCTGCCCTATGTGTTCTTACCCTGGCAGCAGAGCTGCCACCCGTTTTCTCAAAGCTTATTGCCCTCTCATCAGTCTCAACGGCCGACTCACCCAAAAGCTCATCAAGCGGGATCTCGAGCAAAAGCTTATCTATCTCTCTCATATAATTATGCCTCCTTTCAAAAGGGCTGACCTTAGCCGTTTCTTTTCCCTTGCAAGGGTGTTTTCTACCTTTTTAGGCTTAAGGCCATAGCGTGACGCAATGTCCTTGACGGACATTTTAAAGTAATAGCGGTCGATAAATATTTCCCGTGCAGGTGACGGCATCTCACTAACACATTTTGCGATAAGCTTCATATTTATCTGCTTAGCAGCCTCGTCCTCGTAGTCAACATCAACGCCAAGGTCATTTTCCTCAATGGGAAGCTTTTCGCCTTTATCGAGCGTCCTTGACTTATCTATCGCTGCGTGGCGTGCAAGCATACAGATATATGTCTTTAGCGAGCTTTTGGCAGCGTCGATATCACGCCTTGTTTTCCACAGTCTGATAAAGCAGTCTGCACACGCCTCCTCGGCGTCATCCGTGCTTTGAAGGAAGCCCCTGCAGATCTTCATAACTAACGAGGTGTACTTGTCCTTCGCCGCCTCAAGCCCGCCGTTATCTGTAACGAGCCGCTCGATTATCTCATTATCGCTCACACTTATCACCGCCATTCCGACCAGATCCTTCATGAAAGATTTTTCAAAGCTTTTTATCGCTTCATTTAATTATACGAGCGCAGTTTTCACTTTCACTCACATTATTTTGAAAAAAATACGGCAGTGGATAGATCTCACTGCCGAAAACTATTATTCCTGCTCTAAAGCCATTATCTTGTCAACTCTTCTTTGATGTCTGCCGCCCTCAAAGGGGGTCTCTAAAAACACATCTACAAGATCGTTTGCAAGCCCTGCACCAACGACCCTCTCGCCAAAGCAGAGGACATTTGCGTCATTATGCAGCCTTGTAAAGCGTGCCGAAAAAACGTCCGAGCAGCAGGCAGCCCTGATACCCTTTATCTTGTTAGCCGCCATGCTCATTCCGACGCCTGTTCCGCAGATAAGGATCGCTGCGTCATAGCCGCCTGCAAGGAATTTCTCGCAAACCTCTTTAGCCTTATCGGGGTAGTCGCACTTTTCGCCTGTGGCAACGCCCATATCGTCAAATTCAATGCCCTTATCCTTCAAATGCTCACACACCGATCTTTTTAAAAGCGGTGCTGCGTGGTCGTTTCCGATTATTACTTTCATTTTACTGCATCTCCTTTACTGTAATTCGCCTCTGTTAAATTCCGAAAGCTCCAGCCCCTCGTTACGCTCGAGCGCCCAGCGGATATTCCACTCGCTCGAGAAGAGCAGGAGGTAATTCCCCCTGAAATCCTGAACGATCTTTGTATCCGAGCTGATCTTCAGATCCTTAGGCTCGGAAACGTTCATTTTATCTATCCACCTGATATATGAATACGGCAGCCCCTCGATAACGAGGTCTACGTTATATTCATTTTTCATTCTGTATTGGAATACATCGAATTGCAGCACGCCGACAACACCGACGATGACCTCCTCCATACCCATCATAGGCTCGTGGAAGATCTGTATAGCGCCCTCCTGTGCTATCTGCTCAGCGCCCTTGACAAACTGCTTTCTTTTCATAGTGTCCTTCGGGCGAACACGCTGGAAATGCTCGGGCGCAAATGTCGGGATACCCTCAAACTCAAACTTTTTCTTAGGCGAGCATACTGTATCACCTATCGAGAAAATCCCCGGGTCGAACACACCGATTATGTCGCCTGCATAGGCCTCGTTTACGATCTCACGCTGCTCTGCCATGATCTGCTGCGGCTGAGACAAGCGCATTTTCTTATTGCCCTGAACGTGCAGCACCTCCATATCCTTATCAAACTTACCAGAGCAGATACGCATAAAGGTAAGCCTGTCACGGTGTGCCTTGTTCATATTAGCCTGTATCTTGAAAACGAATGCCGAGAAATTCTCATCAAAGGGATCGACCTCACCCTCAGATGAAACACGGGGCATAGGCGGCGGGGTCATTTTAAGGAAGCTCTCAAGGAAGGGCTCAACTCCGAAGTTGGTAAGAGCCGAGCCGAAGAATACCGGGGAAAGCTCACCTCTATGAACAGCCTCAAGATCGAAATCATCGCTTGCACCGTCAAGAAGCTCTATATCGTCGATAAGGGTATTGTGGTTCTCCTCACCAAGGGTCTCGGCAAGTGCGGGGTCTGAAAGGTCGGAGATCTTAGCGCCTGCCTGATGTGCAGCGCCGTTTGACTCAAAGCTGATGATATGCCTCTCGAACCTATCAAAAACGCCCTTAAAATCCTTACCCGAGCCGATAGGCCAGTTTACGGGGTAGGTGCTTATGCCGAGCTCATTCTCGATCTGGTCGATAAGATCGAATGGGTTGCGGGAATCTCTATCCATTTTATTGATAAAGGTAAATATCGGGATATGGCGCATAACACAGACCTTAAATAGCTTTCTTGTCTGGTTCTCGACACCCTTTGAGGCGTCGATCACCATTACTGCCGAGTCTGCTGCCATAAGTGTACGGTAGGTATCCTCAGAGAAATCCTGATGCCCGGGGGTATCAAGGATATTTATACAGAAATTCTCGTATTCAAACTGCAAAACAGATGATGTAACGGAGATTCCTCTTTGCTTTTCTATCTCCATCCAGTCGGAAACTGCGTGGCGCATATTCTTTTTGCCCTTTACCATTCCTGCCTGCTGGATAGCGCCGCCGTAGAGCAGGAACTTTTCCGTAAGGGTAGTTTTACCTGCATCGGGGTGCGAGATAATGGCAAAGGTACGCCTTCTATTTATTTCTTGATTAAGATCACTCAAAGCTTTTGCCCTCAATTCTTTTAAATATACAATTTAATTATACACTATTTTACCTTTATTTTCAATAAGGATATTTTAACAAAGAAGATGTGTTTTGAGAGTAAGCTTTAGGCATTTTGGTTAAAACACGATTGACAAGCGGTGAAAAATGTAATATAATAACAAGGACAACAAAAACACAGGAGAGAAAAAATGGGAAAGAAAATTTATGATGATGAGATATATGACGGCGCTGACAACGCCGACTATGAAGAGCAGTACAGAAGGCAGCTGGAGCGCTACAACAGGC
>JAFRYW010000059.1 GCA_017442845.1 Ruminococcus sp.
AACAAGCCGCCGCAAGGCGGCTTGCCCCACGGAGCGATGAACTAAGCCTTAGCTTATTGCTCTTTATACAAGCTTTTATGCTTGTTTTACGCCCAAAGCTAAGTTAAAGTCAAAGCAAGTCTCACGCCCTATTTCGGGGGGGCTTTCCGGTCGCCCCCCGTACCCCCTTCGGTAATGCACCTCACCTATTACCTATTACCTATTACCTATTCCCTATTACCTAACTAAGATAAATTCTCATTTACATCAGTAAAAAAAAGGCAGGAGCTTTTCCTGCCTTTGTTTTTATGCATTCATCGAGCCTTTTAGCTTGCCGGTAAATTCGCCGACTGCTTCGGGGCTGTTTTTGCCCTGTTCGGCTATTATGTTGACAACTGCGCTGCCGACTATAACGCCGTCTGCATATTTTGAGATGCTCTTTGCCTGCTCGGGGCTCGAAATTCCAAAGCCTATGCAATAGGGGCAGTAGCTTCCCTCCTTGAAGGGTGAAAGCAGCGTCTCAAAATCAGTTGTGATCTCTTTTCTTGTGCCTGTTACGCCAAGAGATGATACAACATATACAAACCCCTTCGACTGCTCTGCTATCATCTTTATCCTCTCCTTAGAGGTGGGCGCTACGAGATTGATGTTGTATATGCCGTATTTGTCGGCTGTGCCCTGTATCTCGTCACGCTCCTCAAACGGCATATCGGGAACTATCACCCCGTCGATCTCCGCCTGCTGACAGGTCTTAAAAAACCTTTCAGTTCCGTATTTGAAGATAGTGTTTATATACATCATCAAAAGCAGCGGCTTGTCTGTCTTTTGCCGTAAGGCCTTTACAAGGTCAAATATCTTGTCAAGCGTAGTTCCGCCGCTTAGCGACCGAAGTGATGCCTTTTGTATCGTGGGGCCCTCTGCTATCGGGTCTGAAAAGGGAACGCCAAGCTCTACGATGTCAGCCCCGTTTTCAAGCATTTTTAAAACGGCCTTCTCGGTCGTCTCCATATCGGGGTCGCCCGCCGTCACGAAGGTTATAAGTGCTTTTTCATTTTTTGCCTTTAGCTGCTCAAAGCAGGTATCTATCCTATTGCTCAACGAGATCTACCCCCTTGTATCTTGCTATCGAGTAAACGTCCTTGTCGCCCCTGCCCGAGAGGTTTATGACAAGTATCTTATCCTTGCTCATTTTAGGCGCTATGTCAAGAGCTGCCGCAACTGCGTGCGCTGACTCTATCGCAGGAATTATCCCCTCAGTCCTTGAAAGGTATTCAAAGGCATTGACCGCCTGTGCATCGGTTATCGGCACATATTCGGCACGGCCAATAGATCTTAAGTAAGCGTGCTCGGGGCCTATACCCGGGTAGTCAAGCCCTGCCGAGATCGAATATACAGGGGCTATCTGCCCGTATTCGTCCTGCAAAAAGAGCGACTTCATTCCGTGGAATATGCCAAGGCTTCCGTTTGCCATAGTTGCTGCATTGTCGGGAGATGAAACGCCCCTGCCCGCAGCCTCTGCGCCTATCAGCCTTACGCCCTCATCACCTATAAAGTCGTAAAAAGCACCCATGGCATTCGATCCGCCGCCGCAGCAGGCGATAACACAGTCGGGCAGCCTGCCCTCCTTTTCAAGAAGCTGTGCCTTTATTTCCTCGGAAATGATCTTCTGAAAATCCCTGACCATTTCGGGGTAGGGGTGGGGGCCCATTACCGAGCCTATGCAGTAAAAGGTCGTGTCGATATTTGAGCACCAGTCACGCATAGCCTCGTTTATAGCGTCCTTGAGCGTTGCCGTGCCTGAGTTAGTACCTGTCACCTTAGCACCAAGAAGATTCATTCTGTAAACATTGAGCGACTGCCTTTTCATATCCTCAGCGCCCATATAGACCTCGCATTCAAGCCCCATAAGCGCTGCAACAGTTGCCGTAGCAACGCCGTGCTGGCCTGCGCCCGTCTCGGCGATGATGCGCTTTTTGCCCATTTTCTTTGCAAGCAGCACCTGCCCCAAAACGTTGTTTATCTTGTGTGCGCCTGTGTGGTTTAAGTCCTCACGCTTGATGTAGATCTTAGCACCGCCTAAGTCCTTTGTCATCTTTTCGGCGTAATAAAGCATCGAGGGGCGGTTTGCGTAGTCACGGTAAAGTGCCGCAAGCTCCTCCTTGAAGCTTTTATCGTTTTTGTATTTATCGTAAGCCTCCTCAAGCTCGTGAACTGCCGTCATAACAGTCTCGGGAACATACTGCCCGCCGAACTCGCCGAAGCGTCCTGTCTTGTTCATTTATGTTTCCTCCCTTATGAGTGAAATTATGCTGCGTATCTTTTCCTTTTCCTTGAAGCCGTCTGTCTCGACCGAGCTTGATATGTCGACACCGTACGGTGACAGCTCCCTTATGAGCCTCTGTGCATTATCCTTGCCGACCCCGCCTGCAATAAAGAATGGCTTGCTTATCCTTGCTGCCTTTATCACATTTGTGTCTGCCTGCCTGCCCGTTCCGCCGACGGTACCCTCTACAAAGCTGTCGATGACAAGCTTCTCAACAGGCAGCCTGTCGGCTGACTCTATGTCCTCGGGGGCTTTTGCCCTTACCGCTTTCCAGATCTCACCTTGAAATATCGCACGAAGCTTATTGATATAGCTCTCATCTTCATTTCCGTGAAGCTGTATCACATCGAGCGCATCTAAATAATGCTTTTCTATCTCGCTTATCGGCTCGTCAACGAAAACGCCCACAGCCTTTATACTTTTGTCAAGAAAGCCCTTAAGCTCAAAAAAAGTCTCTGCCGTTATGCTTCGCCTGAAGCCGCCTGTGAGTATAAAGCCGGCATATTCGGGGCGGTATAGGTTTATATACTTAGTATCCTGCTGCCGCCTCATTCCGCAGATCTTGATCTTAGTATCCATTCTATACGCCCTCACGAAGCTCGCTAAGTTTTGCCTTGATGCTGTCTGCCCTCATCAGCGTTTCGCCGATCAGTACTGCATCTGCGCCGTTTGAGCGTGCCTGCTTCATATCCTCGTTGGTCTTTATACCGCTTTCCGATACAAGCACTGTCCCTTCGGGTATAAGAGCACTCAGCCTTCTTGTCGTGTCAAGATCGACGGAAAAATCCTTAAGGTTTCGGTTGTTTATCCCGATTAGGTCTGCATCTGTCTCAAGTGCTGTTTCAAGCTCGAATTCATCGTGTACCTCTGTGAGATCCTCTAGTCCTACCGAGTGCGCTATCTGCGTAAACCTATCAAGCATCGGCTTGTCAAGTATGGCACATATGAGCAGTACTGCACTCGCCCCAAGCACTCTTGCGTGGTAGATCTGGAATTCGTCTATCACAAAGTCCTTCCTTAACACGGGAATGTGTACGCTTTCTGCTATTTTTTTCAGATAGTCATTGCTGCCCCTGAAATAATGCTCCTCAGTCAGGCAGGATATAGCATTCGCCCACGCACGCTCATATTCAAGCGCTATGTCAAC
>JAFRYW010000007.1 GCA_017442845.1 Ruminococcus sp.
CCCCCCCGTACCCCCTTCGCAGGTGCACCCTTTACAATACTACGCTAAATCCCAATTTATCGCAGCAGCACGAAAGTAAAAATGGGTATTGACGAAAGAAATGGAATGTGGTATAATCAATAGAGGTTAGCCAAAGCTAACTTGAATGAGAAGGAGTATCTAAGCTATGGGATTATTCAAAAACTATGTGAGCCAGACAAGAAAGCCCGAGGGCTTTCTCGGAAAGATGATGCTAAGGGGTATGAACAGCGGCCACGCTAAAATGGCAGACTGGGGCATGGGTGCGCTTAAAGACCTTGCCCCCGAGATGATAGCCGAGCTTGGCTGCGGCGGCGGGCGTAATGCGGGCGAGCTTTTATGCCGTTACCCGAACGCCCACGTTGATGCTATCGACTATTCGCCGCTGTCTGCCGAGAAGGCGGCCGAGTACAACAGGGCTATGATAGATGCGGGCAGGTGCACGGTCTCTCAGGGCGATGTGTCAGACCTGGGGCTCAGCCCCGAGACCTATGACCTTGCAACGGCCTTTGAGACCATTTATTTTGGGCCGAGCCTTGAAAAATGCTTTGCACAGGTCGCAGGGATACTTAAAAAGGGCGGCACCTTTATGATAGTAAACGAGAGCGACGGCACCGACAAGACCTCGCTCAGGTTTGAAAGGATAATCGACGGAATGAAATGCTATACGGCACAGGATGTAGGCTCGGCACTCAAAAAGGCGGGCTTTTCAAGTGTCAGGTCTGTGCACCACAGATTAAAGCCGTGGCTTATCGTTATAGCGCAAAGGTGACTGTTCAGAGGACACGGCTTATGAAATACTTTGAATTTGGAAAAGAGAATGACATAACGCTGCTCCTGCTGCACGGTGCGGCGACTACGTGGCAGCTTAGCTTTATGCCGTTTATCGAGGCTGCAAAAGAAAAATACCACATCATAGCAGTTGCCGAGGACGGCTTCAATACAGATGAGCCCGAGGTCGATGCGGTGAGCGTCACCGAGGAAGCAAAAAAGATAACCGAATACCTGGTCGGGAATTTTGGCGGGAAAATTGACATCATCCTAGGGGAATCCTTAGGCGGGATGATAATGACCGAGATACTGTTTGACCCCCGCATAAGTGTTCACACCGCTATCGCTGACGGGTTTACGATACTTGAATACCCAAGCTTCAGGTATGAGCTCCCTAAGCGGATAACGGCAGGTGCAATAACGGCTGTGGAGCTTTTTGCCTTCAGGCATATGGGGCTTTTTAGCAGGCTGCTCGGTGAGGATATCGACTCGATGATATACAAAAACGCTTCAAGAAAAACGCTTTACAGCCTTGAATATTCGATGATGCCCTACCGCTATAAATATGAGGCCTTTAACCTCTCTGACAGCTACATCTGGCACGGGGAGAAGGAGCCGGGGCTTGGGCACGTATTAAAAAAGATCGACCGCTCGAGGTATCGTTTCAAGCATATGGTCTTCAAGGGCAAGGGGCACGGCTCGCTGCTGCTTGAGCCGAAGCGCCTTCTGCGTGAGATAGAGCGTGCCTATAAGGGCTATGACAAGGACTATCTGGCAGGGTGAGGATAAGAATACGCCGTGTACTTACCCGCCCTTTGCAAGGGGAAATAGATAACGTTATTATGTTTGGAGGTATTTTGATATGCTTATGACACTGTTTTTGGCGATCGTGTTTTGTGCGGCGATAACGATTATGCTTATATCTGCCGTAACGCTTATTCAGAACGAGAAGTTTTTATCATCGGCCCCGAAGGAGGCGCTTGAGCTTTTAAAGCCGAGAAATGATGAGGTATTCTTCGGCGCAAGGGCTATGGGCTGGGTGCTGATGACGATAAGTATACTGATGATCTTAGGCGTGGGTGCCGTGTCTATCCGGGACGGCTTTAGGAACGGCTTCTCGTTTTTTCAGTTCTTCCTGCGGTTCGTTTTGATATTCACGGTATACAAGGCTTATGATATGATATTCTTTGACTGGTTCCTGCTGTGCAGATCACGCTTCTTCCAGCATTATTACCCCGAGGTATCTCCGGTATATAACGGCAGAAAATACGGCTATAATCTGAAAAGTCAGCTGTTAAAGCTTCTCGTCATATTCCCGGCCGCTTCTGCGCTGGCGGCTTGGATATGCAGTATGCTTTAAGGCAGCAGGCTCGCCCTGTTTACAAAGGTGTTCATAGGGTAAATGAGAATTTAGCTTATTAGGTAATAGGTGAGATGCATTACCGAAGGGGGTACGGGGGGCGACCGGAAAGCCCCTGATATGCCCCCCCGAAGCGATGAACTAAATCTTAGCTCAACGCTCCGGGGGAGTTAAGCCGCCTTGCGGCGGCTTATTGGGGGCTTTGCCTGCCTTCGCAGTAGGCAAGGGCCCCCAAACCCCTTCGCAGCCGCCTTTATAATTCGTGGGCGAAGCCCACCACCTCAATTGTGCATTGTGAATTGTGCATTGTGCATTGAGAC
>JAFRYW010000060.1 GCA_017442845.1 Ruminococcus sp.
AATAATAAAGGTATCGCCTTCGGCGATGATTTAAAATATCATCGACCGTAGGTCGATACCTCTTTTATTATTTCTTATTTATTCTTTCTTCTTTTTTCTTTTAGCAGGCGTGGACAATTGTAATGCAAAACACTTCTGCCGAGATACAGCAGAAGTGTCCTGATAAAAACTTCTTTGCAGCGCCTGCGCTTAAGGGGGTATTTTTATATACGGGTTTATTTGAGTGTAACGTCCCAGCCTGCGATGTGCTGCTGGATAAGCAGGGCATCTTCTATGGTTATGTCGCTGTCGCCGTTAACATTTGCGGCTGTTTTGTCTATAGCCACGCTCCAGCCTGCGATATGCTGCTGGATCATAAGTACATCATCTACCGTTACCAAGCCGTCGGAGTTTGCGTCTCCGGGGATAGAGCTCTTTATCTCATCGAGCTTGAAGGGTGAAATGCTGTAGAAAACAGGTGCGCTGTTCTTTGTGACATACCACCTTACAGTCCCGTCCTTGCAGAGGATAGGCTGGCAGTCTGAAAGGCGTGCGTTGAGTGAGGCGGTCTTTGAGCAGATATTGCCCTGCCCGTCGATCATAACAGCCTTTACCTTGTATTTGTAGGGTGATGCGGATCTGTCCTGCTCCTCCCACAGCACCATAAAGAGGTCGTCCCGGATCTTGACTAGCTGCGGGGTCATAGCGCATATGCTCGTGCTGCTGTCAAAGCTTGTAAGCATAACGTGATTTTCGACCTCTAACGCCTTGGAGGTCACGGTCACAAAGATATTGCGCTTGTAATAGTTGTTGTCTATATCCTCAGAATGGGCGATAATGCAGCTGTCGCTCGAAAGCTCGAAGCCGCCTATAGTCATACCTGTGTAGTTGGGGTGGTTTGAGCTGCCCATTGAGTAGAAGGGAACGCTGACGTCAACGTTTGTAAGCGAGCTGTCTTTCTTTACCCTTGAAATGGTAATGCCTCTTGCCGATATAGGGCCGTTAAAGGATATATTGTTACCTTCGGCGTGATCGACCCTGTAGACATATTCGCCGTCATTTTGGATAAACTGGTTGAATGAATGGCTTACATAGCCCGACTGAAGGTTTGATACGTCATAGTAGCTGTCGGTGATCTCCATAGCCGAGGTGTCAAGCACATAGGTCATATTCGCCTGGTGGCGTGTGCCGTTATCATCGGCGTACATTTTGTGGGCTGTGTGGATATAAAGCTTGCCGTCAAGCTCGGTAAAGCGCAGGCTTCCCGCATCAAAGGGCATATAGGTGTTAGCGCCCTTTACAGAAGCGGTCTTGTCCTGCACCCAGCTTTTTGTGTAGCGGACGATCCTTAGCACCTCGGCATCATCGCTCTCGCTTTCGTTAGGCGAGCCGTAAACTATATAGTTGTAGTCGCTGCCAAAATACACGCCGCCGAAAAGCGAAAGGGGCGGGGTGATCGTCTTTGTGGAGATGAGCTTGCTAAGATCCTTTGAATACTTTTCCACAACAACAGACTTGTCGATAAGCTCGACCCTTTCAAATGTGCCGTCTGCGTTTTCGCTAAGGTATGAATTCATAGTGCTTGACCAGATCGTGTAGGCGCCGTATGATGCATTAGTGCTCTTTGCCCCTGTAGAGACTGTTTCGGTATTGGGGGCAGCAGTGCTGCTGTCGGGGGTCACGGTAACGGTGATGCTGTTTTTGAGCCCCGAGCTTGTTGTGACTGTAACAACAGCCTTGCCCGAGCCTGTGCCGTACAGCTTGCCGTCCTGCGTTACGGAAGCCTTGGTGGGGTCATCAACGCTCCATTCAAGCTTTTCTGTAAGCGAGCCGTCTGTCACGTAGCCAAGCTGTATGCTCTCGCCCTCGGCAAGGGTCGTTTTGGGGGCGTTTATCTTTATGTAGGTGGAGTATTTCCAGGTGATCCTTTCAAGATAATAGCTCCAGTCATCGTCAAGCTCTATCGCATAAACATCGTCACCCGACATAAACATCGAGAAAACGTGCCCTTGAGTCTTGGCTCTTGACAGCTCTGCCCCGCTCTTGTCATATTCAACGAGCTCGCTGCCGTTCATATATAGGATAAACGAATCGTCCTTCGGGTAATAGACTGTCTTGATGCCGAAGCTAAGGTTATCATAGCTCGCTTTATCCTCAAGCTGCGTGCGTGCTTTGGAGAATAGCAGGGGCAGGGAGTTGTTTTCCTCATCTGTCGGGTCAAAGGCATTTGAATCAAGAATGTAGGTTCCGTTTGAGCCTGACATTACAAGGTATTTACCGCCGACTATGCCCAGCGAGTCGAGGTGAGAATAGAAAGAGTTTTGGAACAGGTCGACAAGATACCTTGACTGAAGCGTGAGGGCGTTGTTTTTGACATTCCCGCTCATAGCAGCGTGCATATAGTGGTCATAGCCCCAGTAGATGTAATTGTGGTAGCCCTCGTAATAAACGTTGCCGTTTGAGCTGTCATACCCTGCAAAGCGGTACATCTGAGACTCTGTATCAAGGTCGCTCAGCACCTTGCCGTTGGGATCGAGCATATATATCTTACTGCCGGTCCCGATAAAAATATGCCCCAGATCATCAGCA
Organism: Ruminococcus sp.; assembly: GCA_017442845.1. GTDB lineage: Bacteria > Bacillota > Clostridia > Oscillospirales > Ruminococcaceae > NK3A76. The sequence goes on from JAFRYW010000060.1 coordinate 2,569, forward strand.
CCGACCGATTGGGCGGCGTAGTCCAGCTTAATAGAGCTTGTCAGCTTTTTAGAGGTCAAGTCGAATACATCTACCCTGTAATTATATTTGTTTGTGGAAAAATCAAAGCTGTCCTTTACAAGAAGGTAGAGCTTGTCATTGTAAAAATACGGCTGCACGGCATATGTGTCATACTTTACATCAAAGGTATAGACAAGGCTTGTCTCGCCCGTCTCGGCGGATATAAAGTACAGCTTCTCGTACATTGAGATATAGATGCCGTTGTCCTTTTCGCTGAAGTATTCATCGTGGCGCTCATTTGATGAGCTAAAGCCCTTGAAGGGCGCTTCGTCGAGCTTTACACGCTTGCCTGCGGTGAGCTGTGATGAAACGCTTGTCTCTACAGCAGCCACATGATAGGCAGCGGGCATATACCCGGCCGTGCCGAAAAGCATCGCAAATGATGCGAGAAATGCTATTATCTTCTTTGATCTCATAAAACATACCTCCATATATATTTTTATTACATTTATATTATACCACGTATTTTTGAAAAGGTAAAGAGATTTTTGAGGGGGTTGCTTTTTAGTACAAAATATGGTACTATATAATAAAATATGGTTATCACTTTGACACACCACAGTTTTGCCCCCAAACCCTCGCTTAACTGTGAGCATTCGCTCACAGCGAGCTCGGGAGAGTATGGGGGAGGGCTTCGCCCTCGTTACCGACCCATCGGGGCTCCGCCCCGAACCCCATTATCTAAGCCATTTTAATTGGTGTATCAAGTATATAACCATATAATAAAATGACGGTGAAAAAATTTTTTCAAAATTTTTGTAACGAAACGAGACTTTCTCCGTCTAACCTATGTAAGCAAAACGAAAGGAGGTGCGGTGACAAGTGGATAACACCCCGGAAAAGCTGTATGAGACCTGCTATATGAAGGTGTATTCCTTTGTGATGACGCTGTGCGGCAACAGAGAAACAGCACAGGATATAACGCAGGAGACGTTCTTTAGGGCGCTCACAAAGGGGCACACCTTCAGGGGCGAGGCAGAGCAGATGTCGTGGCTGTGCGCAATTGCGAAAAATTTGTATACAGACGAGCTGCGGCGCTCATCTCGCTTTGAGGGCGAGATACCAGAGCAGATGCCGGACAGGGAAAAGGGCATTGAGGAAAGGCTTCTTGATAAGGATCAAAGCTTTCGCATACACCTTGCTTTGCACGAGCTGAATGAACCCTACAAGGAGGTTTTCGAGCTTAGGGTATTCGGTGAGCTTTCCTTTGCACAGATAGGGCAGATCTTCAAAAAGACAGAATCCTGGGCACGTGTTACCTATCACCGTGCACGTATGAAGCTGAAAGAGAGGTTAGACAAAAATGAAGACTAGCTGTGATATTATAAAAGACCTGCTGCCGCTGTATGTTGACGGCGTGTGCAGTGAGGGCAGCAGGGCGGCTGTAGATGAGCACCTAAAGGACTGCAAGAGCTGCGCCGCAGAGCTTGAGGCACTTAAAAGCAGCTGGGAGATTGAGAGCGTGATAGAGCCCGAGAGGGAGGATGCGCTCTCCTCGCAGGCGAGGTTTTTTAAGCGCAGAAGTGCAGCCCTCGGCACGGTATTTGCGGGGGTGTTCATGCTTCCCGTGCTCATCTGCCTGATAGTGGGGCTTGCAAGCGGCGGGCTCTCGTGGGTGATGATCGTTTTGGCGGCTATGCTGATACCTGCATCGCTCGTTGCAGTTCCGCTCTTGGCACCCGAGAACAAGGCGCTTTGGACGCTCGGTTCGTTTAGTGTCAGCTTGACAGTACTGCTTGCAGTGTGCTGCATTTATTCGGGCGGCAGCTGGTTTTTCACGGCGGCGTTTGCGTCGCTGTTTGGGATCTCGCTGTTTTTTGCGCCCTTTGCGGTAAGGGCAAAGCCGATAGCCGCAAAAATACCCGAACGCAAGGGGCTTGCGGTTATGCTGCTCGATACGGGGCTGTATGCTCTTATGATGTTGAGCATAGGCTTATCAAACGGGCTCGGTGCGGGCTACTACAGCACGGCGTTTTCGGTATCCGTACCTATCCTTGCGGCGGTGTGGGGGATATTTCTGACATCACGCTATGCTAAGGCGGGCGGCCTGCTAAAGACGGCTATAGCCTTTGGCATAGCAGCGGCAGCCATGCTCATAAGCGACCTTGTTTTCGGTATCAGCGACAACAGCTCTTACGTATATATCGAAGCCCTCGGCGGCAGGGCAGAGCTCAGCTCGTTTACGGCGCTTGCTGTTATATGCCTTTTAGCAGGTGCGGTACTTGCACTTATAGGTGTGCTGACATCAAGGAAGGGGAGAAAAGCAAAATGAGAATAAAAACAATAGCAGCGGCGCTGATAGGCACTGCAATTATGAGCCTTTGCGGGTGCTCGGTCGGGTTTGTCGATGCTGTGAGCGTTAAATATGACAACGCCGACAAATACACCGCAGGGGATATAGAGATAGCGGATAAAATAGACACTCTCGACATAGTATGGCCGACGGGCAGGCTCGAGGTCGCCGCCGCCGATTCGGAGGGTGTGAGCGTTAAGGAGACAACAAAGGGCAGCCTTGATGACAAGGAGCGTGTACACACCTGGCAGGAGGGCAGCACGCTGCACGTGCGCTTCTGCAGGTCGGGCGAGAGGTACAGCGGCGAGGAAAAGCAGCTTAAGATCACCGTTCCAAAAAGCGGTACACTTAGTAATGTAAAGATAAATGTCTCCTCGGCGGACGTTAGCTGCACGGGGCTGACAGCAGGGGCGGCAGAGCTAAGTGCCTCATCGGGCGATGTCAGCTTTGAGGGCGATGCGTCAAGCTTTATCTGCGAGAGCTCATCAGGGAATATAAGCTTTAGCGGCGGGGCTGAGAAAATAAGCACAGAGGCCTCCTCGGGAGATATCTTTATCACACAAAAGGGTACCGCTGACATTATCAGCGCCGAGACCTCGTCGGGCGGTATAACGATAGATGCAGAAAAAACAAATGAGCTTTCGGCAGAGTCCTCCTCGGGCGACAAGAGCATTACGCTCGGGCATATGCCGCAAAGTGTCAGCCTTAAGTCATCATCGGGCGATGTGAAGCTGACGATACCCGAAGGCTCAAGCTTTAATGCAAGCATTTCGACCTCCTCGGGTGATGTGAGCTATGAGCTGCCCATGTCAAAAACAGGCGATAAAAGCTACACCTGCGGCAGCGGCGGGAATAAGCTTGACATTACGACCTCGTCGGGGGATGTGCAGATCCTCAAGAAATAATACAAAGCCATTCGGCAGCACAGTCTGCGCCGAATGGCTTTTGTTCTTGAAAAAGCCGGGAGGATATGCTATAATATACTCAAAGCGATAGTACGTTTTGGGTTGATAAGATAAATTGGAATTTAGCGGAGCTTCGCTCCGCTAGGTAATAGTTAATAGGTAATAGGTAATAAGTATGGTGTCGGCTTCGCCGACAGATGCCCATTCGGGCAGCCGCCTGCGGCGGCTATCGGGGGGCTTTCCGGTCACCCCCCGTATCCCCTTCGGTAATGCACCTCACCTATTACCTATTCCCTATTACCTACTAAGATAAATTCTCATTTATCTTAGTAAAGCAAATGAAAACAAGAGAAACAACAAAGGAGTGAAAACTATGCCGATACTTGCTGCATTTATGGTGCCGCACCCGCCGCTGATCGTGGCTGAGGTGGGGCGTGGAGATGAAAAAAAGGTGCAGGGGACGATAGATTCCTATAAGCGTGTTGCACAGGAGATCGCAGCACTCGCACCTGATACTGTGATCATTACGAGCCCTCATTCGGTGATGTATTATGACTATTTCCATATCTCGCCCGGAGCGGGGGCTGAGGGGTCGTTTGCTGCGTTCGGTGCGCCGCAGGTAAGCTTTAGTGAGCGCTATGACGAGGAGCTTGTCTCTAAGGTTTCAGCACTTTGTGAGGCGCAGCACCTTCCCGCAGGCACAAGGGGCGAGAAGGACAGGGCACTTGACCACGGAACTATGGTGCCGCTCTATTTTATAAGACAGCGGCTCAAAAGCTTCAAGCTCGTTCGCATAGGGCTTTCGGGGCTTCCGCTTGGTGAGCATTACAGGCTCGGCAAAATAATACAGCGTGCTGTGAACGAGCTTGATAGGCGTGTGGTCTTTGTGGCAAGCGGCGACCTTTCTCACAAGCTGCAAAGCTACGGCCCATACGGCTTTGCGCCCGAGGGGCCTGAGTATGACAGAAGGATAATGGACGTCTGCTCACGTGCGGCGTTTGATGAGCTGCTTAGGTTTGATGAGGGCTTTTGTGACCGTGCCGCCGAGTGCGGGCACCGATCGTTCACTATAATGGCGGGGGCGCTTGACGGCGTAAGGGTGAAAGCGTCTGCACTTTCTCACGAGGACGTTACGGGAGTGGGCTACGGGGTGTGCACCTTCTACCCCGAGGCGGAAGGCTTAGACCCTTACGTTAAGCTTGCCCGTGACACGGTAAATGAATACATCAGGACAGGCCGTGTGATACCTGTGCCGAAGGGGCTTCCGAGGGAACTTACAGGCTCACGTGCGGGGGCGTTTGTCTCGATACACAAAAACGGCGACCTTAGAGGCTGTATAGGCACTATCCTCCCGACAAGAGACAGCCTTGCCGAGGAGATAATACAAAATGCGATAAGCGCCTCGACCCGTGACCCACGCTTTAATGCTATAACCCCTGACGAGCTTTCCTCTCTTGAAATAAATGTAGATGTGCTCACAACGCTCGAGCCTATAAGCTCGCCCGAGCAGCTTGATGTCAAGCGCTATGGCGTTATAGTTACGAGCGGCTATAAGCGTGGGCTGCTTCTGCCCGACCTTGAGGGGGTAGACAGCGTTTCACAGCAGATCGAGATAGCTATGATGAAGGGCGGCATAAGGCACGGCGATGATATAACGCTGCACCGCTTCGAGGTAATAAGGCATAAGTGAGGTGAGTGATATGGCTGTATGTGAGGTCTGCTTCAGACACTGTGTGTTAAGTGAAGGGCAGACGGGCTTTTGCGGCGGGCGTGTCTGCACAGGCGGCAGGGTCACGGCTAAAAACTATGGCAAGATAACATCATTGGCACTAGATCCTATAGAAAAAAAGCCCCTTGCACGCTTTTGCAGCGGCAGCCTGATCCTTTCCGTGGGGAGCTTTGGGTGCAACCTTCGCTGCCCGTTTTGCCAAAACTATGATATTTCCTGGTCACAGAGGGCTATGGGGTATGATGAGGCGCAAGGCTATACACCCGAGCAGGTCGCAGAGCTTGCCGAGAGGTATCTGCCCAAGGGGAATATCGGCGCTGCCTATACCTACAACGAGCCGCTGATCGGGTATGAGTTTGTGCGTGACACGGCAAGGCTTGTCAAAAAGAGGGGAATGAAAAACGTGCTCGTCACAAACGGCACGGCAGAGCTTGCTGTTTTAGAGGAGCTTGCCCCCTACATCGACGCTATGAACATTGACCTCAAGGGCATAGACCAAGGCTACTACAGCAGTGTGCTCGGCGGAAGCCTTGATATGACACTTTCGTTTATAAGACAGGCGCATAAAAGCGCACATATCGAGCTTACCACGCTTATAGTGCCCGGTGAAAACGACAGCGAGGAGCATATGCGCCGTGAGGCTGAGTGGATAGCCGCCCTTGATAAAAGGATACCGCTTCACATAAGCCGCTTTTTCCCAAGATTTCATATGACCGACAGGGCGGCGACAGATGTAGGGCAGGTCTACCGCCTTGCTCAGATAGCGGGGGAATATCTTGACTATGTTTATACGGGTAATTGTTAAAAAACTATTGCAATAGCCCCTCGTTTGTGTTATAATGTCTGTAGAAAACGCTTTGCAGATGACCGAAAGGGGTGAAATCTCTATGGCGCAGCGAACTATCCGCTACAAAAACGGTGATTATTATAAGGGCGAGGTCAACCGTCATATGCTTGCTCACGGCAAGGGCGTTATGACCTACAATAACGGCTCGGTCTATGACGGCGAATTTAAAAACGGCATACGCTTCGGTGCGGGCACATATAAAAGTGCTGACGGCGACGAGTACATAGGCAGCTTTAGAAACGATATCCCCGAGGGCTACGGCAGGGCGAGCTACATCGACGGCAGCCGCTATGAGGGCGAGTGGCACCACGGCGGAATAAACGGCAAGGGGGTATTCACCTACACGAGCGGCGACAGCTTTGAGGGGCATTTCAAGGAGGGCATAAGAGACGGCGAGGGCGTGTACGTCTGCGCTGACGGCAGCAGGATATTGCAGCGCTATGTTGACGGCAAGCTCGCCTTTGAGGACGGCGGCGGCCTGCCCGTGATAACCATTGTTGACGAGTGCAAGAGGTACGGCTATTTCCACCATTTTGTATGCAGGTTCGTAGCAAAGGTGGGTGAGTTTAGATACAAGGATATGCAGGTGCTCGAATACGACCCGTGGGACTGCGACAGCATTTTTGAGCGCACCTTCACCATAACAGAGGTGACAAGTGACGGGGTGAGCTTTATCTACAAACGGCAGATCTCCGAGGCGGAGGAGCGCATCGAGAGAGTTACCCGTGGCAGGGAAGGGGCATTTGAAAACACCGAGACAAAGATAGGCGGAATGGAGCTTATCGACTTTAACTACCGCCAGGAGGCAAGCCTTTCGGTAAGCTGCGAATAAGAGGGGCTTGGTACCAAACAGAATAAAAATTCTCCCCGCTATATCAGCGGGGAGTTTTTGGCTGATAAGATAAATGAGAGTTTACAGTATTGTAGAAGGTGCGTTGCGAAGGGGTTTGGGGGCGACCGCAAAGCCCCCAATAAGCCGCCGCAGGCGGCTGCCCGAATGGGCATCTGTCGGCGAAGCCGACACCATACTTATTACCTATTACCTATTAACTATTACCTAGCGGAGCGAAGCTCCGCTAAATCCCAATTTATCTTACCAAGCCCATTATGAAAGATCGGGCTTGACAGGTTACTGATAGTATGTTAAAATAGCCTTGATAATTATGATATGTAAGGGGGCTTTTGACTATGAAAAAGGCACTTTCTGCAGCACTTGTATCGGCGCTCGCACTTGCACTTGCGGCTTGCTCAGATGATGGGGAGAGCAGCAGTAGGGCTGCTAAAAAGGCTGACAGCTCTTCTGCTGCCGAGACTGCAACGGCTGCACCTGCGACAACTACAGCCGAGACCACTACTACAGCCTCGGAGGTCACTACGACCACAACTGCTTCCGCCACGGAGCCTGTGCGGGAGGGCTTTGAGAACCTTTTGGGCGAATGGTATATCGACGGCGACGAGGCAGCAGCGCACCTGAGCATCAGCACAGACGGCAGCTTCCAAAGCTTCTACGCCACAGGCAGCCTTGAATACGAGGGCAGCATAAAGCGCCTAAAGGCAGACCTTGGCGACGGTGTGGGCGAGGCGGAGTATTTCTGCTTTTTTGCAAAGGGCGGCGAGACACCGCTTTTCTATGTGCTTGCTCCGGAAAACGAGGTCGAGGAATTTTACACAGTCGGCGGGGCGTCGCTTCATTTTGCAAGGGCGGGGAAGGCAGCGGTCTTTGAAATGCCCGAGAATATGCCCTATAATTATTATACGACATTCGGTGCGGGCGGCAGCGGGGTCGAGCTGCACATAAATTCCGACGGAACGTTTGAGGGGCTGTATACAAGCCCTTATACAGACGAGGTAGGCGGGCAGGTGGTCGATTTTTCGCACTTTACAGGTGTGCTTAAAAACGCCGGCAAGGATATGGGCGGCTTTGAGTGCTTTACGGTCGCCGAGGTAGCTGCTGCACCGGGGCTTCCGGGTAAGGGCAGCCCCTTTTACGGCAGGCTCAGCGAAGACACTATGACGCTTACAGATCTAAGCGAGCTCTACGGCTCAAACAGCATACAGCAGGGCGAGACCGTTCACCTGTACCCGCAGGGCACAGCACTTGATAAGCTGCCCGAAGGGTTTACAAGCCATATAGGCTTTTTCAACGAGAGCGATGAGGTGCTCACAGAGTATGCATTATATGCCGAGGGGTCGATAAACATTTTCGTGTCACAATAATATTAGCTCGTTTTGGGAATACAAAAAGGCTGCTGCGTAAGCGCAGGCGCTGCAAAGAAGTTTTTATCCGGACACTTCGGCTGTACTACGGCAGGAGTGTCTTTGCGTTTCTTAGCTTTAGCGCCTGCTAAAAGAAAAAAGAAGAAAGAATAAATAAGAAATAATAAAAGAGGTATCG
>JAFRYW010000061.1 GCA_017442845.1 Ruminococcus sp.
ACTTAGCTCGGGGACAAAAATAGCTTTGTTCGTGATACAGGTATCTAAGACCTGCTTACGCTCAAAGCTAAGTTAAGGTTAAAGCAAGCCTCACGCCCGTATTTCGGGGGCTTTGCGGTCGCCCCCGAACCCCTTCGCAGCATTCCCCTGCTGAACGACAAATTCCCATTTATCTCATCAACATCATTCTCCCAAAGGGGTGTAATCATGAGAAGAATACTGATAATAGACGACGACAGCGACCTTTCCTTTATAATCTCGGAAATGCTCTGCGACCATGGGTATGAGGTCAGCTGTGCCGAGAGCGCTTCGCAGGCGTTCAATATGCTTGAGAGCGGCAGCTTTCAGCTTATCCTGCTCGATATCAACCTGCCCGACTCTACGGGCTTTGAGCTGTGTAAGGAGCTTAGGCGGGTGTCAACTGTGCCTGTTATATTTGCTTCCGCCCGCACGGGTGAGGACGATAGGGTGGCGGGCTTTGATATAGGGGGCGATGACTACCTGCCAAAGCCATACTCAATGAAGGAGCTGCTCTCCCGTGTCAACGCCCTTATGCGCCGCACCTATGGCTTCGGCGGTGAGGATAAGGAGATAGCCTTCGGCGATGTGCGAATAAGGCTCTTTTCACGCAGCGTCACAAAGGCGGGGCGTGAGGTCTCGCTCTCGCTCAAGGAATTTGATCTGCTTAGGGTGCTGTGCGAGAATATCGGCAGGGCGGTGCCAAAGGATAAGCTTATCAGCGAGGTCTGGGGGGCTTTTTCCTCGGTCGAGCCGTCAACGCTGACGGTGCATATTCGCTGGCTTCGTGAAAAGCTTGAGGACGACCCCGCCGACCCGAGATTTATCAAGACAGTCTATAAGGTCGGCTATATGCTGGAGGTGGGGGATAAGTGAAAAAGCGCCTGTTGACCGCTGCGGCACTGTTTGCGGCGGTAATGATGATCGTAACAGCCGCCGTATATGTAAGCGGCGGCGAGACCGAGAGGGCTGATGAAAACGCCGCAGTTGCCCTGAACGAGATAGACGCCCTCTACCGTGACGGGCAGGCGGATAAGGCACACGAAAGGGCAGCCGCCCTTGCAGCTTCGCTTCAGGAGGGCGAGGGTGAGGCTGACGGTGATAACACCGGCCTGCTCGTGCTGTGTGCGCTTTCGCTCATTTTTATGGCGGGGGTGCTGGGCTATGTGTATTTTACCGTGCTGCGCCCCTTTGATAAGCTTAGCTCCTTTGCCGACAGGGTCGCGGCAGGCGATTTGGAAACGCCCCTCGAGCTTGAGCGGGGCAGCTATTTTGGAAAGTTCACCTGGGCATTTGACAGTATGCGCAGCGAGATAACCAAGGCAAGGGCCTGCGAGCGTGAGGCTATAGACAATAACAAAACAGTTATAGCTACCCTCTCGCACGATATCAAGACACCCGTAGCTTCTATACGAGCCTACGCCGAGGCGCTTGACAGCTATATGGACAAAACGCCCGAAAAGCGCCGAAAATATATCTCAGTGATAATGAGAAAGTGCGACGAGGTGTCAAGGCTTACAAACGATCTCTTCCTGCACTCGCTTTCAGACCTTGAGCGGCTTAAGGTCGTGTGTGAGCGGGTCGAGCTTGCGGGCTTTATGAAAAGCGCCCTTGACGAGCTGTCTGCCGGGCAGGACGACCTGCACCTTACCGCCCCGAATAGCGAGCTTTATGTGAACGCCGACCCCGCAAGGCTTATGCAGGTGTGCGAGAACCTTATAAACAACTCCCGCAAATACGCCGCTACCGATATCGATATAGAGCTTACCGAGGGTGAGGGAAGCGCCGTTATCACAATTACGGACAGCGGCAGCGGGATAAATGATGCGGATATGCCGTTTATCTTCGATAAATTCTACAGGGGCAAAAACTCCGCCGACCGCCCCGGCTCGGGGCTAGGGCTGTACATAGTCAAGTACCTTACTACCCAAATGGGCGGCGAGATAACGCTTAGAAACCTTAAAAGCGGCGGCCTTGAAGCGAGGATCACCCTTGCCCTGACAGCCGATAATTGATTTACAGGGCATAGCGTTTTCAAAAAAGCATTTTTACCTATTACTTATTACTTATTACTTATTACTTATTACCTATTACCTAATTATCTTAAGGACTTCTTAATAACTTTTGCGCTAAAATGATATCAACAAATGACGCAAAGGAGAAACAGGCTATGAAAAAAACTATCCTTTCCGCAAGGGCGCTTTGCAAAAGCTTTGCGCACGAGGGCGGGCAAGTACACATTATCCAGAATACCGACCTTGATGTTTATGAGGGCGACTTTACCGTTATAATGGGCGCTTCGGGCTCGGGTAAATCCACCATGCTGTATGCTTTGAGCGGTATGGACAGGGCGACCTCGGGGCAGGTGCTCTATAACGGGCAGGATATCGTGAAAATGAAGGAGTCTGCACTAAGCGCCCTTCGGCACAGTGATTTTGGCTTTATATTCCAGCAGATGCATTTGGTGAGCAACTTGACACTTTTTGAGAACATCGCTGTTTCGGGGTATCTTAACAAGAAAAAGACACCCGCCGAGGTCAAGAAAAGGGCGGGGGAGCTGCTTGAAAAAATGAATATCTCGCAGGTCGCCGATCATCTGCCCTCACAGGTTTCGGGCGGCGAGCAGCAGCGCTGCGCTATCGCAAGGGCTGTGATAAACGAGCCCGCCCTGCTTTTTGCCGACGAGCCTACAGGGGCGCTCAACCGCAAAAACACCCTTGATGTTCTGGGGCTTCTGACAGAGCTTAACCAGGGCGGGCAGAGCATTTTAATGGTAACGCACGACCTGCGTGCAGCGCTTAGGGCTTCACGTATCCTCTATATCGAGGACGGCAAGGTGATAGGCGAGCTGACGCTTCCGCCCTATGACCCCGATGAGGAAAAGAGCAGAGAAGCGCAGGTAAACGCCTGGCTCTCCTCCCTTGAATGGTGAGGTGAGCGGTATGGAGATAATTACACTTTTAAAAGCCGGCATCAAAAGCAAGAAGGGCTCGTTTATCAGCACACTGCTGCTAACCCTGCTTATCGTAACTATAGCAGCGGCGGTGCTTGGGGTAAGGGGCAATATGTTTGATGCTGTTGACGAGGCTGATGACTCGCTTGGCGTGGGGGATCTCAACGTATATGTCGCCAACACCTTCTATACCGATCGGATGAAGCAGAGCATTAAGGACTGCGCCGCCGTGAAGAGCTTTAACGACTGCGACAGTGTTATGAATTACGGCAAGGTATATATGGGCGGCAGTGAGTATAGCAACACTCTGTTTTTCGGCAAGGCTGATGACGGCATCAGGCTATATAACTCGGCTGCTGACGGGTATGAGAGCAGCGTCACACCGCTTAAGAGCGGCGAGCTCTATCTTCCCTTCGGGCTTTCGGAGATAGCTAAGACGGGTGACGAGGTCAAGGTCGAGTTTGTTGATAAGAGCCGCACCTTTAAGGTAGCGGGCTTTGTCTGCGAGCCTATGATCGGGGCGCAGTTTATCGGGTGGAAGCGGGTGTATATCTCGGACGCTGACTATGACGCCCTAAGTGCCGAGGTCGCCCCCTATGAGAGCGACACGTTTACCTCTTATATCAAGCTTGTGCGTATCTTCAAGGCTGACAGCGGGCAGAGCGACCTTCTCTTTCAGCGTGATGTCAATAAGGCAACGGGCATAGTCACAAAATCGGTCGGCTCAACTACACGTGCAGAATCGCAAAACTACACTACCCTCCTGGGAAATATCACCACAGGGGTAATGCTTGGGTTCGTGCTGCTTTTGTTTGTTATAGTTTTAGTTATGATCGCCCACGGTATCAAGACAGAGATAGATACCGACCATACCGACTTAGGGGTCTTAAAGTCTCAGGGCTTTACAAACAAGGCGCTTACACGGGTAATAGCCCTGCGTTATCTTTCTGCACAGCTTGCCGCAGCGGTGATAGGTGTGTTAGTTTCATACCCCTTGGAGCGCTTCATTAGCGGGATATATATGACGAATACGGGTATCCTTCCAAAGAACTCGCCTCCCTTTTTGCAGGTCGGGGCGCTTGTGGCGGTAATGCTGCTGCTGTCAGCCCTGATGATCCTTCTTATGACAAGAAGGCTTGCACGCATTTCCCCCGTAACGGCTATATCAGGCGGCAAGGGCGAGGTCTATTTTTCAAGCAGGCTGGCTATGCCTGTTTCGGGCAAGGCGCTTATGCCCTCTATCGCTGTAAGGTGCATAACCTCTGATATAAAGCGCTATATCGGGCTTATACTCATAACGGCGCTGCTTGCCTTCTTTGTGGTGACTGCTAATATTATGAGCGGGGCACTTGACACCCGCCGATCGCTCGAGGCTATGGGCACAAGCTTTGCCGACCTTCAGGTTTCCGGGCTTGATGAGGAGACCTTCTCTAAGCTTGATGAGATAGAGGAGGAGATACAAAAGCACAGCGAGATAGAAAAGCACATACATTTCAGCCACTATTACGTATCTATCGACGGCGTTCAGATACTTTGTATTGCCGATATGTACCCCGAGGAGAGCGTGGCGCTTTTGAGGGGAAGGCTTGCAAGATACGATAACGAGATCATCATAACCGAGCTTGCCGCAGAGCAGCTGGGGCTCAAAATAGGCGATGAGGTCATGGTAAGCGGCAAAAGAAAAGAGAGCAGATATATCATAACAGGAACCTTCCAGACCATGAGCGATGCGGGCATAGCTATAGAGATGCCGTTTGCTTCGGCGAAAAAAATAGGGCTCAAAAACGTGTCAGTGCTTTCCTGGTCACTTGCTGACGAGCAGGGCGCTAAGGCTGCGGCAAAGGCGCTGAATGAAAAATACGAGGGCAAGCTCAAGGCTGTATATATAGATGTGGGGGAGGATCTGTATAATGACACTATGCTCTTCACAGCCAGGGTCATGAAGATAATGGTGTATGTTTTCTCGGGCGTGTTTGCGCTGGTGTCTGTGATAATGGTCTGCACAAAGGCCTTCTTGCAGGAGCGGACGGATATAGGCATTTATAAGGCATTAGGCTTTACATCACTAAGGCTCAGAACGCAGTTTGCGCTAAGGTATTTTCTTGTTTCCCTTATAGGCAGCGCCCTGGGCGGGCTTATGGGCAGGCTTTTCTCACTAAAGGTGCTCGAGCTTATATTCAGGCTTTTCGGCATATGCAAGCTTAAAAACACGCCGTCAGCGCTTTCATATATCTATGCTGCACTGTTTATCTGCGGCTGCGTGGCAGCCTTCTCCTTCCTGGCCTCAAGAAGGGTAAAAAGGGTAGAAGTAAGAGAGCTGATCGTAGAGTAGGCAGTTTTTAGGTAATAGGTAATAGTTAATAGGTAATAGGTATTGTGTCGGCTTCGCCGACGTATTTTAAAGAGTGTTACTCAAATAAAAAAGCACTTCGGGAAACGGTTTTCTCAAAGTGCTTTTTGTATTATTCTTATTACTTATTACTTATTACCTATTATATCAGTCTTCCTCCAAGTTGCTGTAATACTGCTCAAGCCTCGGCCTTGCGGCGACGTAGTAGGGCTCAAGGCGCTTGTCGAACTGGGTGCCCATGCCCTCCATGATAATGCGGTCTGCGTCAGTAAAGCTCATCTTTTCTTTGTATACACGCTTGCTGACAAGTGCATCGTAAACATCTGCTATCGCCATAATGCGGGCCTCTAAGGGTATCTGCTCGCCCTTTAAGCCCTCGGGGTAGCCCGAGCCGTCTATGCGCTCGTGGTGGAAGTGTGCCACGTTCTCTGCGATAAGCTTGAAGCGCTCGTCATCGGTGCTCTTTAGTATCTCGTGAACTATCCTTGCGCCCTCGGCGGCGTGGCTCTTCATAATGCTGTATTCCTTGTCATTAAAGCGCCCGGGCTTTCTGAGTATCGCATCATCAACGGCTATCTTTCCAAGGTCGTGCATAGGCGCTGCCTTGATAAGGCACTTGCAGAACTCCTCGTCAAGGTCAAAGTCGCTGCCCTTTTTGATCTCGTCGATAAGTATACGCACGCCCTCGCTTGTGCGCCTGATGTGGCCGCCTGTGGAGTTGTCACGTGATTCTACCATTGTTGCCATTGACAGGATCAGGTTGTCGTGCATCTCTACTATGTGGCGGGTCTTTTGCGCTACCTCCTCCTTAAGCTCGGTATTGAAGCTGTCAAGAAGGGCTATGTATTGCTGATTTTTCGTATCATCTGTAATGTATAGCTGATAGCCCCGCTTGTGGTTTCCGTCCGAGAGGAAGTTTACGTCTACAAGATAGGTCTTGTCCTCGGTTTTGTAGTAGAATTTGTCATTCTCGTTGTTTTTCCTGAACTCTGACAGCCATCTGTCCACATTACGGCTAAGCTGCTCGCTTGAGGTGATCTGCTTATCAACTGTAAGCTTGCAAAGCTCGGGGAATATTTTTTTCGCAGTCTCGTTGCTGCCGAGGTATCTGTATTTAAAGTCGAAGGATATAAACCCCGTCTCGCCCTTCTGAACGATCGAGTCTATAACGGTGTCCGAAATATCGTACAGTACAAGCCTGTGAACTATGATGAGGTAGACTATCATAGCTATATCGTATGCAAGCGGGATAAGCTCAACATCGGGCAGGAAATCAAATGCCTTTGTCAGCTTTCTGCCAATAAAGAAGCTGAATACCGCAAGAACCTCGGGCAGGGCAAGAAGATAGATGAACCTTCTCGATACCTGGTTTTTCTTAAAATATGAGTATGCGATAGCTATAATGCCCATAGCAAAGTAAACAAGCACCATTATGTAGAAATATTTGTGCAAAGGGCCGTATTCCTTTATAAGGGCAGTGCCGCCGTCGGCATGGGTGAGCCTTACGCTCTTGTAGTAAAGCTCATTCTCGCCTATCTGAAGCGTGAAGATAAACACCGTTGTTGAAATAAGGTATAAGATCAGCCTTATGTATTTGTTTAGCTTTATATCACAAAGCGAGAAAACAACAAGCGTTATCATAAGTATCGTGTAGCAGGCGCTTATGTACATGATCTTGTTCGCAAGCAGGGCGTTTTCAACGCTCTCTGCACGGCAGAGGAAAAGCTGTCCGAAATTGTTAATGGGTATGAGCACGAACAAAAGCGTTATATGAACATCAAAATGCTTGTGATATGCAAAGGCATATATAAGCATAAAGACTACCGAAAGCAAGGCTGTGACGGTATAAAAGGTCTCTGCCAAGGAGACACCCCCTTTTTTTCAATATACTGTTAACTAATATAATTATAAACTAAACGGGCAAAAAAGTCAATAATAATTTCCCCGCCCGGGGGCAAGCCCCCGAACAGGGAATGGAGAAAAAGATACAGGCTAGAAATTAGAATTATCGCCGTCGCCGGTTATGTCGATAGGCTCTTCCTTGCTCACGCTCTCGTTGTAGAGGTCGTGCTTTTCGGGGAGGATTATCGCCGCTGCGATGTAGGCGATAAGGCCGCTGCCGCAGGCAAATGCTATAAGCACCGTTACAAGCCTGACAATGCTGACATCTACGTTTAGGTATTCAGCGATACCTGCGCATACGCCGCAGATCATTTTCTGTTCGGATATCTTGTAAAGCTTTTTCTGTTCGTTCATATTTCTCGCTCCTTTTTTATTCAAAATATATGTCGCAGTCGCCAAGGCCGCTTTCGACCTTGATAGTGTAGCTTCCGCCGTTAGATGTTCCGCTGCCGTGTATATCGGCATCGTCCTCGTCGATGTCATAGTCGTTTCTGCTGCCCTTTATCGTCAGGTCGATGTTGCCGACGCCGCAGTTGATCTTAGTGTCGCCCACAAAGCCCTTAAGGTCGATATTTCCCATGCCTGCCTCGATCTTCAGGTCACCAAAGGAAACGCCCTCGCCCTTGATGTTGCCGACGCCGCCCTCAAGCTTTGCCGTGTCTGCGCTGAAGCCGTCAAGCTTCAGGTTGCCGACGCCGCAGTTGATCTTCAGGTCATCGCAGCTTACCTTGCCGCTCAGGCTTGTGTTGCCTACGCCGCAGCCGATCTTTATATCATTGTAGCTCCTTGCGGGGATAGTGATCACAACGCTGCTGTCGTCCTCCTCCCAGAGCTTTGAGATTTCAGTGGGGGACTTTATATCGGCTATCCTTGAAAAGTCAATATCGAACAGGTGAAAGTTAAAGCCGTTCCAGCTGATGATGTTGTTTTCGTTTGCCCTGTATTCAAAGGTGTCGCCATCAGTACTCGTGGATGCGCCTTTTTCCGGGAAGTTTGCGCTCTTCACGGTGATCTTGTCGGCGCTTTCGTCAAATACTACCGTGTAGTCGCTGATCCCGAGGTCAAGCTTGATGTTTTTGATACCGTCTGCATTGTATTCCTGCGTCGAATCCACTCTTTTTCCAAGAGATGATTCGCTCTTGTATTTTGACATATCTGTATTGTTTACAGCTATTATGCCTATCACGAGGACTATCACGCCCATTATAAGGAAGGTAAGCCCCGTTATATTTCTCTTTTTGTGTTCCATTATTTATTCCCCCTTATGCTTCGCTTCTCTTGGCTGCAAAGCCCTTTACCGTGTCTATAGCCCACTTGATGAACCTTATCAAAAGCCCTATCGGCGGTATCTTGAAAAGGTAGATGATCCCTGTGACGACCAGCCCTACAGCAGCCCCCAAAAATGCGACCACCAGCCCGAAAACTATACCTATAAGCCCGAAGATCAGCCCTAAGATGCCGCTTAATATCCCGCCCCATACAGGCGAGGTAACTATCAAAAGCGCAACTATCAGCAGTATTTTTGTGTTGCGGTTCATTCCGTTAAAGTCCTCCTTGAGCTGCTGTACGGTGCTCTTGGGCGGCGGGGGAGTGCCTGCGCCCTTGCTCGGGGTGATGACATCATCGATCATAAATTCAGGCCTGCCGTCGGGGGCTACCCCATTGTCGGAAAGGATCTGCCTTGCTATCGTGTCGGGGTCGTCAAGGCCGTCTAAAATGCTCTGCTCCTCAATAGGGCCCGCCTCGTCGAAAAGCTCGTCGTAGTATCTTAAAGCATCGTCCCTATCCTCCTTCGAGAGGGGGGATAAGCGCCTTTCAAGTGCGCTCATAAATTCTGTCCTGTTCATATCTTTTCTCCTCCATTAAGCTACTTTTCAAGTATCTTGTCAATCATCTGCTTGTGGTTCTCCCACTGCTTTCTGTAGTCGTCAAGCGCCGTTATGCCCTTTGCGGTGACTCGGTAATACCGCCTGTTTCTTCCCATATACTCTCTGTCATAGGTCTCAAGCAAAAGGTTCTTTTGCAGCCTCCTTAGCACAGGGTAGAGGGTCGAGTCGCTGA
The DNA here is from genome assembly GCA_017442845.1 of Ruminococcus sp. Lineage (GTDB taxonomy): Bacteria > Bacillota > Clostridia > Oscillospirales > Ruminococcaceae > NK3A76. Next base: position 9,285 of record JAFRYW010000061.1, read on the forward strand.
CGTCTGCAACCTCTCTAAGGTTCCTTGTGATCTCATAGCCGTAGGTATCCTCCTTCTCGACTATCGCAAGCACCATTGAGTCAAGCAGCGCCGCACTTATTGGAAAGCCCATTTATCATACCTCCGTTTCATTGTAGGTCAATACGTTATGCAGCGGCTTTGATGCCGTCTCTTATTTTTTTATGTGCATTATTGTTTCTGTAAGTATATTATACGCCGTATAATATTGTTTGTCAATACAATATCGTAATTTTTTATAATATTTGGCGGAAAATAATAGGAATACACAAAATCAAGCTTGCAATATTGTGCAATATAGCCAAACAAAACCTCAAAAAACTTGATGCAGTACCTAAAAACGTACTCCTCTGTATTGACGGGGCAGGGAAAATGTGGTATAATAAGCTTGTGTTTTAAAGATTTTGGACTAGGGGTGTCTTATACCCCAAAATAATTGGAGGAATGAAAAATGCAAATGAAGAAAAGGGTAATATCACTTGCGGCTGCGGCTGTGATGACATTTGCTGCTGCCCCTGCGGGCGAGCTTATAGCGCCTGTGAGCGAGGCTATAACGGCAAGCGCTGCCGAGGCTGTTGCTGCCCCGGTTCAGGTCACAGTTAAGGACTACACGGGTGATGCGTCAAGTATCACGCTTACCTGGGGCAAGGTAAAGGGTGCTGCGGGCTACAGAATCTACCGCCTTATAGACGGCAAGTATAAAAAGGTAGCCACCGTCAAGAAGGGCAGCACCACATCTTATAAGGTGACAGGGCTTGCTGCGGCGACTGAGTATAAGTTTAAGGTAAGGGCTTATGTCAAGGGCGCTGACGGCACGACCGTCTGGGGCAAGTCGAGCAAGGCTTACAACACAACAACTGCCCCCGCAGGCTCAAAGACCGCCTATAAGATCACCAAGGTGTCAAGCGATGCTGAGGATACACAGGTAACGCTCAAGTGGAAGACGACGAGCTGCGACGGCTATATGATCTACCTTTATAACAGTATGGAAGACAAGTGGGTAAAGGTCGCAAATGTAAAGGACTCCGCAAAGGGCTCGATCACTATGAAGAGATTTGAAAAGGCGACATATCAGACAAAGCCGCTGTGTCAGGTGTATGCAGGCTGGGAGGAGGGCTACCGCTTCGGCATACGCCCCTACTGCAAGGACGCAAGCGGAACCAAGACCCTCTATGCTAAGACCTATAAGGCAAGCGAGGCTTACTATAATATAGATACCCTTGCTATCTGCTTTGGCGGTGAGTATGAGCTTTTGGAAAAGCAGCTGCCCTTAGCAAAGGTCGATAATGCGCCCGACTACTACTATACATACTATACAAGCAAGGACGAAAAGACAGGCGCTATCAGCTCGACCAAGACCAAGACCTATGTGAGCGAGGCGAGCCGTGCGGCTTACGAGAAGTTTGCAAAGGCGCACTTTGGCAAGAACTGGACTGACGCCCAGAAGATCATGTACACCCTCAACTGGATCAATAAGAACAACAGGTATGACTACAAGTATGTCGCTAACGCAGGCGGCTACTTTGCAAATGTAACAGTACAGAAATTAGGACAGTGCAACAGCTATAACGGCGCTATCGCAGAGATGCTGACGATAATGGGCTATAAGGGGCATTATTTGCAGTTTATGGACCCGAGCGTAAGAGACTGGCAGCATTTCAGGACGGAGATGAAGATAGGCAAAAAGACCTACAGCTTTGAGGCAGGCGAGACAGGCTGGCGCTGGCTGTTCCAGAAGTACGATGAGGTACCGCTTTCAAAGAAAGCGAGCAAATAAGCATATAAATAAACATCACCCCGAGGAATTGCTCCTTGGGGTGCTTTTTGATGTTTCAATGCACAATGCACAATGCACAATGTACA
>JAFRYW010000008.1 GCA_017442845.1 Ruminococcus sp.
GAGCTTTTTGATCTCCTCTAGGTCCTCAAGCCCGTCGCCCAAGAAAATGAAGCAGTCAGCCGAGGAATTGCGTTTAAAGATCTTATGCATAGCCGAAAAATGCCCGTGCGTATCCGAAAAAACGATTATCCTCACAGCAGCCGCCCCCATTCACAGAATTATTTAGTTTATTATATCATAAATATATTAAGAAATTATATAACGCCGATAAACAATAAAAGCGTTATTTTTTTAACGAAAGGAAGAGATCATATGCAGCAAAACTTTGACGACAAGGCGTTAAAGGCGCTTATCAAAATGGCTTCGCAAAAGCTTGGCACGACCCCTGAAAGGCTGGAGCAGCAGATAAATGACGGCTCGCTTGAAAAGGCCATAAACCAGATGACGGGAGATAACGGCAGGATACTGCAAAACGCTATGAAGGACCCGAAAACTGCCGAAAAATATCTCAATGCCCCGGGTGCTAAGAGCATATACAGAAGGCTTGGGGGTAAATAGTATTGGACGACCTAATGAAGGGGCTTCAGGGGGTTCTCGGAGACGAGCAGGCAATGGCGCAGATAAGTGAGCTTGCAAAAATGCTCTCGGGCAGCAGCTCACCGCCAGAGGATAAAAAGGACGCCGGGCAGGGCGGGCTTGCCGAGCTTTCATCGCTGCTTGGCGGCACACCGCCGCAGAGCGACGGCAGTTCCGGCGGGATAGACCCCGCTATGATGCTAAAGCTCGGCTCGGTCATTTCGGCGGCAACGAAAAATGATGACAGCGTAAATCTCCTGCTTGCCCTAAAGCCTATGGTCAGCGAGGAAAAGCGTGCGAAGATAGACAGGGTGATAAGCGTTTTCCGCCTGCTTGCAGCTTACCCTGCACTAAAGGAAAGCGGGCTGCTTGGAGGTGACGGGCTTGGACTTTTCAAATGACGAGAACCTAAACAGAATGCAGCGTGAGGCGATAGAGCGTGCAAGGGAGATGCACCGCCGTGCAAGCGCCCTTGTCGCCCCGCCCGCCCCCGAAAAGGCCGAGAGCAGCGCTGACCAAAAAAGCACCCCAAAGGAGCTTTTCGACCTCGGCTCGATAAAAATCGACGAGGAAAAGGCTCTTATAGGGATGCTGATCTACATCATTTACAAAAACGGCGGCGACTTCAAGCTACTTCTTGGGCTTCTTTATCTTTTGCTTTGACTTGTAGTATGTACAGATATCGCTAAGCTCACACTCAGCGCATTTTTCGCCCCGTGCCTTACATACATCTCTGCCGAACATCACAAGCCTGTGGCAAAAGTCGGACGAACGCTCCTTGGGTATAACGGGAAGCAGCTCCTGCTCGACCTTGGCGGGCTCCTTAGACCTTGAAAGCCCGAGCCTTCCGCAGATCCTGATACAGTGTGTATCGGTCACTATCGCAGGCATACCGTGAACATCGCCCATTATAAGGTTAGCAGTCTTTCTGCCGATACCGGGTAGGGTCGTCAGCTCGTCGATAGTTTTCGGGATATTACCGCCAAAATCCGACAAAAGGTGCCGGCACATACCGACGATCGATGCCGCCTTTGTCTTATAAAGCCCACAGGGCATAATTATCCGCTCAATATCAGAAATATCGGCATTTGCAAAGTCCTCGATGCTCCTATACCTTTCAAAAAGCTCCTTAGTTACAATATTTACCCTAGCATCGGTACACTGTGCCGAGAGCCGCCCTGCTATCATAAGTTCGTGCGGCTTTTTGTATATCAGCGAGCATTTGGCATCAGGGTATCTTTGCTCTAATCTGTCACAAATGATGACAGCCTTTTCCTTCCTTGTCATTTTATCTGTCCTTTCGGGGCAGGGATAACGGAAGCTATTCCCTTCAAAAGCTGTTCAAATACACGGCTGCGCCCCCACAAATATACATCACGCCTTAGCACAAAGCGCCTTAGCAGCTCGTCAAAAACAATGCCCACAGCGGTTATCAAGCACCATTTGAGCGAGTATTCGGGGCAGATCTGCCCACGGTAGTTGAGCCTGAGCGACGAATAATCCCAAATACCGAGCCCAAGGCTTAAATTGAGTATCAGCCCCGCTACATATTCAAGTGCCGTTATAACGGCTGCGCCGTAAATAACTGCAAGAGCTATCGGCATACCGCCACGCCGCCTATCACCTAAGTAGTGTATAAAAAGCATAGCCAGCCCGCCGAGCAGCCCCATTGTTATATGCGTTCTGCCCCTGACAAAAAGCTCACACAGTCCGTAGGAGTATGCCCCCGCAAAAAACACCGCCGCCTTTTCAAGTCTTGCCCTTGTAAACATTTGCGCTCACCGCCCGATAGTATCTCGGGGTTATTATGTGCAAAAGCCGGGCGGTTTATTCTACGTTCCAGCTGTTTAAGTACTTTTCCTGCTCATCTGTAAGCGTGTCGATCTCAAAGCCCCAGTGGAAAAGCTTTTGTCTTGCGACCTCGTTATCAACGCTCTCGGGAACGCCTATGACCATATCGCCTATTTCGTGCTTATCATTTCTATGATCGGCTAAATAGAGTGCAGAAAGAGCCTGTATCGCAAATGACATATCCATTATCTCGGCAGGGTGCCCGTCACCTGCGGCAAGGTTTACAAGCCTTCCCTCGCCTATCACGTAAAGCGTTTTGCCGTTAGAAAGGGTATAGCCATCGATATTGTTTCTTGCTAAGAACTTCTTTACCGCTATCCTTTTAAGTGCTGCAACATCGACCTCGCAGTCAAAATGCCCTGCGTTGCAGAGGATAGCGCCGTCCTTCATATTAACAAAGCTGTCCTCACAGATAATGTCCTTACAGCCTGTAACTGTTATAAAGAGATCTCCTATCCTTGCCGCCTCGGTCATTTTCATAACGCTGAAGCCGTCCATTACTGCCTCGGCTGCCTTTACGGGGTCTATCTCGGTAACTATCACCTTAGCGCCCAAGCCCTTTGCCCTCATAGCAACCCCCTTACCGCACCAGCCGTAGCCTGCAACTACAACATTCTTGCCTGCAACGATAAGGTTTGTCGTGCGGTTGATACCGTCCCAGACCGACTGACCAGTGCCGTAGCGGTTGTCAAACAGGTGCTTGCAGCGTGCGTTATTGACAAGCACCATAGGGAATTTAAGCGCCTTTTCCCTATTCATAGCCATAAGGCGGATAATTCCCGTAGTGGTCTCCTCACAGCCGCCTATGACCTGCGGGATAAGGTCTTTATACTCATTGTGCATAATATTAACAAGGTCGCCGCCGTCATCTATTATGATATTCGGGCCGATCTTTACGACCTCGGAGATATGGTTGTGGTACTCCTCATCTGTAGCACCGTGCCACGCAAAGACATTGAGCCCATCGTGAACGAGCGCCGCCGCAACATCGTCCTGTGTTGAGAGGGGGTTTGAGCCTGTTATGAACATCTGCGCCCCGCCTGCTGCCAAGACCTTGCAAAGGTAAGCCGTCTTAGCCTCCAAATGCACCGAAAGGGCTACCTTTAGCCCCTCAAAGGGCTTGTCCTTGGAAAAGCGCTCCTCCAAGCCGTTTAGAAGCGGCATATTATGGCGCACCCAGCCGATCTTTCTCTCGCCGCTCTCCCAAAGCGACTCATCTCTTATCATACTCATTCTGATCTTCCTTTCTATTATCTGCAAGCTGTGCAAAGATCTCATATATCTCGGGGAATTTTTTCTTTAGCCTTACGGGAACAAGCCTTTCATCGGTAAAGCAATGGCTCGTACTCGCCTTGACAGCAAGCTTGCCTGTCGTAAGGTTATTGACCTCGTAATCAAGTGAGAACTTACAGCCGTTAAACCCGGTCACCCTGCACCTGACCTCGAACTCATCATCAAAGCGCAGCGGGAATTTATATTCCACGTTCACCGAAAGCACGGGGATCATCAGCCCCAGCCCCTCTACCTTAGTAAACGGCAGGCCGAGCTTTGCCATAAGGTCAACCCTAGACTCTTCAAGTATACGAACATAGTTTGAATGGTGAACAATACCCATTTTATCGGTTTCATAATAATATGCGTGTCTTTTGTAAGGCGCTATATCCATAATTCTCACACTCCCCTATAGTATTATATCAAAATTAAGCCCCATTGTCAATGAATAAAGGGCGGACAAGGGGCATATCAATATAAAAAAAGGAGTGATAAGATGAAAAAATACTTTCAGGCTATTATTATTTTTATCCTATTTATAACGCTTATCCCTATGATAGCGATACTCGCAGGGGAAAAGCCGCAGAGGATAGGAAGCACAGTGATACAAGGCAGCCTCAAGCCAATTGAAAATGTAAAGATCTTAGATGAGAAGAGCGGGAAAATATTAGAGCTGCCGCTCAGGGATTATCTCATCGGGGCGGTAGCAGCGCAAATGCCCTATGAATTTGAAGAGGAGGCGCTAAAATGCCAGGCTGTGCTTGCACACACCTACATACTCTCCCGCCGAATGGCAGAGACAGAGGCACCGACAAAGGAGCTGCTCGGTGCTGACATAAGCCTTGACAGGAGTGTTTATCAGCCATATTTTTCAGACGATGAGATAAGCGCCATCTACGGTGATGAAGCAGAAAAAGCAAAAGCTAAGATAACAAAATGCGTTGATGAGGTAAGCGGCGTTGTGGCGGTCTACGAGGGCAAGCCGATAGTCTCGGCGTTTCACGGGATATCCTCTGGGTTTACAGAAAGTGCCGAAAATGCTTGGGGCATAGATATCCCATACCTTAAAAGCGTTGAAAGCGAATTTGACCCCTCGAGCAAGGATTACTCAAAAAAATACATCATCACCGATGACGAGCTAAAGGCAAAGCTTCTTGATACCTACCCCGAGCTTTCCTTTGAGGGGGAAGCTGACACGTGGCTTGACATCAGCGAGACCTCACGTGGGGGAACTGTACTAAAATTAGGACTAGGCGACAAAAAGAGGCAGATAAGCGGGTATGACTTTATGGCGCTGTTCGACCTGCGCTCACCCTGCTTCAAGTTCACGCACGAAGGCGGCAGCTTCACCTTCACGGTCTGCGGCTGCGGGCATCTTGTCGGCTTAAGCCAAAACGGCGCAAACGAGCTTGCCAAAAACGACAAGGGATATGAGCAGATATTGAAATTCTATTTTAAAGGGATAGAGGTGGAGAAGGTGAGGTAAATTGGAATTTAGCGGAGCTTCGCTCCGCTAGGTAATAGTTAATAGGTAATAGGTAATAAGTATGGTGTCGGCTTCGCCGACAGACGCCCATTCGGGCAGCCGCCGCAGGCGCACCTCACCTATTCCCTATTCCCTATTCCCTATTACCTAATAAGATAAATTCTTATTTACACCGATACCCTCATAA
>JAFRYW010000062.1 GCA_017442845.1 Ruminococcus sp.
CCTCCTCGCCTGTGCGGATCTTGATGACGTTCTCAACATCGTAGATGAAGATCTTTCCGTCGCCGTAGTGCCCTGTGTAGAGCGCTTTTTTGGCAGTCTCAACAACTCGCCTTACGGGTATCTTGCTCACGACTATATCTACCTGCACCTTCGGCATAAAGTTTATCTCAACGGGTACTCCACGGTAGTATTCCGGCTTGCTCTTCTGGTTTCCAAAGCCCATAACGTGAGATACTGTCATACCTGTTATGCCGAGCTTTGTCATAGAATTTTTGAGCTTGTCAAGCTTTGCCTCCTTGCAGATGATCTCTATTTTTGTAAGCTTTGGTGCGCCGTCTCTTACAAGGTCGGGCAGCTTCTGAACAGGGATAGCCTCAGCCTCGGGGGTGTCGCCCGTTACAACTGTTGCATCGTTGTACTCCTCATAGGTGGTGTATTTGTGTACCGAGGGCATAAAGTCGGGGTATGCGCTGGGAAGCCCGTGCTCGGTGATGTCAAGACCCAATATCTCCTCTTCGGCGGTGGTGCGAAGGCCGTGTGTTTTCTTGATTATCGCAAATGTTATGCACATCATAACAGCGGCATAAACTGCAACGCTTGCAAAGCCCGTGAGCTGAAGCCCCAGCTGCTTGAACGAGCCTGTGTAGAACAGCCCCTTTAGGCCTGCGGGAGCATCGGGGTTTGCCAAGAGACCTACAGCGATAGTGCCCCAGATACCGTTTGCCATATGAACGCCTACTGCACCTACGGGGTCATCGATATGCAGCTTAAGGTCGATAAGCTCAACTACCCACACTACCAAGAACCCGGATACAAGGCCGACGACCGCCGCACCTATCATATCAAAGGCATCAGTTCCCGCTGTAACACCTACAAGACCCGCAAGGGAGGCGTTTAAGCACATAGACACATCGGGCTTGCCGTTTCTTATCCAGGTGTAGATCATAGTCACAACTGTTGCTACAGAGGGGGCGATAGTTGTGGTGATAAAGATAGACGAAAGCTCTGAAACGTTAGTTGCAGCAGCGCCGTTAAAGCCGTACCAGCCAAGCCACAGTATGAATACGCCGAGTGCGCCGAGCGTGATAGAGTGCCCGGGGATAGCGTTTATCTTGATGACCTTGCCCTTTTCGTCACGCTCGTATTTTCCGAGGCGTGGGCCTACGAATATAGCGCCGATAAGTGCAGCGATACCGCCTACCATATGTATAGCGCACGAGCCTGCGTAGTCGTGGAAGCCTAGCTCTGAAAGCCAGCCGCCGCCCCAGATCCAGTGTGCCTCTATAGGATATACTATAAGCGAGATCACACCTGAATAGATGCAGTAGCTTGAAAACTTCGTTCTGCCTGCCATAGCGCCCGAGACGATAGTTGCGGTAGTGGCGCAGAAAACAAGGTTGAACACGAATGTCGATGCGCCCGTGAACGAGCCGTCCCCGGGGCTTTTGATAAATTCCTTGAAATCGGTGAACATATCAAGGTTGGGTATCCCCACAAGCCCGAAGAGGGCGTCCTCACCCATCATAAGAGTGTAGCCGAGAAGTGAGAACACCACTGTACCGATGCAGAAATCCATAAGGTTTTTCATAATGATATTGCCTGCATTTTTAGCTCTTGTAAAGCCGGTCTCGACCATTGCAAAGCCTGCCTGCATCCAGAAAACAAGCGCTGCACCTATCAGAAACCAAAATTCGACTGTCATAAATATTCCTTCTTTCATTTGTTATGCTATATGTTGTAAACAATATCGCAAACCATAAAGCATCGCCTCCAAAGCAAAAAGACGCCATAGCTGCCGCAGCAGCTAAGTGACGTCTTTGTCATTAGATATAAAAAAGAGACACGGCAAAAGAAGCTTCTTTGCGACGCCGTTGTCTCTATGCCCTTATTATACATCGCAAAGGGGTATGTGTCAAGGCTTTTCAGCTAAGTTTTTGCATTTGCACAGTGAAAAACTTGCATATTTGTTGGATTCTGTGTAGTTTTTACAAGAATTATGAATAATTTGTTTTAATATCCTGCAAAATAAGTGCAGTGCTGCAATTGCCCTACTGCTTTTTGCTTTTATCCTTATCATTTAATATAAAATCCCCCAAATTTCCTACTTCTTTTGGCTGTTAATAAATATTTCATTGACTTTTTTATTCTCGGTGCTATAATTAAAGCAAGCAAAGGTGCTGTAAGCTTGTAGGCTTTTACAGTGCCTTTTTATTTTTTTTGTAGGGAGGCGGCACGCTGTGACAGGACTGCTTAAAATAGTCATGATAAACAATGACGGCCTTGCATTTGCAAAATACAGACGTTTTCCTGTATGGCGTGAAAACGGCTTTGAGCTTTGTGCCATTACAGATGATGCCGACGAGGCTGTAAGGCTCATGCATAAGGAGAATATCGCCTTTGCGCTTGTTTTCAATAAGCCGCCGCTGCTTGATGCGGCAGTTGTTGTTGATAAGATCTCAAAAAAGGCGAGCAGGTGCGAGATGCTCGTGATAAGCCCGCACAGCGACCCGGAAAATATGCGTGAATGCTTTTTGGCGGGCGTGACTGATTATCTTTGTGAGCCTGTTTCGGAGCTGCGCATAAAGGAAGCCCTTAACCGTGCAAGGCAAAAGTATGATAAGGCTATGGAGAGGCGTGAATACCGCCTTGCATTAAGTGAGTATTTCAGCACCCTGCCGGGCGGCGAGGGTGAGGATAAGTTCATTTCAAGCCTGCGTGAGCTTATTGCCCAAAGCGAGGGCGTTACCGTCACGACCGAGGCGGCAGCCGACTATTTCGGTTTCAATAAGGATTATTTCGGGCGGCTTTTCAAAGCAAGGGTCGGCATTTCGTTTGGCGATTTCTATAAGAGATTTCGTATCCTTTACGCCGAGAAGCTGCTGCTCTCGGGCAGGTATAAGGTCTATGAGGTAAGCGAGCTCCTGGGCTTCTCGTCAGTCGATTACTTTACGGCAGTCTTTAAAAAGGTGACAGGTAAGCGCCCGTCAGAGCTCAAAAAATATTGAGCAGGCACCGACGGGTCACACGAACAAGCCATAGTGAATGCCATCATATATTTTTAGTGTAAGCGCTTCGGGGAGACCCGGGGCGTTTACATTTTGTCGGGATATGAATGTAAAAAGTCTGAAATTTGAGGTAGCGTGATTTTCAAGATAGGCTTATAATAATTGAAGATAAGCTTTTATCAGGTAATAATATCAAGCACCGATCGTTAGTTAGCATCACCTTTGGCACAATGGCGTGACAAGGGTGTTCAAGGTATGACCCATCATATATAAGCTATGGAATACGGAGCAGGAGGATTTCCTGCCCCGCTATTTCCGTTTGTGCACAAACGGCCGGCAAGAAAACGATAAAAAACAAGTCTGAAAACACGTGGCAAATCTCTGATTTTTAGTGCACTAATCAAATTGACTTTAGGAAAAAAGTAGGGTAAAATAAATATTGTTAAGGCAAGGGCGCTGCAAGGCTTGATAAAAGCTGTGCAGCGCTTATTATTTTTAGGAGGTATAAATTATGTCATATGTCGATCAGATCATTTCACAGGTAACGGAGAAAAACCCTGCCGAGCCCGAGTTTCATCAGGCAGTAAGAGAGGTCCTTGAATCTATCAGACCCGTTATCGAGCAGAATGAGGAAAAATTCAAAAAGGATGCACTTTTAGAGCGCCTTACAAACCCCGAGAGACAGATAAAATTCCGTGTTCCGTGGGTAGATGATAACGGAAATGTTCAGGTGAACACAGGCTACAGAGTGCAGTTCAATTCAGCTATCGGCCCATACAAGGGCGGCTTAAGGCTTCACCCGTCTGTAAACCTGGGCATCATCAAATTCCTGGGCTTTGAGCAGATCTTCAAAAACAGCCTTACAGGCCTGCCTATCGGCGGCGGCAAGGGCGGCTCTGACTTTGACCCGAAGGGCAAGTCTGACAGAGAGGTAATGGCGTTCTGTCAGAGCTTTATGACAGAGCTTAGCAAATACATCGGTGCAGACACCGACGTTCCCGCAGGCGATATCGGCACAGGCGCAAGAGAGATAGGCTTTATGTTCGGCCAGTATAAAAGGCTCAGGGGCGTTTTCGAGGGCGTGCTGACAGGCAAGGGCTTATCCTTCGGCGGGTCGCTTGCAAGAACAGAGGCAACGGGCTACGGGCTTCTTTACATAGTCGATGAGCTTTTAAGAAGCCACGGAGGCGATATAAAGGGCAAGACAGTAGTTGTCTCGGGGGCCGGAAACGTTGCTATCTACGCTATCGAAAAGGCACAGCAGCTCGGCGCTAAGGTAGTTACCTGCTCGGATTCCACAGGCTGGGTGTATGATCCCGACGGCATCGACGTTGCAGCGCTCAAGGAGATCAAGGAGGTAAAGCGTGCAAGGCTCACAGAATACAAAAACTACCGCCCGAACAGCGAGTACCACGAGGGCAGAGGTGTATGGCAGATCAAGGCTGACATAGCACTTCCCTGCGCTACACAAAACGAGCTTGGCATCGAGGACGCAAAGGCCTTGGTCGCAAACAAGGTGATAGCTGTTGCAGAGGGCGCTAATATGCCTACAACAGAGGAGGCGACAAAGTATTTGCAGGATAACGGCGTGTTCTTTATCCCCGGCAAGGCAGCAAACGCAGGCGGCGTTGCGACCTCGGCACTTGAAATGTCGCAAAACTCCGAGCGCTTGAGCTGGAGCTTTGAGGAGGTTGACAAGCAGCTCAAGGGCATTATGGAGGGCATCTACCACAATATCGACGACGCTGCAAAGCGCTATGGCTATGAGGATAATTTCGTAGTTGGTGCAAATATAGCGGGCTTTGAAAAGGTGCTTGACGCTATGAACGCACAGGGCATAGTATAAAGGGGTGGATCTTTCATGAAAGGTATTTTTGACACAGCAAAACAGTTTATACCATTCACTGTATTTGAAGGGCAGCACCCGAAAATGCAGATAGAAAGAGTGGAAAGGGATAAACGTCTTGATGTTCCCGACAGCTGCGAGTATGCGGTAAATGACGAAACCTTTGATTAAGACGGTTTCTTCCATATAAGCGTGGCAGTATCGCTTTAAGAACGGTACTGCCGTTTGCTGTTTTAATAAAGGTTTAAAGGCTTATGCCTTAACATAATATATGATGGTTTGAAAGGAGTATGGTAATGAAGAAGATTCTTCTCTGCAAAGAGAATGACGAAAGGGAAACAAGGACGGCCCTTATCCCTGCCGACATCAAAAAGCTTATACAAATGGGCTTTGAGATAACGGCTGTTAAGGGAACGGGCGAAAAAAGCGGCATTGCCGACAGTGAATATGAAGCGGCAGGCGCCAAGCTCGTTTCGTCAAATGAGGAGGGCTATAAGGGCGCAGAGATAGTGCTGCGTATAATGAAGCCCGAAAGCATAGAGGGCATTGAAAAGGGCACTTTGCACCTTAGCTACCTAGACCCGTTCAATGAGCGGGAGCTGCTTGACAAAATGGCAGCAGCGGGCTTGCAGGCGGTGTCGCTTGAAATGATACCGAGAACAACGCTTGCGCAGAAAATGGACGTGCAGTCCTCGCAGACATCGCTTGCGGGCTATGCTGCGGTAGTAAACGCTGCGGCAAGGCTTCCGAAGATCCTGCCGATGATGGTAACGCCCTCGGGAACTATCAACCCTGCAAGGGTGTTCATCATCGGTGTAGGCGTTGCGGGCTTGCAGGCGATAGCTACCGCAAAGCGCTTGGGTGCAAGGGTAGATGCATTCGATACCCGCCCTGTTGTTGAGGAGCAGGTAAAGAGCCTTGGTGCGAGCTTTGTAAAGATAGACCTCGGTGAAATGGGGCAGACAGATCAGGGCTATGCTAAGGAGCTTACACCAGAGCAGATCAAAAAGCAGCAGGAGGCACAGGCTAAGGTCTGCGAGAAATCTGATATAGTTATCACGACTGCAAAGGTCTTCGGCAGAAAAGCCCCCCGCCTTATTTCAAAGGACGTTATAGACAGAATGAAAAAGGGCGCCGTTATCGTCGATATGGCAGTCTCAACGGGCGGAAATGTCGAGGGCTCAAGGCTGTTTGAGGAGGTCGTGACGGAAAACGGCGTTATCATAATGTCAGGCGATATGCTGGAGAGGCAGGTGCCTGCTGATGCGTCAAAAATGCTTTCAGGCAACTTCACGGCCTTCCTTACACACTTCTACAGCAAGGAGACAAAGGAGCTTGAGGTAAGGCTTGATGATGAGATAATGAAGGGCTGCCTGCTCACACAGGGCGGAGAGATAATTCATGAGAGATTTAAGTAAAAGGAGAAAATATATATGGCAATAGGTGAAATACTGCTGCTTGTTTTTGTATTTGTTATCGCAGGGTTTCTGGGGGTCGAGCTTATATCAAAGGTGCCCTCGCAGCTGCATACCCCGCTTATGTCGGGAACAAATGCGATCTCGGGCATTACTATAGTAGGTGCGATAAGTGCTACCGCTGTTGCACTTCATACTGAGGGAATGGTGTCGAATATCTGCGGCTTTGCAGCAATTGTGCTTGCAACGATAAACGTTATAGGCGGATACATGGTAACAGACAGAATGCTTGAAATGTTTAAGAAAAAGGGGGATAAAAAGTGAGCTATGAAAAAATAAGCATGGTGCTTACGACCGTGCTTTATATGGTTTCCTCGGTGCTTTTTATCCGCGGTATAAAGCTGCTCGGAAAGGCCGACACCGCAAGACAGGGCAACCGCCTTTCTTCAATAGGTATGCTCATAGCGGTAGTAACGGTTTTCCTTGAAAAAAACGTTACCGACACCCTCACCGAGGGGGTAATGAAAAATGCCTATGTGTGGGCAATAGCGGCGATCGCTGTCGGCGGCGTGATAGGCGCTGTATGGGCTAAAAGGGTCGAGATGACGGGTATGCCGCAGCTTGTTGCGCTGTTTAACGGCTTTGGCGGTCTGTCGTCGCTGCTTGTGGCGCTTACACAGTATATGACAGACAAGAGCATAAATGTGTTTTCGAGTATAGCCCTGGGGCTTACTATTGCGATAGGCGCTGTTGCCTTTACGGGCTCGGTGGTCGCCTGGGGCAAGCTTTCGGGCAAGCTGTTTAAGAAAAACATAGCTATCCCCGGCAAGAATTTTGTTAATGCGCTGCTCGCACTTGCAGGCCTTTGCGGCGTGGGGCTGTATGCCCTCGGCATAGCAGGCACGCTTGATACATCTTTAGGCGAGATAGGCGTTATCATCGTAACGGCCGCCTACCTTATCTTAGGCTTTACAATGGTCGTTGCTATCGGCGGCGGAGATATGCCCGTTATCATTTCTCTTTTAAACGCTTTTTCGGGTCTTGCGGCGGCATTTGCAGGCCTTTCCATCTCAAACTCGGTGCTTGTTGTGTCGGGCTGCCTTGTGGGTACATCGGGGCTTATACTTACACTTATAATGTGCAAGGCTATGAACCGCACTCTTTACAGCCTGCTTTTCGGCTCATTCGGCGGCAGCGCCAAAAAGGGTGCGGCAGGCGAGCAGAAGGAGCCCAAGGCTATGTCTGTTGAGGACGCATACCTTATCCTTGAGGCGGCAAGCTCTGTCGTATTCATTCCGGGCTACGGCATGGCAGTAGCTCAGGCACAGCACGCAGTCAAGGAGCTTTGCGACAAGCTCGAGGAAAACGGTGCAGAGGTATCGTTTGCTATCCACCCCGTTGCGGGAAGAATGCCCGGGCATATGAACGTTTTGCTTGCTGAGGCAAACGTTCCCTACGAGCAGCTCAAAACGGCAGATGAGATGAACCCACAGATGTCAAATACAGATGTGGCTATCGTCATCGGCGCAAACGATGTTGTTAACCCCTCGGCACTTGATGACGAGAGCTCGCCTCTATACGGAATGCCTATCATAAACGCATTTGAGGCAAGGACGGTATTCGTGCTCAAGCGTGGTAAGGGCACGGGCTTCTCGGGAGTGGAAAATCCGCTGTTTACAAATGACAACACGGTCATGATCTACGGCGACGCAAAGCAGACAGTGTCAAGCCTTGTCAGCGAGTTTGACGAAGGGTAAAAAGGCACACGCTGATATCTGTGAAGTGAGCCTGTATGCCTGATATGTGAGTGAATAAAAAGCATAACAAACCAAAATACCCCCTGCTGTACGAATCGGTGACGGCAGGGGGTAAGCTTATGCCGGTTTGTTTGGCTGCCCGCTGAAAAAGTGCAGGAGGGGAAAACAATATTTGGAAAAACTGCACCCATTTGCTTAAAACGGGGGGTATTATCTATGAAAGAAAAAATTTTAAGCTATCATAACGGAGGAATGTACTATGGCTATAGACAGGCAGCTTCTTGACAAATTCAATGCCCTTGCAGATGAGGGCAAATATAAAGAGCTTGCAGAGCTTATCGTTGACTCTGCAAGTCAAGTTCCAAAGCTCGCTATGACAGATGCGAGCAGAGGAGATTCGATAACTGAAACTATAGAACAGTTTTATGCTTCACTTGGCGAGCTTACAGCACAGGGCGAGATAGACCCTAAAAAGAGTGCTGTATTTTACGGCCTTTGCGAGGGATTGGCAACTATTCGCACCAACTCCATTATAGAAACGGGCAAGAGGTATAAGGAGTGGCAGCAGAGAATAGCAAACGGTGAGCTTGATGATATAACAAGTCTGGTCGATGACCCCAAGTTCCCTGATGCACTCGCTCAGGATATGGCTCTCTATATGACACCGGAGGGCGGAAAGTATGTTAATGCATATAATATGCTCGGCATGATGATGAGCACTGTTCAAAACACTAATTCCAAATGGCAAAGCGAAATCAATAAGCCTGAGGTAAAAAAGTTTGGCGCAGACGGCCGCTTTGGCCCGTTTAAAGCGCCGTTTATTGCAGGGCTCTACAGTAAGCGTACCGATGTTTCTAAGGAAGAAATAGAGGAGATCTACAAAAAGTTCGGGCAGAACCCTCAGCCTGCTACGGCTTCATACGACTTTAGTATAGATGAGTGCTATGAGTATAAAAAGGGCAAGCCTATATTCTATAAGTATCCTGACGATATCAAAGAGATAATGGATGCAGATACTCCCGAGAAGATTGAGGAGCTAAGAGCAAAGCACCAAAGAACGATCAAGAACGCAAATAAGTTTAAAACGCTTGCGAATAATATGGCTGTCGATGCGGACAACCACTATGAAAGCATTAGTCAGAGCGGCACTAAAAGGCTTAAGAACTATCAGGAGTATAAGGATTTTAAAAGTTCGCTCATAAACCTATCCAAAATAGGAAGTGCCTTCAAGTTCAAAAAGGGTGATATAAATATCACCACAGATGAATATCTGCCCAGACAGATCTGCGCTGCCGCTGAAAAGACAAAGGAATTGTGCGATGCTTATTCGGATAAGATAGATAAGTTTTACAAAGACAGCGACCCTACCTTTAATGAGCTTGATGAGTTTGTTGATGATGTCTCAATAAATCTTAAGGATAATTATATAAGTAATTTAAAGGAGCTTGCAAATAAGCTTCCCCCCTCTTCTATCAGCAAGACGATAGAAAATGAGAATAAGCAGATAGAAAAAATAGATGCTGCAATAAAGGCAAGGGGGTATGACAGCTACCGTATAAGAAAGGCAGCCCTTAACGCTAAGTTTGGGGAGAATATCGAAGCACTTGACGGCGCTGTCGATAACTGCGAAGAGGCGAAGAAAAACGTTCATATGGGCGGAAAGGATTATGATGAGGCCGTAGAGGCTATGCGCAGCCTTTCCGAGGCCTCAAAGGCATACAAGGCGGCAGTCGCCGGCGGCGGGCTTAGAGAGGAAAACAGAGAGGCTGCCGAGAAGCTGCGTGAGCAGGCAATAGAAGCAGAGAAGAAGATGAACGCATATATTATGCGTAAAAAGACTGAAAGGAAAAAGAAAAAGAATAAAGAGCTTGATGCTAAGGGCGAAAAGCGCTTAGAGGCTATGGAAGACTCCCTTGATGCGGTAGATGTGATCATTGGAACGCTTGATGAACAGCTCGGTGCGCTTGATTTCGACCAGGCACGCAAGGAGCTGACCGATTATGAAAATAAACTGAGAGAGGGCATCGCTGACGAAAAGAAGGCGCTTGAGGCAAAGGCGAATAACGATCAGCTCGAAAACGGCGAAAGGCTTGCAATAAACGGCGCTGTCGAGGCGCTTAACGTGATCGAGAATATCGCAAACGGCAAGGGCGAGCTTACAGATGACGAGAAAAAGGCAGCTATGGAGGCTGTTGCAAAGCTCGGCTTCTGCAAGGTTGGCTTGTATGATGGCGTGAAGGATGATAAGGACTATTTCAAGGCGATCCACAAATTCACGGATGACCCGATATTTAAAAGCAAATATGCTGAGCTGGCAGGGGATATCACAAGGGAAAGGCTTCTCTCCGTTGCGGGCGAGAAGGATATGGCAGGAATTATCAATACTATGCACGATGCTATTGAAGATATTTCAAAAGCAGGCCTTGAGGAGGACGGCGCAAAGCGCTCTGCGGTGAAAAATGCAGGAATAAGCTCCGCCTACCTTGACAAGACGATCGCAGATGCAAACGAGCCGGACGCCGAAAGGTATGATGAGGTGCCTGTCAGCATAAATATCCAGGCGGCGCAGGCTGCAAAGAAGAGCCTTGAATCGCTGTCAGATCTGGTGCAGAGCAACGAGGTGCTTGAGGATTATGAGATAGAAGCTATCAAGGAGGCTTACGCAGCAATTGCCTTCCAGAGCACATTAAAGCCCGAGGATAATGAAAAGGTAAGCTATGATGATTATGTCGAGCAGGTAAGGCGCCTTGCGAATGATGAGGACTTTGCAAAGACTATCGGTAATGTTGACAAGGAATCGGTCGTTAAATTCTTGAATGATGACAAAGCCACCGAAAAGCTTATGGACAGCTTCCTTTCAAACAAAAAGCGTGCTATGGAGGAGGGCGCTAAGAATATCGAGAAAAATGCTCAGGCAGAGCTTAACAAACAGATAAAGCCAAAGGGATTATGACTATAGAAGCATGAAAGGAATAACGGGAATGACCAAGTATAGGCCATTCCCGTTATTTGTTTTTTCTATGGTGGAATGCTCTTAGTCTTGGGCAGACCGGTCGGTCTCGGCAGATCCTTCAAGTCTGAGCTTTGAATCGTTCTTGCCGGTTATGAAGCGTATAAGATATACTGCTAGCAGGGTCATAGCTACGCCTATGCACAGGCAGATGACCCAGTTTTTTATAAATCCTGCGATAACGTAGTTGACTGCCGAGATAGCCGCTACCAGTATCGCATATGGAAGCTGGGTGGAAACGTGCTCAACGTGGACACATTCTGCGCCTGCCGATGCCATTATGGTCGTGTCGGAGATAGGCGAGCAGTGGTCGCCGCGGACCGAGCCTGCCATGCAGGCTGATATCGAGATCACCATCATAGTGTGGTCCTTGTTCGCAAAAACGCTTACCACCAGAGGGATAAGTATACCGAACGTGCCCCACGACGTTCCCGTAGCAAAGGCAAGAAGCGCCGATATCACAAAGATCACAGCAGGAAGAAGGTTGTCAAAATACCCCGTGTTCCCGTCAAGCAGGCTTTTTACATACCCTGCCGCACCAAGGCTGTCAGTCATAGCCTTTAGTGTCCACGCTAGGGTAAGTATCAGTATAGCGGGCACCATAGCCTTGAAGCCCTCGGGCAGACATTCCATAGCGTCCTTGAAGGAGATGACCCTTCTGAACAGATAGAAGATCAAAGTCAGGATAAGCGCAGCCATAGAGCCCATTACTAGCCCCTTTGAAGCATTACATTCGGCGAATGCCGACACAAAGCTCTCGCCCTTGAAGAAGCCGCCCGTGTAGATCATTCCAACAACACAGGAGGTGATGAGCACCACTATCGGGAACACAAGGTCGATGACCTTTCCTCGGTGCTCCCTTTGCTCGTCATTATCGTTGGCGGCCTGTGCCTGCATAGCAAGCCTTTCATATTTAGCCATTGAGCCTAAGTCGCATTTGCAGACAACTATGCCTATCATAAACACAAGCGTAAACAAAGCGTAATAGTTATAGGGGATAGCCTGTATAAAAAGCGAGAACCCGTCCTCGTCCTTAACAAAGCCCGTCACAGCTGCCGCCCACGAGGATATGGGGGCGATTATACATACGGGTGCAGCTGTAGCGTCGATAAGGTAGGCAAGCTTCTGCTTTGAGATCTTGTGGGCAGATGCCACAGGCCTCATAACGCTGCCTACGGTAAGGCAGTTGAAATAGTCATCAATGAAGATAAGAACGCCCAGCAGAATAGTTGCAAGCTGCGCCCCGACCCTTGTTTTGATATGGCTTTGCGCCCATTTTCCAAAGGCTGCCGAGCCGCCCGCCTTGTTCATCATAGCAACTATCGTGCCAAGGATCACCAGGAAGATAAGTATCCCCACGTTCCACGGGTCTGCTAGCGATGCTACAAAGCCGTCGTCGATAATATGGTTTATAGCCTTTACCGGGTGGAACTCGGCGTAGAAAAGCCCGCCCACAAGCACGCCTACAAACAGTGAGCTGTAGACCTCCTTGCTGATCAGTGCGAGCACTATAGCGATCACAGGCGGCAAAAGTGCCCAAAATGTCCCAAACATTTTACCACTTCCTTATATTTTAATCAACAAATATAGTATAGACCAAATGTCGAGCTTTGTCAACTGCGGAGAACTTTAGTCTTATTTTGGCATATTATAGCGTGTAAAAGGGCACGGCTGCCCCGTGGGGGTGTGCTTTTGTATTGCTTTTTTTGTGAAGATCTGCTATAATTATATTAAGGCAACACCGCACAAAGCCCTCAGGCGGTCTTTGTGCGGTGTTGCCTTAAGTTAAATGGGAGGGCGATAG
>JAFRYW010000063.1 GCA_017442845.1 Ruminococcus sp.
ACACGAAGATAACATTCTCCTCGCCTATCCTGTCACGCAGAAACCTTGCATACGTATCTGCAAACACGAGCATACCGCCTACGTGGCCGAAGTGCAGCTCTTTATTTCCGTATGGCATACCGCCCGTAACTACCGCCCTCTTAGGAAACTCGGGGCGGGGTATCTCAAAGGGCTTGCCGCCCATATCCTTATTTTTACCCATAGTAACACTTTCCTTCTGTAAAAAATACACAGTATATTATACCACGTTTACCGCCCGTTGTCAAGAAAAGCGGCCGTACCCGAAAGCACAGCCGCCTAAAGCGTTATTCTGTTATGTCTGCGTGGTGTGCCTGAAGGCTCTTGACACCGAAGTGTGTCTTGCTCTTGATAGCCTTGATACCCTCAGCGCTTGCCTTTGCTGCCGCCATTGTTGTGATGTACGGCACCCTGTGCTTGATAGCAGCCTTTCTGATATAGCTGTCATCGTGAACGCTCGTCTTGCCGGCGGGGGTGTTGATGATAAGCTGTATCTCGCCGTTTGCGATCTCGTCGGCGATATTGGGTCTGCCCTCGTAGATCTTGTAGATCTTCTTTGCGGGAATGCCCGCCTCTGTTATCATCTTGTATGTGCCGCCTGTTGCGAGTATCTTAAAGCCAAGCTCATTGAATGCGTGAGCGATCTCGAGCAGCTCGGGCTTGTCTCTGTCATTTACGGAAAGAAGAACTGTTCCCTCCTGCGGAAGCCTTGTCTGAGTAGCCTCCTGCGCCTTGTAGTAAGCCTCGCCGAAGCTGGGGGAGATACCGAGCACCTCGCCCGTTGACCTCATCTCGGGCCCTAAAACAGGGTCGACCTCCTGGAACATATTGAACGGGAACACAGCCTCCTTAACGCCGTAGTGGCCTATCTTCTTATCCTTAAGGCCGGGCACGGGGCTGGGCTTGCCGGTGAGCGGTGCTGTAACTA
Organism: Ruminococcus sp.; assembly: GCA_017442845.1. Taxonomy (GTDB): domain Bacteria; phylum Bacillota; class Clostridia; order Oscillospirales; family Ruminococcaceae; genus NK3A76. The sequence goes on from JAFRYW010000063.1 coordinate 947, forward strand.
TCTCGGTAGCTATCTTTACCATATTTATATCGCACACCTTCGATACGAGCGGAACTGTACGTGAAGCTCTCGGGTTTGCTTCGAGCACATACACCGTGTCGCCCTCGATAGCGTACTGCATATTCATAAGACCCTTTACGTTCATCTCAACTGCTATCTTCTTTGTATAGTCCTTGATAGTAGCAACAGTCTTTTCCGAGAGGTTCTTTGAAGGGAGTATGCAGGCCGAGTCGCCCGAGTGAACGCCCGCAAGCTCGATATGCTCCATAACTGCGGGAACAAAGCAATGCTCGCCGTCGGAGATAGCGTCAGCCTCGCACTCTGTTGCGTGGTTTAAGAAGCGGTCGATAAGGATAGGTCTGTCAGGTGTAACGCCAACTGCTGCCGACATATATACCCTCATCATCTCGTCATCGTGAACTACCTCCATACCTCTTCCGCCGAGAACATAGGAGGGGCGCACCATTACGGGGTTGCCGATCTTGTTTGCTATCTCAAGCGCCTCGTCAACATTTACAGCCATACCCGCCTCGGGCATAGGAATACCTAGCTTGTCCATCATAGCACGGAAATGGTCTCTGTCCTCAGCGAGGTCGATAGTCTCGGGCGTAGTACCGAGGATATTTACGCCGTATTTCTTAAGGTCGTTAGCAAGGTTGAGCGGTGTCTGGCCGCCGAACTGTGCTATAACGCCCACGGGCTTCTCCTTATCGTGGATAGAAAGAACATCTTCAAGGGTAAGCGGCTCAAAGTAGAGCTTATCTGATGTATCGTAGTCGGTAGAAACAGTCTCGGGGTTGCAGTTTACGATTATCGACTCAAAGCCGAGCTTTTTAAGCGCAAGCGCTGCGTGAACGCAGCAGTAGTCAAACTCAATGCCCTGCCCTATCCTGTTAGGGCCGCCACCCAAGATCATTATCTTAGGCTTATCGGTATTGCAGGGGCTCTTGTCCTCATCAAGGTGATAGGTCGAGTAGTAGTAGGCCGCATTCTCCGTGCCGCTTACGTGAACGCCCTCCCAAGCCTCTTTTATACCGAAGCCTAAGCGTGCGTTTCTTATCTCCTCCTCTGTCACCTCTAGCAGCGAGCTTAGGTATCTGTCCGAGAAGCCGTCGAGCTTAGCCTGCTTTATAGTGTCCTTATCCGGAACAGCGCCCTTGATCTTCAAAAGCGCCTCCTCCTCGTCAACGAGCTCCTTCATCTGGTTTAAGAACCAGTGCTTGATCTTTGTAAGCTCAAAGATCTCGTCAACTGTTGCGCCCTTTCTGAGTGCTTCATATATAACGAACTGTCTCTCACTTGTCGGGTATCTTAGCTTCTCTAAGAGCTGCTCCTTTGTAAGCTCGTGGAAGTTCTTAGCAAAGCCCAGGCCGTATCTGCCCGTCTCAAGCGAGCGTATAGCCTTCTGGAAGGCCTCCTTATAGGTCTTGCCGATGCTCATTACCTCGCCTACCGCACGCATCTGTGTGCCCAGGTGATCCTCAGCGCCCTTGAACTTCTCAAAAGCCCACCTTGCAAACTTGATAACAACATAGTCGCCGTCGGGAACGTACTTATCGAGCGTGCCGTACTTGCCGCAGGGGATCTCATCAAGGGTCAGTCCGCAGGCAAGCATAGCCGAAACGAGCGCTATCGGGAAGCCCGTAGCCTTTGAAGCAAGCGCAGACGAGCGTGATGTACGGGGGTTGATCTCGATAACGACGATCCTGCCCGTCTCGGGGTCACGTGCAAACTGGCAGTTGCAGCCGCCTATCACCTCGATCGACTCGATGATCCTGTAGGACATTTCCTGTAATTCCTTCTGAACGTCCTGCGGGATAGTGAGCATAGGTGCCGAGCAGAAGCTGTCGCCCGTATGAACGCCTATCGGGTCAATATTCTCTATAAAGCAAACAGTTATCTTGTTATTCTTAGCATCTCTTACGACCTCAAGCTCTAATTCCTCCCAGCCGAAGATACACTCCTCAACGAGCACCTGCCCCACAAGGCTTGCCTGAAGGCCTCTTGCACATACTACCTTCAGCTCGTCAACATTATATACCATGCCGCCGCCTGCGCCGCCCATAGTGTATGCAGGGCGAAGAACAACAGGGTATTTGAGCTCCTCTGCGATCTTTACAGCCTCGTCAACGCTGTATGCTACCTGGCTCTTGGGCATACCTATGCCGAGCTCCTTCATAGCGTTTTTAAACTCGATCCTATCCTCGCCACGCTCGATAGCATCGACCTGAACGCCTATTACCTGCACGCCGTATTTTTTGAGCACACCCGCCTTGTCAAGCTCTGAGCAGAGGTTAAGACCCGACTGGCCGCCAAGGTTAGGCAGCAGCGCATCGGGGCGCTCCTTTTCGATTATCTGTGTGAGCCTGTCAAGGTTAAGCGGCTCAATGTAAGTAATATCCGCAACATCGGGGTCGGTCATGATAGTTGCGGGGTTAGAGTTTACAAGCACGATCTCATACCCCAGGTTCCTGAGCGCCTTGCACGCCTGAGTACCCGAGTAGTCAAACTCGCAAGCCTGCCCTATGATGATAGGGCCCGAGCCGATGATCATTATCTTGTTGATATCCTGTTTCTTTGGCATAAAATTACTCCTTTACATAACAGATAAGATTTTTACATAAAAAAATCCCTTACCATCTATCATAACATATTTTAAGCAAAAATGCAAGACAAAAACCTAAAAAATTCAAAAAAATCGGTGCCGAAGCACCGCCCTGTATCAGGATAAGTATCATTGGTCTATGATAATATGTGAGGTGCCAAGCCGTAAGCTCTCCGCTTGTCGGGCTAAAAAGCCTTGCTTGTGTCGCTCTCGGCGGTAACACACAGCTCGTGCGCCTGCCTCAGCCCCTTGACCTCGCCGTTTTCAATATCGATCTCATAGACTATGCAGTTTTTTATTGGCAAGCCCCACACTCGGCTGCGCTCACCCTCGCCCGATAAATTCCAAAGCACGCTGCGAAGCGCTATCCCATGGGTGACGACAAGCACATTCCCGTTAATGTCATCTGCCATAAGCCTGCTCAAAAACTCGCCCGTGCGATTTGTTAGTGCCTGCACAGGCTCTACCCCTTCCGGCGGGGCGACATTCTCAGGGTCGTGTATAAACGCCCACATTTTCTCGTCGATCTCGCTGTAGGGCATTCCCTCATAGCGCCCGAATTTCATTTCGATCATTTGCCGGTCATTTATGACCTGCTGCCCGCCCGAAATGATACCGGCAGTCATAACCGCCCGCTTAAGGGGTGAGGAATACACCCGCTCAAAGCCTATGCCCGCTTTTTCAAAAAGGCGTGCCGAGTGCTGCGCTTCCTTTATACCCTGCTCGTTCAGCTCGCAGTCGATATGCCCCTGAAGGCACTCACGCCTGTTCATATCCGTCTCGCCGTGGCGAACAAAAAAGACCCTACCTGTCATTACATCATATCCTCTATCACATACGGCAGCTCAACCGTAAAGCACACGCCGCCGTCTGTCACATTATCAGCATACACCCTGCCCGAGCAGAGATCTACTACCCTCTTTACAAGGGCAAGCCCCAAGCCGTTGCCCTCGGTCGCCCTAGACTTGTCGCCCTGATAGAATTTGTCGAAAATATGCGCCTTTACCTGCGGCGAGATCTGCGGGCCGTTGTCAAAGATCTTGCAGATGATATTGTTCTGACCTCTTTTGAGCGTAACGCTTATGATACCGCCCTGCGGCGTGAATTTTATGGCGTTGTTTATGATATTCTGCCAGATCTGCGCCATAAGCTCCTCATTCCCGACATAGTATATGTCATCAAGCTCTATGCGCATATCTATATCCTTCTTAGACCAGCTGTGCTCCAGCATCAGCACTATCTTCCTGATCTGCTCATCGAGCGAGAAGCGTGTCCTTTTGCCGACAGTCTGCTGGTTCTCTACCCTTGTAAGGCTAAGAATATTTGCGGCAAGCTTTGTAAGGCGTGAGGTCTCCTCTATGATGATCTCGGTATATTCGCTTCTTTCCTCCTCGCTCAGGCTCTTATCCTGCAAAAGCTTTGCAAAGCCCTGGATAGATGCGAGCGGGGTCTTGAATTCGTGCGATACGTTGCTTATAAAGTCGCCCCTAAGCGTTTCTATGCCCGCAAGCTCCTTAGCCATTTTATTAAAGCTCTTGATAAGCGGGGCGTATTCCTTGCTGCTCGGCACGGGAACGCTCACCTTAAAGTTTCCCTTTGCAATCTGTGCCGTTGCCGCAGACAGGTCATCGAGCGGCTTTAGCATTATCCTTGACAAAAAGCCCGTCAGCACCGTACCCATTATGATAGCCGCCAAAAAGGATACAAGTATAACTATGCTTACTATCCAGTATGTGCCCGAGCTTGTGAACGAGTCAAAGCGGAAGTAATCGTCCTTGACCTTCATATACGCCGTTATGCTCGGGAAAAGCCCGTTTGTGGTAACGCTTATCTTCTTGCCCTCAGCATCGTCAACGTCAAGCTTGTATTTGTTGTAGTCGGTCGAGTCCTCGGCTATCTTTGATACATTGAAGGCATTGTTTGTAGTCATAGCCACGATCTCGTCCGAGGTATACTCAAGCTCCTTATTGCTTGCAAGCTTTTCTATAGAGGCGCTCACCGCCTCTATCTGCATCTGTGCATTGTTTCTCATAATAGGCCCGAATATAAGTATCATAACAGTTATCGACACGCACGCTGACACCATCATTATCCCGAACACCATCGCCGCAAGCTTGAACTGCAGCGAAACGCCAAGCGCCTTTTTTTCCTTACTCATCACTTCACCGCCTAAAGCCTAGCCTACTACCGTATAGCCTTCCTTGAGCTTATCATAAAGCTGCTGCGCCGCATCGTCTGCGGTCGTCTTTTCAAATATGACCTGATTGCAGCAGTCAAAGAACGCATCAAAAAGGTCGGTATTCTCGATAAGCGAATTCATAGGGCTTATGTACTCATTCTCCTCCATAACGAGTGAAGCGTCATACTGTATGCCCTCCAGCTGCCCTATATCCTTCAAATGCTCCCTTACAGCCTCACTTAGGGGAATGCCCTTCTCAACGCCCTGAAGCTCCGCCCACTCGGGGGAATTGAGCATAAAGTCCAAAAGCATAGCCGCTTCCTTGGGGTGCTGGGTGTTTTTGCTTATCGCATACAGCGTTGCGGGCTTTGCATACCAGCCCGTGCCGCTCTCGCAGGTGCCGTCTGTAGGGTAGGCTGCGGGTATGACATCAAAGCCCGCCTCCATAGCGGCGCCGTTGTAGTTGACCGCATCGCTCACCCACGCAACTGTCGAGGCATAGGTGCCGTTGTCAATGTTGTAGCGCTGGTAATCCTCGATCTTCGGCATTACCCCCTCATTGACAAAGCGTGTGTAAAGCTCAATCATCATCTTGAGGTCTTCCTTGCCGAAGGTGATCTCGCTGTTTTCGTTAAAAAAGTGCTTGCCGTTTTTCTGCTCGGCATAGGCTATGCAGAAAAGCCAGATGCTCTTGTTAGCACCCGAGACTGGGTAAACGCCGTCCTTGCTCATCACACCTGCCGCTTCAAAAAGCTCGTCCCACGTTTCGGGAATCGATAAGCCGTATTTTTCGTATACTGTCTTGTTGACATACACCGTCTCGGCGTTCATAGCTATCGGTATAGCATTCAAAACGCCCGAGCGCCTGCCGTATTCAAGTATCTCGCTGTCAAAGTTTGAAAGGTCTACATATTCGCCAAGCTTATCTATATCATAGTAGCCCTTGCCGTCTGCCGAATACTGCGACAGCCAGCCGACATTTATCTGCATAACGTCAGCCTCGGTGCCCGACATCATCTGCACCTTGCTCCTCGCCTCATAGCCCGACCATTCCGAGTAGCTGCACTTTACCTTTATCTCGGGGTGCTTTTGCTCAAAGAGCTTGACTGCCTCAAGGGTATATTCATTTCTCTTATCATTTCCCCACCAGGAGAGCGTGATCTCGATCTGCTCGCCCTGCTCCTGCACCAAAGCCTTATCCGTGCAGGCGGTGAGAAGCAGCATCGCTGCTGCCGTGAGGGCTGCTGCTATGCGTTTTATCATTTTGAGCCCTCCTCATTCTTCATACTCTCGTCATAGAGCCTGTAGGTGTTCTTGCCCGAGCGCTTTGCACGGTACAGTGCCTTGTCGCAAAGCCTGTAAAGCTCGGTAAATGTCCGCCCGTCTGCGGGGAAAAGCGCCGCACCCACGCTTGCCGAGGTCTCGATACCAAAGCCGCCCGAGAGCCCGCTCTCGATCTGGCTGCAAACCTCTTTGCACTTGCGCTCGACATAGTCCTTGAACTCCTCCCCCTCCTCGGGGCGGGAATTGATAAGCACGCTGAATTCATCGCCGCCTATACGCCCTATGTAGTCATCATCTGTGAATACTCCCTTAAGTATTGCGCCCATATTTTCAAGCACCCTGTCGCCCATAGCGTGGCCGTAGCTGTCGTTGACATTCTTGAAATCGTCAATGTCGATCATTATAAGCGCCCTATGCTCCGACCCGAGCGAGCCCGAGATGATATTATCGGCATACTCCTCGTATGTCAGCTTATTGAACACGCCTGTCAGCAGGTCGATCCTTGCCTTGTCATCAAGGGTGGAAACTATTTTCTTGACGGGGCTTGTCAGAAGGTATGAAAGGTATAAGCCGACAACTGCCGCTATCAGCGCCGCTGCAAGACCTGTAAGGTAGATAAACCGCTTCATCTCATTTTTCTCGCTAAGTATAGAATCGGTCGAGATAGCGCATACTACATACCAGTCGCCGCATTTGTTTACGGAAACGAGCTGATCGTTATCCATAACAGTTGCCGAGGTCTGCCCCTTGATACGGCTCTTTATCCTATCATCAAGCCCGTCGCCTACCTCGCCGCCGTTTTTCGAGTAAAGGATATTATAGTCCTGATTTACGAGCATGATCTCCATATCGCCGAGCGTCTCGGGGTTATCAAACACCGCATCAAGCTCGTGAGTATAAAAGGATATAACGAGCACCGCATTATCGTGCACACGCTTAACGTAATAGATATGCTTAAAGTCATTCTTATACCCCGTTGCCCAGCCGTCATTGGTACGTGGGCGTACTATCATCGAGGAAAGGTCGTCAAACAGCTTATCGCCGAACGCCGTTGTCGTTGCATTCGAGATCTTGCCGACGGTGCGGTTATTGCGGTAAACAATGCCGTAATCGACAAAGTTTTCCATAATACACAGGCTGAAAAGCTTGTCTGTGATTATCTTTTCCTTGCCGAGGGCCTCGTATTCATCGTTGTTAGGGTCGGTAGCGTCATAGGTATAGGCATTCTCCTCACCGAATGCGAGCGTGCCGATAGTTTCCATACGAGAGATGTAGCTTTCCAAATTCAGCTTCATCTGCACGCCCAGCGACGAGGTCAGGGAGATGACCTTGTTCTTTAGCACCTTATCCGTCTTGCTGACAGCCAGCTGTGTCACGATCGCCACAGCTATGATAACGATAAGCGCATACCCGATGATCATCAGGATCTGCACCCTATGTATATTTTTAAGGCTTGCCTTGCCGTTTTTATTCTTAGACATTTTTTACTCCTTATATGCAAAGAAATTTATAAATAGTTACTAATAATATTATTATAGCACTTTACGACAGCTTTGGCAAGTGCTTTTTTATAAAAATCAATCTGCTAAACTCAAAGCCCCAACAAAAAGGGCGTTCCTTTCGGAACGCCCGTGTGTGTTTGGTTTTAGCTGTTACGCTCTGTTAGTTGTTGTGAGCGTGCCTGTAACAGGTGTAGTATCATCTATCACATAATCCTTTGCGCCGAACATCTTGTTGTACAGCTCATCGCCAAGTGTGCTCTTGAGGTTAGCCTGGAAGCCGTCAAGGTCTAAGGTAGCTGCATATGTGTCAGAGCCTGCGCCCGTCTCAAGGTCGATAGCGATAGCATCTGTCGGGATAGTGATGTCGGAAGCATCTGTCTGCTCTAAAACGAATGCTATGTCAAACATCTTCTTGCTGTCCATCGAGGCAGTGTAGAGAAGGTCTGTCTTGTCAGCAGTCGAGTTAGATGTGAGGGACATAGCCACGTTGTGCCCGTCAGCATCAACGCTCATACCGATAGTACCTGTTACAGCGTCGCCGGAAAGCTTAACGTCTGTAAGGCTGTAGACCATCGTTGTGGACTTAGGTATATCCTTATCCTGCTCGTAATCGTAGGACATAGTTGTAGCGTCGATCTTTACAGAGCCGTTGAGCGTGTCGTTATCATTCTTGATAGCGCCTGCCATCGTCACTACCGAATCACCGTTGCCGGAATCGAATTTAACGTCTACAACAAGTGCATTGTCAACAGTTGTGATGACCTCATAGAAGCTTCCGCCTTCGATCTCCATATTAACGCCCGCAACTGCGCCGTCTGCGTCAAACATCACGTCAAACTCAAGCATTTTGCCGTCTGTGTCGCTCTCAGCCTCAGCCTTCTCGATCTCGCCGAGAAGCCCTTCAATGCCCTCAACATATTCAGCGCTGGAGGCGCCGTCGATAAACGTGCTTACAGCCTCGTTGTCAAGGAAATCCTTAACGATGTTATCGTCCTTAGCTCTCTCCAAAACAGCCTTAGCTATATTCTTAGCGTCATCGACCGTTACAGTATAGCTCTTTGTTGTCAGCTCATAGGAAACGCCGTCGACCGTGCCCTTTGTAGCGTCCTTATCCTTGCCCTCGGGGAAGTTGTCTGCTGCCGCCTGGATATAGCCCTCGATATCCTCGGCAAGTGCGTCCTGATCTATTGCACCGATCGCATCTATAAGCCCGTTGAAATCGGGCATCTGTGCAGCGTTTACATCAATATCTGCGCCCTGCTGCTGTGCAGCCTCGGCAGCCTTCTCGGTATATGCCTTTAAGGGTGCTTCGATGCTCTGCTGTATCATGCTCTTGAGCTGCTCACCGCTTGCGCTCACATATGCGCTTGAAAGCTCGGGCACCTGAGCATAAAGGTTGCCGCTCGCCCTGTCAGCGATAACGTTAGCTGATGCAAGTGTCTTGCCGTCATAAAGCCCTGCAAGTGTGAGCTGCGAAGCATCGCCCTTCTGCTTTGCAGAGGCTGTGAGTGCAATGCTCTTTATATCAGCCTGCTCTGTAAGAGCCTCGCCGGGTGTAAAGGTAAGGCTTGCATTGTAGGAGAAGTCAAGCTCCCCTGCCATAGCCTTTTCTATAGTATCTACCTGGTCTGAAACGCTGTCCTTGACCTCGGAAACGGTATCAGATACCTTATCGGCGGTCTTATCTACAGCCTTCTTGATGTCAGCCTCCTGCGACTCGCTTGAGCTGTCGTCCTTCTCGGCAGATCTCTGGTTCACAAAATAATATGCGCCCGAGCCTACTACTGATACAGCAAGCACGCCCGAAAGTACAGGTGTAAGGATCGATTTCTTTAACATAGCTTATCCCTCCGCATTCGTTTCTACATTTCACAAGTTTATTTATGTTTCATTTTTGCATATTTTTATGCATTTTCATTGTAGCACACAAATAATAAATTGTCAATATTATTTATGTCACAATTAAGTAACAAAATTCACCCGATTATTAGCAAAAGCGGACAAAAAATTGTTAACAGATGACAATGATCGCCATTTTTTTGTAACCTTTGGCAGTCATATGAGCGGATAAAAAGGAAAGAATAATAATACAATGCTTGGTGCACAATGCTCTGTATTATCAAGAGTATTTCATTTGATGATCAGCGGCGAAGCCCACCACCTCAATTGTGCATTGTGAATCGTGCATTGTGCATTGAAAAAGGAGGTATAAAAATGAATAAACTACTGACCGCATCGGTCATATGCATCTTCGCACTTGCAAGCCTTGCCGACAGGGAGCAGAGCTCGGCTATCGTCGATAAGGCGGCGGACGGTGTCAAGAGCATGATAGCGCAGGTGAGCGAGCTGACACAAGCCCCCGCCCTCTCGCACGAGAAAAACGGCTACGGGCAGGGCGTTTTGCTAGATGACCAAAACCGCCCCACGGGCGCACTTGATTTTAACGCAAAATACGGGCAGCTCGGCGCTATGGCGATAAACGAGAGCGACAAAAGGATCGAGCTCACCTTCGATCAGGGGTACGAAAACGGCTACACCGCAAGGATCCTAGACACACTTAAGGAGAAAAATGTCAAGGCGACGTTTTTCCTTGTGGGCGACTACGCCGAGAAAAACCCCGAGCTTGTAAAGCGAATGATCGAGGAAGGGCACACTGTCGGCAACCACACGCAGAACCACCCCTCAATGCCCACCCTCACAGCTGACGAGATCAAGGCCGAGGTAATGACGCTCCACGACTATGTCAAAAAGCATTTCGGCTATGAGATGACAGAGCTTAGGCCGCCTATGGGCGAGTTTTCCGAGTTCTCGCTCGACGAGACGAGCAAGCTCGGCTACACCACCAAGCTTTGGAGCTTTGCCTACAAGGACTGGCTGACCGACGACCAGCCCGACCCCGCATATGCCAAGGATAAGCTTATCGGCGCCGCCCACGAGGGGGCGATTTACCTTCTGCACTCGGTCTCCTCCACCAACGCCGAGATCTTAGGTGATGTGATCGACGGCATAAGGGCGAAGGGGTTTGAGTTCAGGTAATAGGTAATAGGTAATAAGTAATAGGTAATAAGTAATAGGTAATAAGTAATAAGTATTAGGTAATAGGTATTAGCTAATAAGTATGGTGAACGGCCGAATGGCCATAATATCGCCGAAGGCGATACCTCGACCCGGTATTGTGCATTGTGCATTAAACAAAAAGCACCCCAAGGAAAGCCCTTAGGGTGCAAATTATTTATACCTGCGGGATAAGGCTCACTTATCCGAAAGATAGCTTCTCACCAGCGCTTCAAGCAGCTCGTCACGGTCGATATGGCGCACCAAGCTTCTTGCATTGTTGTAGGTGGTGATGTATGTAGGATCCTCCGAAAGGATATACCCTACTATCTGGTTTATCGGGTTATAGCCCTTTTCCTTAAGCGCCTCGTAGATAACGGTAAGCGTCTTTTTAAGCTCGTATTCCTTATCGTGAGGAAGCGAAAATTCCATTGTTCTGTCGTGCATAAAGCTCAGCTCCTTTTCCTTGGTCTGTCTTTTTCTCTATATTATATTATACGGCAGTTTCGCAAAAATATCAAGTCTTTTTTAAAAATTTATTGAATTTACATAAACTCATAAGCTTTTTTTGGCAAAATAGCAGATTTTTGAGAAGGAGCCGACAGCCCCCGACATTACTCTCTAAGAGATGCCCCCATATCGGCAAGCGCCTTAAACACCTTGTCCATAGCCTTGTCTGTCTGCTCGTCTGTGAGCGTGCCGTCGTGCGAGCGCATCGTGATAGAGTAGGAAACGCTCTTCTTGCCCTCCTCGATCTGCGAGCCTGTGTATACGTCAAACAGCGTTACGCTCTCCAAAATTGAGCCGACAGCCTTCTTGACAGCCTTCTCGATCTCGGCAACGGGCGTTGCCTTGTCGCATACTACAGACAGGTCTCTTACGCTTGCGGGGAACTTAGGCAGCGGCTTGTAGGTCTTGACCTGTGCACAATGCTCCATAAGCTCGGGAACGAGAAGCTTTGCGATATAAAGGCGCTCCTTGACCTTGTAGTTCTCGCTCACCTCGGGGTGAAGCTCGCCGAAGATACCGAGCTCTGTGCCGTCTGCCGCCTTGATCACAGCCACTCTTCCCGGGTGGAAGGAAACCGCCTCGGCAAAGGTGCAGTCATCTCCCGGCTTTGTTATCTCGTAATCCTCAAGCCCGGCCTTGTCGAGCAGCTCTGTGAGCATACCCTTGAGCTCATAGAACTTGAAGCTGTCCTCACTGTCATACATACCTACGCAAAGCCTTACAGGCTCTTTTGGCAGGACCTCGCCCTCTACGGGGATATACTCGTTGCCGAGCTCGAAAAGCGTTGCCGCCTTGTTGCGGTAGTTGATGTTTCTAACAAGCACCTCACACATCGAGGGGATTATAGATGTCCTCATAACGCTCGTGTCCTCGCCAAGCGGGTTTGAGATAACAACAGTCTTTCTCAAGGCGCTGTCCTCGGGAAGGTTTATCTTGTCAAAATACTTAGGGCTGATAAACGAGAAGGTCTCGCACTCGCTTGCGCCAAGGGCGAGCATATTGCGTCTAAGCTTGCGCTCAAACACCTGCTTGGGGGTCAGCTGCGCCTGTGCGACACCTCTTATAATGGTAGAGGGTATCCTGTTATAGCCGTAAAGCCTTGCTACCTCCTCGGCGATATCTGCCTTGCAGCCTATATCTATACGGAAATAGGGTGCATATACTCTGCCGTCCTTCACCTTGAGCTCCAGGCTCTCCAGATACCTTACCATTTCCTCCTCGGGGATATCAGTGCCTAAGAAAGCATTTATCCAATCAGCGTCAAACTCCACGCTCTTGGGGGTCTTGTCGGAATAGTCCTCATCTGTGTATTCTCTTACCACCTCGCCTGCGCCGAGCTCTTCAACAAGCTCGAAGGCTCTCATAAGTGCGTGGTAGGTGTTCTCGGGGTCAAGACCCTTTTCGTATCTTGCCGAGGCATCTGTTCTCATGCCGAGCTTTTTGGCGGTAGTTCTTACAGATGCGCCGTCAAAGCTTGCCGACTCGAAAACTACTGTAGTTGTATCCTCCATGATACCGCTGTACTCGCCGCCCATAACGCCCGCTACGGCGATAGGCTTCTTCTCGTCAGCGATTATGAGCATCTCCTCCGAAAGCTCACGCTCTACCCCGTCAAGGGTAGTTATCTTCTCCCCTGCCGCCGCATTTCTTATCCTTATCCTGCCGCCCTCAACGTAGCGAAGGTCGAATGCGTGCATAGGGCTGCCGCATTCGAGCATTACAAGGTTCGTTATATCAACAAGGTTGTTGATCGGGCGCACGCCGCTTGCACGAAGGCGCTCTCTTACCCAGCGGAGCGAGGCCTCTATCTTTACATTCTTAACAATACCGCCCATATAGCGGGGGCAGAGCTTTGTGTTCTCGATCTTGATATCGACATAGTCGCTCGTTTTGCCCTCTACGCCCTTATACGAGGGGGCTTTCAGCTTTAGCGGGACATTAAAGGTAGCCGCAGTTTCTCTTGCAAGGCCTATTACCGACAGGCAGTCGGGGCGGTTTGAGGTTATCTCAAATTCTACCCTTGTATCGTCAAAGCCGATAGCCTCTCTTATATCCTTGCCGATAGTTTTATCAACATCATCGCCCAAGATAAAGATTCCGTCCTCGATAGCGTAGGGGAAGTCATTTATTGTAAGCCCAAGCTCTGCAAGCGAGCAGAGCATTCCGTTTGAGGCAACGCCTCTTAGCTTGCCCTTAGTGATCTTGACCTGCTTGCCCTCGTGCAAAACAGTTGACTTATGCTTTGCAACGGGCACGAAGTCGCCCTTTTTGACATTCTGAGCGCCCGTTACTATCTGAACAGGCTCGCCCTCGCCGACGTCGATCTGTGTTATAAACATATGGTCAGAATCGGGGTGGCGCTCTATCTCAAGCACCTGACCTACGACTACGTTCGAGAGGAAAGCCCCCTCCTCCTCAAAGCACTCTACCTTTGAGCCCGAGATCGTAAGACCCGAAACAAAGTCCTTTATCGGGATATCTATATCCACATAATCCTTTAACCATCTCATTGAAAGATCCATAACCGATCATTCCTTTCCTGTATATTCTTTAAAAAACTCATTTAGTGTATTCCTTGCTTGTTTTACCAAAGTCCGCTCAACAAAGCAATACATTCTCATTTTTTTACCTGAAGTCAGCTTTATAAGCATCGGTATAAAGCGATGCGTTGAACTGCCGTTTCCTATACCAAATTCAAAGCCCAGCCTGACTGCTTTGATCTCATCAAGCCTGCAAATGCTAAGGTCGCCTAATGGATACTCGCCAAGCGAAACAATAAGCCTGCTGTTATTATGATCTATCGTATAAATATCGCCCGCCACTATGTCGCTGTCGGTAAGCTGTTCCAAAAGCTCTTCCATACTTTCGGCAGTCAATTTATACTTATGATAATTACTGTAATTTATAAAAACCGCAACAGCGGAAAGAGACAATAAAAAATATGAAACAAACACATATGCTGCACTTATAAAAAGCATTATCAAAGCAATAGCCGATAAAGCGCAAAAAGGCAAAAGCCACATAACAAACCCCTGCTTTTTGGTTTTTATAATTCTGTCCATAATTTTAATACCCATAATCAAAAACAAAGCATTGCCCGATTTAGTTTGTAAAGTTTTTCTTTTACTCTATCGACTGTGGTGCATATTCTGCAAGGTAATCGCAGAATTTATGATAGCCGTCAAGAATATCCGTTGAATCCTTTGCGGCATATGAGCCGAAGTCGGTAAACATATAGCTGCTCCCGTCTGACATTTTAAGCTCTACTGCCGCCCCTGCATAGCCCATATGGCCGCTTGACGTGCGGTGAGCTCTTGTAGTCAGCCCGGAAATGCTTTTTATCTCACTGTAGAATATCATTCTTGCATTTGCAAGGTAGATGAGGCAGTCATCAAAGAAAAAGTATTTATTTGAACAGTGATCTTCACAAGCGTCTATGTCTGCCTCAAGATCATAGCCGTACTGTTCCTTAAGCTCTCCGAGGCAGGTAACATATCTGAATAGGCTGCTTGCTATCAGCGCCATAAACGCCGCAATGACCGCACAGAATATATAAAGTGCAGCGCCCTCGGTAATAATAATGAACACCGCCATAAACACCGCCGTTATTATCAGCGATATCACTCCGCCCCTGAGCTTGTTATTTACAGCTTTCCTGTACATATCAGAACTGCGACAAGAATCTTACATCATTCTCGTAAAGCAGGCGCATATCGTTTACCTTATATCTGCCCATAGCTATACGCTCAAGGCCGATACCGAATGCAAAGCCGCTGTAGACCTCGGGGTCGATACCGCAGCCCTCAAGCACCTTGGGGTGGACCATTCCTGCGCCTAACAGCTCTATCCAGCCCTCCTGCTTACACATAGGGCAGCCTGCACCCTTGCAGTTAAAGCACATAAGGTCAACCTCGGCAGACGGCTCTGTGTATGGGAAGTGGTGTGGGCGGAAGCGCACCTTGGTCTCCTCGCCGTAGAGCCTCTTCATCAAAAGCTCAAGCGTGCCCTTAAGGTCTGCCATCGTAACGCCCTTATCTATAACAAGCCCCTCGATCTGGCGGAAGAGCGGCGAATGTGTCGCATCTACCGTGTCGGAGCGGTAAACACGCCCGGGGGATATTATCCTGATAGGCGGCTTGCGCTGCTCCATTGTTCTTATCTGAACAGAGGAGGTCTGCGTTCTCAAAACGACATTCTCGTTAATATAGAAGGTGTCCTGCGTATCTCTTGCGGGGTGGGTCTTGGGCATATTCAGCGCCTCAAAGCAGTAGTGGTCTGTTTC
>JAFRYW010000064.1 GCA_017442845.1 Ruminococcus sp.
AAAAGCTGTTCCTTCATGACCTTTCCTCCTCATAATTAAAAAAGCCCTGTCCTTAACAGGACAGAGCGTAACGTCTGCTTATAAACCACCCATTAAAGAAGCTGACACTTCCCCTCCCCTTAACGTGGAGAAACCGTCTGCGCTTACAAGCACCCCTTCGGCACAGCCACTCGCAAGTGAACTTCACGCTTTAGCACAAATAGGATGCTTTCACCAAACCGCACCCCTCTCTGAAAATGCACATTTAAAACGCTACTCTCTTGGTCAACGTGTTTTTCTTTTTAACATTAGTATTATAGCACTTAACTCCCCCGATTTCAAGGGGTTTACAGAAAGTTTACAACTTACAGATCAAATATATTCTCGTGCTCATCGGGGTCATCGTCCTCAATGACGTTGTATTCCTTCTTGGGGTAGCCTATCCTCTCATAGAGGTTCTCTATCAGGAAAAGCTTTGCACGGGTGTCCTGAAAATCAAGCATCAGCCGCCCCGCCGAAAGCTCGCTGTCCATAAATTTGTACGGCTTTGACGACTTGACGGAGGGGGAAGCCCCGCTTTTTAGGCAGACTATCAAATGCCCCCTCTTATCCTGATACGATCTTTCTATATCCGAATAGTACAGGACTATCTCGGTCCTTATCCCCGTTATCAGAGTTTTCTGACAATGCTCGAGCCTGTCATCATATATCCTTGTGTAAAGGTCGGTATCACGTGATAGCGCATACACCCTGTAAAGCAGCACCGCCACCGCCGCATTACCTGCCCCGATAAGGCAAAGTATGACCTTTACTATCATCGGCGGGGCGATAATACCTATCACTATCAATACAGCGGCGATAATGAGGTTTTTATACATATTGCGCTGCATTTTTCTGTGCTCTGCCAGGTCGTGCGCCGCCTTGGCTATCTGCTCCCGCTTATCAAGGTGCGGGGGGTATTCGTACAGCAGCATATTCAAAACCCTTCCGTACTTCTGTGCTTTCTTATTTCCTTGCGCTTGACAGCGCCCTCCCACTCGATCTGCTCGTTGAGCGTCTCGGGCTTTAGGCCGTACCTTATCGGCTGAGGCCTGCCCTCATCATCAACGTGAACGAGCGTGAGGTATGCGTGGTTTATCGCCGTGCGTATGCCGCTCGCCTTTTCCTCGGCGTAGGTGTCAACACGCACCTCCATTGACGTATTTCCCACATACGTGACCTTTGCTATGAGCACAACTATGTCGTTTAAGAATGCGCCCTTTTTGAATTTCAGGCTGTCTATCATAAGCGTTACGCAGTTGCCGCCTGCGTGGCGCATAGCTGCAACGCCCGCCGCCTCGTCTATCCACTCCATCAGCCGCCCTCCGAAAAGGCGGTTCTGACCGTTTATATCTCTGTACTGCAAAAGCTTTGTGATCTCCGTAACAGAGTCGGAGCATTTTTTCATTTCTCTCATATCGGGCATTGTGCGGCTCTCCCTTCATACTTTTCTTAATTATACCACACCGGCAGCTTTTTTTCAAGCTTTTTTGAGTACCTGGCGATAACGGCAAAAGGGCGGCTTGTCAAAAGCCGCCTTTCTATCCATATCAGGGTCTGTAAGGGTGCTGCCCTATATCGTGGGCTTTACTGCGCTGTATACCTGCTGCCGTTTATGACCACTGCCGAAACGGTGTCGCAGTTATCGAGTATATCTGAGAAATATACCGTTTTGTAATCATCAAATATCGCCAAAACATCACTGTTTGTTATGTCCTTGCTCGTTCCGTCAGCAAATTCAAGGGTCAGTATCACTGCGGGGTCGTTTACGAGCTTATCGTTAAATTTGGAGCGTGCCTCCTCTGTGCTGTATTCCTCGCAGGTAACTGCGATATCTGATAGCAAGAGGCTCTTGCTGCCGCAGGTGAGCGTTCTTGTTTTTATATTTTTGGAAAGGTTCACCTTGACACTTGCCCTGCTGCTGTCAAATACCTCTGCGTCTGCGTTGCCGTAAGCATAGTTGCTCTCAAAGCCGTCCTCACCTATCTGCAAATATACATCTCGGCTCGTGTCGATATTGTCAAGCTCGACAGTCGAAAGGCTCGTTGCAGTATAGCCGCCGTCAAAGCTTTTGTCCTCATAGCCGCTTGCCCCGCCGTAAACGTGTACATTGGCTTTTGTGTCGGCGTAGTAAATTCCAAGGTTTACAAGCGGCTGGTTTTTTAGGTAAGCGACTGCTTCGGGGGTCTTGCCTGTCGCCCTTACAAGCATCATCGCCTTCTTCCCGTCAGAGATCATATTGCTTATACTAAGCTTAAAGCTGTCGTCCTCGGCTTCATATGTTTTATCAAGGCCGTTTCTCTTTATATAGTCATAATAGCCGTCTCCGAAAAACCTATCTACCGTTTTCTTATCTGCGGCAGCAGACACCTCCTGAATGTACCTTTCTCCGCCGATCTCAACTGCCGATATAAGTTCGGGGTCGGGCCTTACCCTTTCAAAGGCGATGTAGCCGTATGCCGCTTCGCCAAGCTCGCCTACGGTCACGTCCTGCTTCACGCCGTCTGTATATTCAAGGGTCATGATAACAGTATCCCCCTCGCCCGGGGCTATCGCCTTCACATTCGGTTCATTGGTGTATTCCCCGCTTACAAGTCCATAGGGGCTTAGGGTAAGCCCGCTGCCGTCCTCGCTGACAAATTCCTTTGCGGTGATATTCTGCGAAAGATCGACTTTTACATTTGCTCTGCTCTCGTCAATGCCCTCATCGTCATAGTCATCTGCATATACGCCGCTGTCTGCAAACCTGTCAATGCCGAGCTGGAAGAGCATTTCCTTGTTTATCGAATACCCCTCAAACGAGGTCGTTATCCAATATGCGCTGTAATACACGCCCCCGTCATTTGGCCGGTCAAGTGATGCATCTGTCTCGTTGAGAACAGATCTGGCCTGCTCCCTTGTCTCGGGGTCAAAAACATATACCGCAGGTGTATGATCCTTAAGGTATTCCCTTGCCTCATCTGTCTTGCCCTCTGTCTTCATCATAAGCTTTGCCCTTGTGCCGTCGCTGACGATATTTCCAAAGCTTATTTTAAAGCACTCGTCCTCTGCCGTGTATGTCTGATAGAGCCGGTGCTCCTTTATAAACTCATACGAGCCCGTTCCGAGAAGTGCATCTGTCACTTCCTTGTCGGCAAACGGCTCTGCTATGCCGAGTGCGTTTGACGGATCATCGCTCTGCGAAGCGTTGCCCGCCTGAATGAGCGACGAGCCCTCCTCACCTATCCTTCCCGCTATTGACACCGCCGACAGCCCGACTATAAGCGCCACCGCCGCTGCGGCAGCCGCCCCGAAGCCCTTAAAGCCCCGTGATATTTTTATATTATCTCTTGTTCTCTCATTATCGTTCATCTCTATGCCCGCCTTTCTCATAACGGAGGACAATATGCGCTGCTGCTCGGCACTCGTTAATGTGCTGCTTTTATCTATTCTCTCAAAGCCGTGCGATAGCCTTTGCATATCTTTCTGTGAAAGGCTCTTTGGCATTCCTTCAAGCCGCTTTTGCATTTAGCTTTCCTCCTTTAAGATCCTTCTCAGCTTTTCAAGCCCTCTCGAGATGCGCTTGTCAACTGTGTTTGTTTTCAGCCCGAGGTCACCTGCTATCTCCGAGGAGATCTGCCCGTAGAAATACTTTCTCAAAAAGATCTCCTCATCCAGGCTGCCGAGCCTGTGCAGGGCGTTTGCCAAGGCACTGTCACCCTCGCCGAAGCCGCCGCTGTCGGGTATCTCTGCACCCAGATCATCAAGGCTGACCGTCTCGGCGGTGCGGTATTTGCGCCTTAGTATATCGTTGCAGTGCCGTGCCGCTATAACGGAGATAAGCCCCCGAAGCGTCCTGATATCCCCGCCGTTTTTTTGCAGGGTGCGGTAAAGCTTAAAGAAAATATCGCTCACCGCCTCCTCGATATCCTCCTGCGGGCAGCTGCCCGAAAGCTTTATCCTGCATATCTTCATAACATAGGCGCTGTATGTAAGCACTGTCTCCCTAAGCCCCCTTTCGGGCGAGGAGCGCAGAAGCGCTATCAGCCTTTTATCAGTCATAGCCGTTGACCTCACTTTTTTGAACGTTCATTTATTTAGTCGCTGCTGTCACCGAAAAACTGACAGCCTTGAAAAATTATCTGCCGCAGGCGGGCATTGTTTACAATATATTCACAAATTACCCTTTAAATCTTCACCGCATAGTGATATTATAGGTATGAATATTTTAGACAGGTGTAAAAAAGAATTACAGCTGTCGAAAAATCTCATCACAGAGAAAAAGATGATAGTAGGAGACACTTTTTATGGTATTAAGTGATTTTTATAAGCAGTTTGTAGAGGAAGGCTTTGACGAGAACGGGGTAATAAACAAGTTCGAGCTGCGCCTGCCCGAGAATTTCAACTTCGGCTATGATGTTATTGACGGCATCGCCGAGCTTTTCCCCGATAAGGTGGCTATGTATTGGATAAATGAGGCGGGCGAAAAGCGCACCTTCACCTTTGCAGACCTTAAAAAGTATTCCAACAAGACCGCCAATATGCTCCTGGCCCACGGCGTCAAGAAGGGCGATATGGTAATGGCGGTGCTAAAGCGCCACTATGAGTTCTGGTTTTTGGCATATGCGCTTGACAAGATAGGCGCTGTGCTAATCCCCGCAACGTGCCAGCTTATGAAGAAGGACTACGTTTACCGCTTCAAGGCGGCTGATGTAAAATACATATTTGCGACCCACGAGGACAATGTCACCCTGCATATCGACCGTGCACTGGAGGAATATGACGGCATGGCCGAGCGCTTTATAACTAAGGTAGACCGTGAGGGCTGGACGAATTTTGACAAGGAAATAGAAAAATACCCCGACACCCTTGATAGGCTTGAAACACACGTGAGCGAGCCTATGCTTGCATACTTCTCGTCGGGAACTACAGGCTACCCCAAAATGGTGCTGCACGACCACTCGCTTGCGGCGGGGCATATCATCACCGCAAAGCACTGGCACCACCTTGACGAGAACGCCGTTCACCTCACCGTTTCAGAGACGGGCTGGGCTAAATGCGCCTGGGGCAAGATGTACGGGCAGCTCGCAGTCGGGGCGTCACTGTTCGTTTATGACTTTGACAGGTTCAATGCCGACAATATGCTCGCAGTTTTGGAAAAGTACAACATAACCTCATTCTGTGCGCCGCCGACTATGTACCGCTTCTTTATCAAGGCGGGGCTCGGAAAGTACGACCTTTCGAGCCTTAAGTATTCGACGATAGCCGGCGAGGCGCTAAACCCAGAGGTGTTCAACCGCTGGAAGGAGTACACGGGACTTGAGCTTATGGAGGGCTTCGGGCAGACCGAGACCTGCGTAGCGATAGCAAACTTCTACGGAATGAAGCCCAAGGCAGGCTCAATGGGCAAGCCCTCGCCGATGTATGATATAGACCTTGTTGACAAGCACGGCAACACCGTGAAAACAGGCGAGACGGGCGAGATAGTGATCCGTGCCGAGAGGGGCAAAAAGCAGGCGCTCTTCAAGGAATATTACCGCAACCCCGAGCTTACCGACAAGGCGTGGGAGGGCGGCTATTACCACACAGGCGACACTGCCTACCGTGACGAGGACGGGTATTTCTGGTATGTCGGCAGGACTGACGACCTTATCAAGGCCTCGGGCTACCGCATAGGCCCCTTTGAGATCGAGAGCATACTTATGGAGCACCCAAGCGTTTTAGAGGTGGCTGTTACAGCCGCAGACGACGCTATCAGGGGCAAGGTCGTAAAGGCAACCATCGTGCTTACGAGCGAGTACAAGGACAAGGGCGACGAAAAGCTGATCAAGGAGCTGCAAAACTACGTCAAGATGTCTACAGCGCCCTACAAATACCCCCGCATAATCGAGTTTGTTGACGAGCTTCCCAAGACCGTCAGCGGCAAGATCAGGCGTGTTGAGATCCGCAAGCGTGACGCCGAAAAGGGAAAAAAGTGACCTTAAGATAAATGAGAATTTAGCGGCGTAGGGTGACGATCCGAAGGGGTTCGGGGGCGACCGGAAAGCCCCCGAAATAGGGCGGGAGACTTGCTTTGACTCTAGCTTAGCATTGAGCGTAAAACAAGTATAAAAGCTTGTATTACACGCGATAAGCTAAGGCTTTG
>JAFRYW010000065.1 GCA_017442845.1 Ruminococcus sp.
CAATGCACAATGCACAATGCACAATTGAGGTGTGCGGCTGCGCCGCACGGATCTTAAAAAGCGGCTCGTCATAGCCCGCTCCCCTTCGTAAGGGGAGGGGGGTGGGGTCGCCCCGCCAAGCAAGCGAAATTACGGCTATAAGACGTTGGTGTGTCAAAGGAATAACCATAATTATCAAATAGCGATCTTCGCTCTTAAGCCTGCAAGTATCAGCGAGCTTTCAAGATCTACCCTGCCGCTTGAGGGCGCTATCGTCACAAGCGAGCTGCCCGCCTTGAAGCTGAATAGCCCGAGCTCCTTACAGATATCGACGCAGATCCTGAGCTTGCAGTAGTTCATCGTCCTCGGGTCGAAGCTATAGTAGAGCCTGTCAAGGTCAATCTGTTTTTTGCCCTTGACAAGCTTATATACGCCCGCAAGCTCGTCACGGCTCGGGGTTATCTTTTTATAGAATGCGGGGGCAAGCTGCTCGCCCCTCTTGAAGCGCTCGTAGGCGTCCTTAGCACTGAAATAGGCGTTTTGGTTAAAGCCCGAGGGGCGGTAGTCGCTCACCTTTATGCTGACGCTCTCTCTGCCGCCGAATTCGCTTATCTCAAGCGTTACGATAAAGTCAGCCCTTGCCCCTGTGCCGATACACAGCTTCTGCGGCGGTGTGCCGAACATCAGAAGCTCTGCGTTGACGCCGCCGTAATTGACGCCGAGCTTCGTGTGCTTGCCGCCCGAAAGCGCCCTTATGCCCGTCACCTGTGCCCCTATCATAGCAAACACGGGGCTTGGGTTGCCCTCGCCGAAGGGCTCAAGCTTTTCAAGCCCCCTTACGTGCTCTACAGTCAGGTCGGAAGGGTCTAAGAGCTTATCGGCAGTAAGCGTTACTGCGGGCATTTCCTCAAACGCCGCTGCATATTCATAAACCTTCGCCTTGAATTCATCAAGCTTTCCCTCCTTGACGGTCAGCCCGCCGGCACATTCATGCCCGCCGAATTTTGTGAGCGTGTCGGAGGCGTGTTGGAAGCACTTGAAGATGTTAAAGCCCTTTATGCTCCTCGCAGAGCCCCTTAGCTCGCCGCCCTCCTCGGAGATAAGTATCGTCGGCTTGCCGTAATAATCCATGACCCTTGCCGCAACTATGCCGATAACGCCGTGCGCCCAGCCCTCACCCGTGATAATGAGCACACGCTCATCAAGTATCTCGGGGTGCGAGTTTATATGCTCAAAGATCTCTGCAGAGATCTGAGACTCGGTCTCCTTGCGCCTGTCGTTTAGGTTTGTGAGCATTCCCGCAAACACCTCGGCGTCCTCCTGCGTGCTTAGAAGCAGCTTAAGCGCCGTGATCGGCGAGCCGAAGCGCCCCGCCGAGTTTATTCGGGGGCTGAGTCCAAAGGCTATGCTTGATGACTTCAGGCTGCCTGTAAAGCCCGCCGCCTCCTTAAGGGCACGAAGCCCGAAATTGTCGGTATTCTCCAAATAGCGCAGGCCGTTTTTGACGATGTAGCGGTTCTCATCTGTGAGCGGCACTATGTCTGCGACCGTACCTACAGCGCATATGTCGAGGTACTGCTCGAGCACCGAGTCATAGCTGCCGCCGTCAAGTGCCGCACAAAGCTTAAGTGCCACGCCGCAGCCGCAAAGCCCCTTGAAGGCCGAGGGGCAGTCCTCCCTGTGCGGGTCTACGACCGCCTCTGCACGGGGAAGCGTCTCGCCCGGCTCGTGGTGATCGGTAACGACCAGGCGCATACCCAAAGAGTAGATCTCCTCCGCCTCATCTATCGCAGAAATGCCGTTATCTACTGTTATTATCAGCTTTACGCCCCGATCGTGCAGGTAGCGGACGGCGTTTACATTCAGCCCGTACCCGTCAGCACGCTCGGGGATATAGTAGGTGACATTCGCCCCTATGCTCAAAAGGTAATCATAAAGCAGAGCCGTACTTGTTATGCCGTCGCAGTCATAGTCGCCGTAGATACAGATAAGCTCGTAATCATCTACCGCCTGCGTCACGGTCTCGGCCGCCTTATCCATATCCTTTATAACGAACGGGTCTTCAAGCCCGCCGCCCTGAAAAAACGCCGCAAAGCTGTCAATATCGTCATACCCTCTTGAAACGAGCACATCGACAGCAAGCCTGTCTATATCACACCTTGATGCTATATCCGCAGCCTTGGCAGCATCAGGCTTTCCTATCTTCCACCTTTTCATAAAGCTTCTCCATTCACAAATAATAAATATTCATATAATTATACCACATCAGCGCAAAAAAATCAACAGATATATTGTTAAGAAGCGTATTGCATTACTCCCCTTTTGCTTTTGTGCTGATAGGATAAATTGGAATTTATCTTATTAGGTAATAGGTAATAGGGAATAGGTAATAGGTGAGGTGCGCCTGCGGCGCATTATGTCCATTCGGACTTTAATGCTAACGAATTTTCCTATAATAAGCGATTTCGCCGCCCTAACAAGCCCGAATGGGCATCTGTCGGCGCAGCCGACACCATACCTATTACCTATTAACTATTAACTATTACCTAGCGGAGCTTCGCTCCGCTAAATTCTCATTTACCTCAGTAACACTTTTATAAAAAGAAAGTTGCATTATTCTTAAAAATGTGCTACAATAAAAGCCGAGAGATCACTTTTGATAATTTCGGCAAAAGGGGGGGTGAAACGATGCAGCTTATCATACCCGCAGGGGTGAATATACTTGACTTTTTGCAAAGTAAGGGGGTATGTATCCCTGCACCCTGCTCGGGGGCGGGGCTTTGCGGGAAATGCAGGGTCAGGCTGCTTGCGGGGCGGCTCGACATCACCCCCGCTGACAGAGAGCACCTCTCGCAGGGCGAGCTTATACAGGGCTTTCGCCTTGCCTGCAAGGCCTTCACCCGTTCACCCGTGAGGATAGAGCTTACAGAGCAAAGCGGCAGCTTTTTGACCCCCGACAGGCTCGATCTTAGCCTTGACAAAAGCCACACCTTCGCCCTCGCCTGCGATATAGGCTCGACAACTATCGCCATGTCGCTCACAGACCTTGACGAAAAGCGCCCTGTAAGGACAGTGACGGCCGCAAACTCCGCCGCACGCTTCGGGGCAGATGTTGTCAGCAGGGTCGCCTCGGCAGTTTCGGGAAAGGGCGAGCAGATAAGGCAGGCTATGCAGCACGATCTGCGTGCCCTTCTTGGCGAGCTTGACATTGATGAGCTAAATGTCACCAAAATGACGATAGCGGGCAACACGGCTATGTACCATATGCTTTTGGGGCTTGACTGCGGCGGCCTTGCGGCAGCGCCCTTTGAGCCGCTCACCCTTGGCGGGCAGACGCTGCCGCTTTATGAGGTCTTAGGGGCGGGGGCAAGTGATATGCCCGTTACACTTATCAGAGGCATAAGCGCCTTTGTCGGCGGAGATATCGCTTCGGGGCTTGCGGCAGCAGAGCCGTATGACGGCTGCACGCTGTTTTTAGACCTTGGAACAAACGGCGAGGCGGCACTGATCACCGATGACAGGCTGCTTTGTGCCTCTGCGGCGGCGGGGCCTGCGCTTGAGGGCGGGCAGCTAAGCTGCGGAATGGGCGGCGTAAGCGGAGCTGTCTGCCGTGTATTTGACAAGGGCGGCAGCCTTGGAATAGAAACAGTCGATAACGCCCCGCCCATAGGGCTTTGCGGCTCGGGGGCGATAGATGCGCTGTATTGGTGCCTGCGGCACGGGCTTATTGACAGCAAGGGAACTTTTTTGGACAGCTTGATAGACAAGGGCTTTGAGCTCGCCCCCGGTATCACGCTGACACAGCAGGATATAAGGGAGCTGCAGCTTGCAAAGGCGGCGATAAGGGCGTGCCTTGATACGCTGATAGGTGCCGCAGGTGTGCACTATGAGGATATATCCTCGCTTTGCATAGCGGGGGGCTTCGGGCACTACCTTGACATTTCCTCGGCTTGCGGCATAGGGCTTATTCCAAAGGCCCTTGCGGGCAAGGCAAGGATAGTCGGCAACACCTCGCTTAAGGGGGCGCAGCGCTCGCTTTACGAGCCGCAGCTTTTTGAAAGGGCGGGGCAGCTCGCACAAAAGGCCGAGACCATTTCTCTGCACGACAGCGAGGACTTTAAAAAGCGTTTTATAGAATGTATAAGCATGGAGGAATGACAATGACACGGGAAGAGTTTTTGAATATTTGCAGCACACGCTTTGTAATACTTGACGGTGCTACGGGAACTAATCTTCAGGCGGCGGGGCTGCCCGTAGGCGTATGCCCCGAGGAGTGGATCCTAGAGCACCCGCAGGCGCTCATAGACCTGCAAGAGCGCTTTATCGAGGCGGGGGCTGACATTCTCTACGCCCCGACCTTTACGGGCAACAGGATAAAGCTTGCAGAATACGGCCTTGGCGACAGGCTGCAAAGCATAAACGCCGAGCTTGTAAGGCTGTCAAAAAAGGCCGCAAACGGCAGAGCCTTCATAGCGGGCGACCTTACCATGACAGGGCAGCAGCTATTCCCGCTGGGAACGCTTAAGTTTGAAGAGCTTGTCGAGGTATACAAGGAGCAGGCCAAGGCTATCGCCGATGCGGGCGCCGACCTGTTCGTTATAGAGACTATGATGAGCCTACAGGAAACTAGGGCGGCAGTTATCGCTATCAGAGAGGTCTGCGACCTGCCGATAATGGCAACACTCACCTTCGAGCCGGACGGCAGAACGCTCTTCGGAACGCCCGCAGAGTGTGTGCCGACTGTTTTGCAGGGGCTTGGGGCTGACGCCGTAGGCGTAAACTGCGGTGCCGGGCCCGATAAAATGGAGGATATAGTCAAGACGCTCTGCGAATACTCGGAGATACCCGTAATAGTCAAGGCAAACGCAGGCCTGCCCGAGCTTGAAAACGGCAGGACCGTATATAAAATGACCCCCGAGGAGTTTGCTTCGCACTCGGCAAGGCTCGCAGCTTTGGGGGCAAGCGTTTTGGGCGGCTGCTGCGGCACAACGCCCGAGCATATCGCAGCTCTTAAGGCAGCTCTCGACAAGACGGAATTTAAGTGGGAGAAAAAAGCAAGAGGCCGTGTGATCTGCTCGGAAAGAAAGGCTGTAAGGATAGTTCCGGGCGAGAGGTTCTTGGTCATCGGCGAGAGGATCAACCCCACGGGCAAAAAGGCACTTCAGGCCGAGCTGCGTGAGGGCAGGCTCGACATCGTCAGAAAATTTGCAAGGGAGCAGCAAAAGGCGGGCGCTTCTATACTTGATGTAAACTGCGGCACTAACGGCATTGACGAGCGGCAGACCATGATAAACGTAGTCACCGAGCTAAGCCAGATCAGCGACCTGCCGCTGTGCATAGATTCAAGCTACCCCGAGGTGATCGAGGCGGTGCTTCGCATCTACCCGGGGCGTGCGCTTATAAACTCGATAAACTACGAGGCCGCCAAGTTTGAGCCTATGCTCGAAACAGCGAAAAAATACGGCGCTATGTTCATCTTCCTGCCGATAGATGACGAGGGCATACCAAAGACATTAGAGCGCAAGCACGAGATAGTTGATGAGGCGATAGACCGTGCACTTGAGCGGGGCTTTACCGAGAATGACATCATAGTAGATGCGCTCGTCGGCACAGTCGGCGCTGACAAGGCGGCGGCGAGGAGCTGCTTTGCGACCTTTGAGCACTGCCGTGAAAGGGGGCTTGCGACAGTTTGCGGGCTTTCAAACATTTCCTTCGGGCTGCCCGAAAGAAGCTTTGTCAACACGGCGTTCTTAGCTATGAGCATAGCCTCGGGGCTTACAATGGCGATAGCCAACCCCTCGCAGGATCTTCTTATGAACACCGCCGCCGCTGCCGATATGCTTATGGATCGTGAGGGCAGCGATATACGCTATATCGAGCGGATAAGCTACTACACCGAGAAGCTTGCAAGCGAGCCGACTGCCGCCGCCCCCAAGGCCGCCGCTGCCGCCCCCGCCGCCGCAGAGCCAAAGGACGAGCGTGAGAACGACCCGATATTTCGTGCAGTAATGGGCGGTGAGAAGGACAGCATAGTTGCCCTTACAAAGGAGCGAGTTGACGGCGGCGCCGCCCCCTCCGAGATCATAAACGGCATACTTATCCCTGCGATAAACAAGGTAGGCAAGCTGTTCGAGCAAAAGCGCTACTTCCTGCCGCAGCTCATCGCCTCGGCAAATACTATGGAGCAGTCGATAGCCTACCTTGAGCCTATGCTTGCCGCAGCCTCGCAGGACGACAACGCCCCCGTTATCGTCATAGCGACAGTCGAAGGCGATGTTCACGACATCGGCAAGAACCTTGTAGCGCTCATGCTCAAAAACTACGGCTACAAGGTGATAGACCTCGGCAAGAACGTGGAAAGTGAGCTGATAGTTGACACGGCGATAAAGGAAAACGCCGCAGTCATAGGGCTTTCAGCGCTTATGACCACGACGATGATGAATATGAAGACCGTAATAACCCTTGCCCGTGAGAAGGGCTGCACAGCCAAGATCATAGTCGGCGGGGCAGCAGTCACAGAGAGCTTTGCCGCCGAGATCGGCGCAGACGGCTACTCGGGCGACGCCGCAGACTGCGTAAGGCTGGTAGAGAAGCTGCTCAGCTAGGAATAGGTAATAGGCAATAGGTAATAAGTAATAGGTAATAGGTAATAGGTAATAGGTGAGGTGCAACCCGAAGGGGTTCGGGGGCACTTGCCTACTGCGAAGGCAGGCAAAGCCCCCAATAAGCCGCCAAAGGCGGCTTGCC
>JAFRYW010000066.1 GCA_017442845.1 Ruminococcus sp.
CGTTTTTTGTGCCCTTATTTTTTAGCGTATTCTATCGCAGCTTTGTTAAGGTCGATGACCATGTTTTCGATAAGCTCCCTTGTTATGCGCTCGTCGTTTACAAAGCTTACCATAGCGTGCAGCGGCATATCATTGAACATAGCCTGTGCTGCCATTTGTGCGTTTTCGTCAGCCTGCGCTGCATCAAAGCCCATATTCACAAGCTTTAGCACCTCGCCGAAGATCTTTCTTCCCTCGGGGAAGCTCATTACCTCGCCGCCTAACGAATCAAGCGTGAAATGCATAGGTATAACATTGTCTGTCTCTACATAAACGCTTGCCTTCTGCCTTATGTCTGCGCTCGATGAGCCTATAAGTATCTCAAATTCGCCGTACTCGACATACCAGTCGTTTATAGATGTGTTGTAGTATGCAAACGCCCTCTTGTCCAGCTTGAAGGCTACTCTTTTGCTTTCACCCACCTTGAGTGATACCTTCTCAAAGCCCTTGAGCTCCTTTTCGGGTCTTACAACAGAGGAGTGGGTGTCTCTTACATAAAGCTCAACAGTCTCCTTGCCGTCACGCTTGCCTGTGTTTTTGATTGTTACTGTCACGGTGAGAATGTCCTTCTCGTTTATCTCGTCAGCGCTCAGGCTTATATCGGAATACTCAAACTCGGTGTAAGAAAGCCCGTGCCCGAACGGGAAGCGCACCTGCATATCCTTCTTTTCGTAATATCTGTAGCCTACGAATATGCCCTCTTTATACTGAACTGTGTCGCCCTCTCCGGGGAAGTTTAGATATGACGGGTTGTCAGAAAGCTTTATCGGGAATGTCTCTGCAAGCTTGCCGCTCGGGTTTACCTTGCCGAAGAGAACATCACACTGTGCCGCCCCTACCATTTCGCCTGCAAGGTAGCATTCAAGAATACCCTTTACCTTGTCTGCAAACGGCAGCTCGATAGGTGAGCCGTTGTGTAAAACCACGACAACGTTCTTGTTTACCTCGCATACCTTGTCGATAAGCTCAAGCTGACACTGAGGCATTCTCATATGCTGTCTGTCATAGCCCTCTGACTCAAAAGCATCCGGCAGGCCTGCAAATATGACAACAGTGTCACTTTGCTCTGCAAGCCCTACAGCCTCGGCAAGCAGTGCATCATCAGTCCTGTCCTCGCTTGTGATATACCCCTGTGCATAGCCTACCTCGGCGTATTCTTTTGAGTATTCGAGAGCCGATGCAGTCTGCTCAACATTTATGTGTGAGCTGCCGCCGCCCTGGAACCTTGGCTTGTCGGCAAATTCACCGATGAATGCTATTTTTTTCTTTGTGTCGAGCGGAAGGATCTTCTTTTCGTTTTTGAGCAGCACAAAGCAGTCTGCTGCGATCCTTCTTGCAAGCGCTCTGTCCTTGTCCTTATCCCACCTTGCGGCATACTGCCTGTTCTCATCGCCTGTGTAGATAAGCGACAGCACACGCTCTGCGACCTTGTCAAGGTCGGCCTCGTCAAGCTCGCTGTTTTTGACTGCATCGACTATCCTTCTGTCATTCTTGCCCATGCTTGCAGGCATTTCCAGGTCGAGCCCTGCCTTTACGCCCTTGACCCTGTCGTCAACTGCGCCCCAGTCGCTTACGACTAAGCCCTCAAAGCCCCACTCGTCTCTTAGTATATCTGTGAGAAGCCTCTTGTTCTGTGAGGAATACTCGCCCCATATCTTGTTGTATGAGCACATTACCGTCTGCGGCCTTGCCTCTTTGACAGCATATTCAAATGCCGAAAGATATATCTCTCTGAATGCCCTCTCGTCGATCTCGGACGAGACCGATAGCCTTCTTGATTCCTGATTATTCGCTGCAAAGTGCTTTAGCGATGAGCCTACGCCCATGCTCTGTACGCCCTTTATGTGTGATGCTGCCATTTGTGAAGCGAGGTACGGGTCCTCCGAAAAGTATTCAAAGTTCCTTCCGCATAGGGGCGAGCGCTTGATGTTTGCCCCCGGGCCTAAAAGCACCGCAACGCCCTCTGACTGACACTCGTTGCCGAGGGCCTTGCCCATATCCTGCACAAGCTCTCTGTCAAATGAGCAGGCGAGCGCACACGCAGCAGGAAAGCATACCGCCTTGATGCTCTCGTTCGGGTTGACAGATGACTCATACATCTTTCTGAGCCCGTGAGGGCCGTCAGACATCATTATAACAGGAATGTCCTTCCCCTCAATCTTTTTTGTGTGCCAAAAGTCAGCCCCCGAGCATAGTGAAGCCTTTTCCTCAAGCGTCAGGGTACCGAGTATCTCTTTGATCTTTGCCTTATCCATAAATATGATTCTCCTTTTGATTTTATAGTATAATTGTAACACTTTTTGGTGAGATTTTCCACCCTTTTTGTGTAATTTAACAATTATTTAATATTTGCCTCTCCTGCTTGAATTTTTAATAATTTTCTGCGATAATTAAAGTGTATTTTATTAAGGCAACACCGCACAACCACCGTCTTACGCCTTTGCACTCCATCTACTTGCAAATTTTCCGTCATATTACCCAAATTTCCCTTGACTTGCGCTAGCAAGCCTGCGGAAAATTCAGGCAATCTGACGAAAAATTTGACTGCGTATCTGACGTACAATGGCCGTGCGGTATTGACTTAAACATAAGGCGGTGTTGTTATGAGTAAGTATAAAGCGTTCATATTTGATTTTGACCTTACACTTGTAAACTCGGTCTCCCCGATAGTCAAGTGCTTTAAGCATACACTTTCTTCCTTCGGCTATGCTGTTCCCGATGATAAGACTATTATCGACACTATAGGTCTGCCTCTGACAGATGCCTTTGATATTCTTTCGGGGCGCTTCCCCGTTCCGGAAAAGGAGCAGATGCGTAATACCTATGTTGACTTTGCAAACGGTATCATGGCAAAGGAGAGCCTTTTTTACCCCGATGCGCTGGGCATATTGCAGGCACTTCAGACAGCGGGCTTGAAAACTGCCGTTGTCTCGTCAAAAATGCGCTTTCGTATTGTTGAGACCTTTGAGTGCCATTCCGATAATATCCCGCTGGATCTTATAATCGGCCTTGATGATGTCGCCGCCCCAAAGCCCGACCCCGCAGGTCTTGATTATGCGATAGAAAAGCTTGCCGTGCAAAGGGAGGATGTGCTCTATATCGGCGACAGCTATATAGATGCCCAAACAGCGCAGAATGCGGGCGTTGCCTTTGCAGGTGTCGCTACCGGCCCTACCCCCAAGGAAAAGCTTCTTGAATACCCTCACGTTTTTGTCGGCGACAGCCTTACGGAGGTTTTCCAAAATATATAAAATATAGCCTAACTTATTGTGAATATTCTGTTAAATTTACTTGCTTTTTTGACGCAAAAATGTTATAATGAAATGTAAAATAAATTTGCTATAGGAGAAGCTTTATGATAAACAGTATGACAGGCTTCGGCCGTGAAAGAATGATACTAAATAACCGTGAGATCATCGTTGAGGTAAGGAGCGTGAATAACCGCTTCTGCGAGTTTTCTGCACGCACCCCGAGAAATTACGGCTACCTTGATGAGCGCTTGAAGGCGCTTTTTAAATCAAAGATCACAAGAGGCAAGGTCGAGGTCAGCGTCTCTATATATAAGCAGGAGGGCGCTGATGCCGAGATAGCTATAAACAAAACAATAGCCGAGGGCTATATAAATGCTTTGAGAAGCGTTAAGGACGAGCTTTCGCTCACAGACGACCTGTCGCTTTCAAGCATAATGCGCCTGCCCGATGTGTTCACGGTGGTCAAGACCGAGGACGATGAGGAGGAAATCTGGAACGATGTCAGCGAGGTCGCAAACAGCGCTCTTGCACACTTTATGGAAATGAGAAAAGCTGAGGGCGCAAAGCTTTATGACGACGTTCTTTCCCGCCTTGCACTTATCGAGGAGAATGTAACTAAGATAGAGGAGCGCTCGCCAAAGGTAAATGATGAATACCGTGACAGGCTACTGGCTAAGCTCAAAGAGGTGCTTCAGGATACAAATATCGACGAGCAGCGTGTGCTTACCGAGGCCGCTGTCTTTGCGGATAAGACGGCAGTTGACGAAGAAACAGTAAGGCTTCGCTCGCATATCGCCCAGTTCAGGGGCTTGCTCGAGGCTGCCGAGCCTATCGGCAGAAAGCTTGATTTCTTGGTGCAGGAGCTTAACCGTGAGGTGAACACCATCGGCTCTAAGTGCCAGGATATAACTATCACAAAAATGGTGGTCGATATGAAGGCTGAGATCGAGAAGATCAGAGAGCAGATACAGAATATCGAGTAAAGAGGTGCTTGTTTATGCAGCTGTTAAATATAGGCTACGGTAACCTTATTTCGTCTGACAGACTAATAGCTATAGTCGCCCCCGACTCTGCGCCGATAAAGCGCCTGATAAGCGATGCTAAGGATAACGGCACGCTTATAGACGCCACCTACGGCAGAAGGACAAGGGCGGTTATCATAATGGACAGCGACCATGTCGTTCTTTCCGCCGTTTCACCCGAAACGGTCGGGGGAAGGCTCATTGATGAAGGTGAGGAGGGGTAAGAGTATGGATAACGCAAAGATCATAATAGTTTCCGCCCCCTCGGGCTGCGGAAAGGGGACTATACTTGCGAAGGTCTTTGAAAACAGCAACGCCTTCTACTCCGTTTCCTGTACTACAAGAGCGCCCCGTGAGGGTGAGGTGCACGGCAAAAGCTATTTCTTTATAACTCAGGCCGAGTTTGACGAGAGGGTAAAGAATAACGAGTTTTTGGAGTATGCGGGCTTTGTTGACAACAGCTACGGCACGCTTGCAGCACCTGTCGATAAGGCTGTAAGCGAGGGGCGTGACGCTATCCTTGAGATCGAGACTAACGGCGCATTTCAGGTCAAGGAAAAGAGACCCGAGAGCGTTAGTATATTTATCCTCCCCCCGTCAATCGCAGAGCTTGACAGAAGGCTGCATAAGC
>JAFRYW010000067.1 GCA_017442845.1 Ruminococcus sp.
ACAATACTGCGCTAAATTCTCATTTATCCTAGGAACACTTTTGTAAAAAACACTAAAAAGGCACCGCTTTATGCGATGCCCTTGCTTTTTACTTATTCCTTTTTATCCCGTATTTGCGGTAAAATGCCTCAATGTCAGCGTCACCCCTCACAAGCTCGCTGTAAAGCAGCCTGCCCTGTACCCTGTCATAAAAGCCTATGGTTTTCTCACCTGTGCAGGTGCTTGACTGTATGCGTATCTCAAGCCCCTCACACCCCTTTGGTATGGGCTTTGGGCTGAAGGTGCTGCAAAAAAGTGACATTTCCCCCACTCCTTAAGGTCTTGCTAAGTACTTGTTTTTGGTAGCAAGCCCGCCCCTTATGTGGCGAAGAGCCTTGTTGGTGTCGAGCACCCCCCTGACCCTTTCGTAAAGCTCGCTGTCAAGCGACTTCAGGCGCTGCGTTATATCCTTATGTACCGTTGATTTGCTTATTCCGAAATGTGCCGCAGTCTGCCTGACGGTCACATTGTTTGCTGCTACATACTCCCCCAGTATTATCGGTCTTTTATCATCGCTTTCTAACATTTACTCTCACTCCAAACTATACGTGATAGTAAAATGTTATGCGCTTATAGGCTTGATTATGCCGTCAGATGTCGATAATATCGTTCCTCTCGCTTTTTTCTGCCTGTTTTTCAAGCTCCTTGAGCTTTGAGCGTGAGGTAAACGCCGAGAAAAGGTTGCTTGCCCCCGAAATGATAAGGCAGATACCGAGCACCATCATAGCCGCCTTGACGGGCAGCATAGGGTTTATGAAAATAATAAAGCCCAGCACGAACGTTACCCCCGCCGAGATCATCGGGAACTGCCACTCGCTGTCGCCCGAGCGCTTTATCTCTGTAGCGTTTGTAAGCCCTATTATGCCGTTTACGAGCATATAGATACCGAATGCCGTGGAGATCATTCTCGGTATAAAATCGGGCCTTACAAAAAGAAAAACGCCGATAACTGCAAGAATAAGCCCCTTTATCATCAAAAAGACCATTCCCTCGTGGTTTTTTATAAAATACATCACGATATAATACACCCCGAACCCCAGCGACACGCCGCCCAGGATATAGCTTACAAGCTTTGTCAAAAAGGTCGGCTCGATAACGAGTGCTATGCCGAGGGCTATACTCAAAAGGCATACTACAAGGTAGTTTTTAAACATTTTTCTAAGCGTCTGTACCATAAGCCCTCCTTAATCCTGCCTTGAGCTGCTGCGCCTAAGCTTTGCTGATTTTATCACCTTCATGCGGGAGAATTCCTCCCTCTCCTTCTCCTCCAGTGCTGAGGAGATAAAGCGCACCTGCTCCTCATATTTGGGTATCATTATATTTTTAAGCGCATTAGCACGCCTGCCCGCCTTTCTGATACCTACAGACAGGCGGTAGATGTTGTTCTCGGTCTGTGCGAGCTTAACTGTAAGCTCCTTGACCTCGTTGAACTTGATAAACGCCTCATCAAGCCTTGAATCGGTCTGCGAGAGCCCGTAGTAGAGCCTGCTGTCCTTATGAGGCAGCTCGCAGCCCACAAGCTCTGTGCCCATAATGCTGCGTGTAGAGAGGCAGAGCCCCTTTTCTATCGGCACACACTTAGCATACCCCGAGATGACGCCGAGCGAGATATTCGCTGCCCTGAGCGCTGCGTAGGCATCGGCATACGCCTTGTCTATGCTGCCCTTTAGCTCGTTTGCCTCGTTTGTCAGCAGCATTATCTCACGGATAAGGATATTTCTCTTCCTGTCAAGAAGATCGTACCCGAGCCGTGCGAGCGCAAGGCTTTTCTTTGAGCTTATTAAGTTGCCTTTAGTAGGAAAGACCTGCTGTGCCAATTTGGGTGATCTCCTTTCAAAGTAGTTGACAATTCAGAATTTAACGATGCTCCTCCAGGTAATAGGTAATAGTTAATAGGTAATAAGTATGGTGTCGGCTGCGCCGACAAATGCCCATTCGGGCTTGCTGTGGCAGCGAAATTGCATTTTTTATGGTCATTTGTTAATTCTAAAGCCCGATATGGCGCTTGCAAGCAAGCTTACATAATGCGCCGCAGGCGCACCTCACCTATTACTTATTACCTATTACCTAATAAGATAAGCTTCGCTTGATCTGTCAATCATACCCCAGCGCTATAAGCGCACCCGGGTCGTAGAATTTATTCAGGTGCTCCTCGTCAACTCTGTCAAGCTCCTCCCTCGGAAGCTGCGAGAGAAGCGCCCAGCCAAGGTCGAGCGTCTGCTCGATAGTGCGGTTCTCGGTAAAGTCCTGCCCCAAGAAATGCTTTTCAAACAGCCTGCCGAAGTTCAGGAACGACTTGTCGCTGTCGGAAAGCTCCTCCTCACCGATAACGGAGGCAAGCGCCTTTGCGTCCTGCACCCTTGCATATGCCGCAAAGAGCTGGTTTGCACAGGTCTGGTGATCCTCCCTTGTAAAGCCCTCACCTATGCCGTCCTTCATAAGACGGGAGAGTGACGGCAAAATGGATACCGCAGGGTAAACGCCCTCCTGCTCCAACGTCCTGTCCAAAACTATCTGCCCCTCGGTGATATAGCCCGTAAGGTCGGGCACGGGGTGCGTTATATCATCATTAGGCATAGTAAGGATAGGTATCTGCGTAACAGAGCCCTCTGCGCCCTTGACGATGCCCGCCCTCTCATAGATCGACGCAAGGTCGGAATAGAGGTAGCCGGGGTAGCCCTTACGCCCGGGGATCTCGCCCTTTGAGGAGGAAAATTCTCTTACCGCCTCGGCGTAAGAGGTCATATCAGTCAATATGCAGAGAATGTGCATATTCTTCTCAAACGCCAGGTATTCAGCGCAGGTGAGCGCACACCTCGGCGTTAAAATACGCTCGATGATAGGGTCGTTTGAAAGGTTCAGAAACATTACTACACGTGACAGAACGCCCGTCTCCTCAAAGCTTCTCTTAAAGTAGTCGGCAACGTCGTTCTTAACGCCCATAGCGCCGAAAACGACCGCAAACCCCTTGCCCGACTCGTCAGCGATCTTCGCCTGCCTTACGATCTGCACGGCAAGCTTGTTATGCGAAAGGCCCGACCCCGAGAAGATCGGCAGCTTCTGCCCTCTGATAAGGGTTGTGAGCGCATCTATCGAGGAAATGCCTGTATTTATGTAATTCTGCGGGTAAATTCTTGAAACGGGGTTGATAGGCGCACCGTTTATGTCCTTGCTTTTCTCGGGGAAGATCTCGCCCAAGCCGTCTATCGGCCTGCCTGCGCCGTTAAAAATACGCCCGACCATTTCCGGGGCGAGCGGCAGCTCCATAGGCCTGCCCTCAAACTCGGTAACAGTGTTTTCAAGCGATAAGCCCCTTGTGCCCTCAAACACCTGCAAAATAGCCTTGTCCTTTGACACCTCGACCACTCTTGCAAGGCGCTTAGTGCCGTCAGACAGCCTAATCTGCGCCATTTCATCATACCCTATGCCCTTGACGCCCTCAAGCGCTACGAGCGGGCCGTTTATCTCGCTAAGACCTATATATTTCAGGCTCACTCCCTACGCCCCCAATCCGTCAAGCTGTGCGGTAAGCTCAAAACTTAATTCATCAAACATTTCGGGCTTATCGTTCGGTATATCGTATTTCATCTTGATAAGGCGCTCAAACCAGCCGGAAGCCTTTATATCCGCCACCGAAACGCCCCTTCCCGCTGCCTCGTTCGCCTTGTCGAAGAGCAGCAGTATTATCTTCATCATTCTGTACTGCTTATCAAGGT
Source organism: Ruminococcus sp. (assembly GCA_017442845.1). Taxonomy (GTDB): domain Bacteria; phylum Bacillota; class Clostridia; order Oscillospirales; family Ruminococcaceae; genus NK3A76. Next base: position 3,756 of record JAFRYW010000067.1, read on the forward strand.
CAACGTAGGTATCGTCCTTATGGAAGGCGTTTTGCTGCAAAAAGCCTACCCTTATCACCCTTGCGGTCTCGATAAGCACCTTCTGGTCGTCGGGCAGAACGTCTGCACCCATAAGCTTTACTATCTCCATAAGCTCGTTTTCCTTTGAGAGGATAGAGCTTATGCGCTGCCTTGTCTGCATATAGTCATCTGCGACATTATCCTTAAAATACTGCGAGATCTCGTCTATATACTCGGAATAGGAATCGTTCCAGTTTATAGCGGGGTAATGCCTTGCATACGCTAAGTTCTTATCAAGTGCCAAAAAGCACCTTACAAAGCGCTTTGTATTCTGCGTAACAGGCTCGGAGAAATCAGAGCCCTGCGGGGAAACTGCGCCTATGATAGTAACAGAGCCCTCGCTTCCGCCAAGCGTCTTGACATAGCCTGCACGCTCGTAGAAATCTGCTATACGTGAAGGCAGGTATGCAGGAAAGCCCTCCTCTGCGGGCATCTCCTCAAGACGCCCCGAGATCTCACGCAGCGCCTCCGCCCAGCGTGAGGTAGAGTCTGCCATTATAGCTATATGGTAGCCCATATCACGGTAGTATTCCGCAATAGTTATGCCCGTATAGATGCTCGCCTCTCTTGCCGCAACAGGCATATTCGAGGTGTTTGCGATAAGCATCGTCCTGTCAGTCAGCGGCTTGCCCGTTCTCGGGTCGATAAGCTCTGAAAACTCGGTGAGCACCTGCGTCATCTCGTTGCCACGCTCGCCGCAGCCTATATATATGATGATATCTGCATCGCACCATTTTGCGAGCTGGTGCTGTGTCATAGTCTTGCCCGTGCCGAAGCCGCCGGGGATAGCCGCCGTGCCGCCCTTTGCGATAGGCGAGATAGTGTCTATCACCCTCTGCCCCGTGATAAGCGGGCGGGATATAGGAAGCCTTTCCTTACAGGGGCGGGGCGTTCTGATAGGCCATTTCTGTATCATCGTATATGATGTTTCCTTGCCGCTATCGTCCTTTACCCTGATGATCTCATCGGTGATCTTATGCTCGCCGTTTGAAGCTGCCCATGTTACCTCGCCGCCCTTTGACAGCGGGGGCAGCATACACCTGTGCGTAACAACGGCCGACTCGGGGCAGGTGCAGTAGCACACGCCCGCCGAGACCTTGTCGCCGACCCTTACGGTAACGGTGGTATCGTACAGCTTCTCGGTATCGAGCAGCTCGACATTTGCGCCGTCTGCGATAAATGCGCCGCTTATCTCCTCAAGCTTGTTAAGGGGGCGCTCGATGCCGTCAAAGATATTAGTGATTATTCCCGGTGCGAGCGTTACCGACATAGGTGCGCCCGTACCCTCCACAGGCTCCCCCGGGAGAAGGCCTGTTGTGCCCTCATATACCTGAATGGTGGTAAAATCAGCCGCTACGCCTATCACCTCTGCGATAAGGCGCTTTTTGCCGACATACACCATTTCCTGCATAGAAAAGCTTTTTGTGCCCTTGACCTTTACGACAGGGCCGTTTACCGAATATATAACGTCCATAGTACACCCCAAAACAAAGCATAATGCAAAAAGCACAAAGCACAAATAGTGTCAGCCACACCGCTATCTGCCTAACAGCAAAGGATTTTAGGTTCACATAAATACAGATCCTGCGATACAGCCTATCTTTTTATATGCCCCGTAAAGCAGGGCAGCATAGTTTTAGATCAAGCTCAGATAGCGATAGAGCTGTTGTTCTTGGCAAAGTCTGCCCTTGCCTTATCCAAGGCACTTGCAACAGATTTATCTATCAGCACGCCGAGCCTATCGAACCTTACCATAACGCCGCCGAGCGTCAGGCTGTCATCGCTTATGCACTCGAAGCCGAAGTCGCTCTTTATCCTAGCACTTAACGCCATATGTGCGGGGGAAAGCAGGCAAACGCCCTCCTCGCCCTCGAACTGCGCCTTGATGATCTTAAGGCAGGCAAGCACATACTCCTCGTGCTCCTTAGAGACAGCCTTTTCCTTAAGCCTTTTCTCGGCTCTTTCAAACACATCGCCGATAAGCTGCTCACGGTAGCTGAGCACCGCACGCTTTGAGCTTAACTCCTGCCCTGCGCTCTCACGCTGTATCCTGCGGGAGGCGCTGCTCTCAAGCTCTGCCTTCTTTCTGGCATAGGAAACAGTTTCCTCGTCGGTAAGCTGACTTAAATACCTATCAGCCTCCTGCTGTGCTGTCTCGGTGATAAGGTCGGCCTTTTGCCTGCTGTCACTCAGCACCGCCTCACGGAAGGCCTCAAGTCTTTTACTTTCATTCATAACAAATACTCCTTATGCTGCGCTAAACGCCCACCGCTTCCTTAAGATAGCGGCTTATCGAGGCGGTAACATCGCTGTCGCCGTGCCTGTCGGGTATCTCGGTTATAAGGGGCGTTGCACGCTCGAGCTTGTATTTTTTAACAAGCGCCTCGCACTTAGACATAGCTACCGGGGTCATGAGGATAATGCCTATATCCCGCCGCTCCATAGCCGCCTCGAGCGCCTCGCTCGTCTCCTCCTCGCCGTGGACGACAACGCCGTCGATACCCGCAAGCCTAAGCCCCATTTGGGTGTCGATATTATCGCTTATAAGATAAAGCTTCATATTACAGACCTAATGCCGAGCCGACGTTTGAAATGATAAGGATAGCGATAAGAAGGCCGTAAAGTGCGATACCTTCACCGAGAACGACGAAGATAAGCGACTTAACGAAGTTATCGGGGTTCTCGCTCGTAGCGCCGATAGCCGCAGAGGCACCTGCCGAAACAGCTATACCCGAGCCCACGCACGCAAGGCCTACTGCAAGCGCTGCTGCAAGGTAGCCCATACCTGCGCCTGTTGTAAGAACAGCCTTGACGCTGCCCGTTTCCTCGGCTGCGAAAACTATCTTGCCTATAGGGATAAGTATCGCAAGACCCATAGTTCCGCAGAAGGTGCAAAGGTTTGCGATAAATGCAGATTTTGCACTGCCGCCGTTTTTTATCCTCTTAGCCATAAGCATAAACGGAACCATAAGCAGCGCAACTACGATAAGCGGTAAAATAAAGATCAACATAACAAATTCCTCCATTTGGTCAAATATCTTCTTTTAAAAGCTCGGCTGTGGTCGGGACATATTCCTTGCCGCCGCTGACATAGAAGCGGGAGAATATCTCGTAAAACTCGAGCCTGATTATCTGAATGGCAACTATCATGCCCTCCATAGCCATAACGAAAAGGTTGCCTATGACAAATATTATAGGCTGGCCTATCTTGCTCATGCCGTCCATAAGGGTCATTACCACGAGCATCATGCCTGCGTGGCTCATTACAAAGCCGCCGACACGAAGGAAGGACATGGTGTTTGAGATGTATGAAAGCACGAACTCGAACATCTCAAATAAATTCTCTACTATAAAGCCGCCGACCGTCATCTTCTCATCGGTGTCGGAGAGCTTCCATTTTTTATACTTCACAAGTATGGTGAACGGCACACGGCAGAAAATGCAGACAGCAGGTATCACTATCAAAAACAGCACGAACGCCCCGCTCATTACCTCCATATCAAGCATCATGGTAGCAACGACCGCAAAAACTATCGAGCCGTAGAACACAAGCCCGCAGATGCCGTTGCAGCCGAACACGGCACTTTCGATGTCGTGCCGCTTGAACGAGGTCACTATATTTATGAGCATCGACACGGCTATCAGGAATATTCCTATGCCTACAGCGGTGAAGAGAATGAAATTAGTGCTCTCAAACGCCCTTAGCGGCAGGAAGTCTACTCCTATATTCTCATACACGGGGTCTAGCATATCCTCAACGCCGAATACCGAGCCGTAGAGCGTTCCGAAGACCATCGAGCAAAGCCCGCAGCGAAGCATCATGCCGCCCATGTCCTTACTCAGCTTTTTGCCGACGGGTATCGACAAAAGCACTATCAGAAGACCCTGCCCCAGGTCGCCGAACATTATACCGAACAGCAGCGAATAGGTGATTGCCACAAACGCCGTCGGGTCAAAGCCGCCGTAGGTCGGCAGGCCGTACATTCCGACGAGCATTTTGAACGGCCTTGTGAGAATACCGTTTTTAAGTATCGTAGGCGGCTTGCAGCCCCCGTCGCTGTCGGGCGGCAGGAATGTGAGCTCTGCGCCCTCGATACCCTTAAAGGCTGCGGTGAGCTTATCCTTGTCCTTTGCGGGGATAAAGCCCTTTATTAGGAACTTGTCCTTCAGCACGCCCGCCTTGCGGCGAAGCGAATATGCGCCCTTTAGGTATCTTAGCCTCTCGCAGGCGTTTTTAAGCTCCTCCCTGTACCTTTCGGAGATCTCTTTTATCTGCCCGTGGGTGAGCTCCAGATCCTTTTTATCCTGCTCAATCTCGCTTTGCAGGTCTGAATACGCCTTTGAGGCGCTGCCCTTTACGAAATCGGGTATCCTCGTGCGCTCAAAGAAGAGCGTCCTGAAGATCTCGTCAATCTCCTCCTTCTCGTTTTTGGGGCAGACGTACATTCCGTAGGTGTAGTTCATATCCTCATCGAACGGGAAGAAGAAAAAGTTCCTGTCAAAGTATTCAAGCTTCTTTGCATTGTCGCTCGGCAGCTTGCCGAAGCGTATGCTTATGTATTCAAGCTCAAAAAGCCTTGTCAGATCCTCATTCATGCCCTTGAGGTGCGCCGTTTGCAGGCTCGCCTCGCTTCTTAAGGCTATATCCTTGTCAAGCTCGCTCTTTTTCCTTTCAAGCTCGCTGTAGTGTGTAAAGATCTTGTCATAAAGCTGCTCGAACTCCTCGGGCGAGGTAAGCTTACACTTGCTCTTATCACCGCCGCCCGCTTCACATTCAAGCCCCGTGCAAAGCGTCAGAAATCTCTTCAGAAGCGGCGCATACGGGTTTTTCTCGTTAAGCGGCTTGTACCCGGAGGACGCCCCGTGTGTGAACCCCTCCTCTATATGAAAGCTCCCGCTCTCAAGCAGCGCCGATATTGCATCATCGAGCCTTTCGAGCCGCCCGTTTATATTTACCAGCTCCATTTTTTCGGTAGCCAAAATAACACCCCCAACATTCGGTTAACTGTCAGACCGCAAGCTGCGCCTCGATCTCGGAGAGGTCGGCCTTATATCTTATACCCTCGATTATGTGGGTGATATTTGCCGCCTCGATATCGCAGATCATCATATATGCAAGCAGCGCCGCCGCTGATGATGAGGTCATCTCGATAACGTGCCTTACCGCCGTGAGCCTGGCCTTGGCGTTTCGTGACTCGATCGTCTGATCGGCAGCATCGTTGCGGTAGACCGTTTTGTCCATAAGCAGCTCCATATCCTCCGTTTCCTCGCAGGAATAAAGCTCCCTCATCTTTGATAAGCCTATCCTCGAAAAGGGCAGGCTCCTCTTCTCTATCTGCCCGGCATCGAATGAAAAATACTTTTTCATTCGGTATGCGTTCGTATAATTTATAAGGTCTGCATCGGTTCCTATAAGCCTTGCTATCTCCTTGTACTCGTCCTCGGAGAGCTCTCTTTTAGCAGCCTCCAGCACCCGCTTATAGTAATGCACCCTTAGCGCCCTTTCCGCCGCAGCAAGCTCGGGCTCACCGCCGTCCTTTGGCATTATGCGCTTTAGCGGCTTATAGTATTCGGTGCGCCGCAGCACCCTTAAGATCTCATCAAAGCTGTGGCAGGCCGCTAAGTCAAAAAGCTTGAGCCTTGAATACTCCGTCATATACCCGGGCACAGAGGCAAGATATTCCTCATTGAGCCCCGCCTCGTACATATGCAGAAAGCTTATCAGCTGCACCGTCTCGGCCTTTTTGATGTAGAATTTGTAAAACTCGCCCCTGTCAAGCTGCTGAAATTTCACAAGCCGCCTGTAGGTAAGAAAGCTTTCCTTTCTTATAAGCTGCTCTAAGTACCCTCTGTGCACCGTTGCAGGCTCAACATCATACAGCACCTCGGAGAAGCGCTTTAGCCCCTTCAGGTACTCGCAAAGCTCCGCCACGCTCTGCCTGTTCGTCATCTCATGGTAATCGGCAGCCGTAAGGGCCGAGCCGAACACCGTTCTTATTTTAGCGACTGTCGCATTACCGCCCATACAGCACCGCCCTTTTAATCAACCTTATATATATCGCTTACTATTTTGTCGGCAAGCTCGTCTGCGTGGGCGCTGAAATACTCATCAAGCTCCGCCCTCTTCTGAGCCTCAAAGCGTGTGCTCTTGCTGCGTGCCTCCTCGGCAGCCTTCAAAACGCCCTCCTCCAGACCTTTTTCAAGCTCCTCAAGCTTAGCCTTGTTTTCCTGCCGAAGCTGCTCTGCCTTTTGAGAGGAGGTCTCCTTAAGCCCGTCGGCATACTCCCTTGCCTCTGAAACCATGCGCTTTGCCTCGTCATCTATAGCTATCATCTCGGATACGAGCTCCATTTTTCTCACTCCTTTTATAAGGGGAAATTTGCCCTTTATCAAATATATTCCAAGCAAATTTTATATAAATTCTAGTACAAAAATATTAACACGTTATGAACATTGATAGCTTATTTTTAAAACATTAAAACTGAATAGACCGCCGCTTTAAATTTATGTTATTATGCATAAAAAAGGCAGTTTCTTCATTAAAAGTTTACCTATTATGCCCCGCCCGCCGCCCTTGACAAAAGGGAGAAAACGTGGTATATTTGTATTTGTGCAAAATACATCTGTTTTCGGGAGGTGGACTCATGGCGGCAAAGCAGGGCAGCGGAAGGCTCGTTGTGGTTAGCACCGAGGTATTGCCCGACATCGTGCTAAAGGTCTTAGAGGCCAAAAGCATGAGGGCGAGGGGCGAGGCAGCCTCCTCGGCAGAAGCGTGCAGGGCCGTGGGCATTTCAAGAAGCGCCTATTACAAGTATAAGGACTGTGTTTGGAGCTATGAGGAGCAGCTAAATCACCAGATCATCTCACTCTACCTTATCTTAAGGGACGAGAAGGGCGTGCTGTCATCTATCATCAAGGGGCTCTACGAGCTTGGAATGAACATACTCACGATAAACCAGAACATACCCGTTGACTCGGTGGCTTCGGTAACTGTCTCGTGCAGGTTTGAAAAGGGAACTGTCGAGGCGGGGGCTTTAAAGGCCGCCCTGGGCGAGATCGACGGCGTGGTGGATGTAAAAATAATCTCAGGAGAATAGAAAGGGTTTTAACAAATGTCAAAGGGAAATGTTGCCGTAATAGGCTACGGCGTTGTAGGCTCGGGCACGGTCGAGCTTTTTGAGAAAAATTTAGAGAGCATCAATAAAAAAATAGGCAGGGAGTGCGACATCAAGTATATCCTGGATCTTCGTGACTTCCCCGACTCGCCCTACGCCGACAGAATGGTGAAGGACTTTAACGTGATCCTAAACGACCCCGAGATCGAGGTAGTTGCCGAGGTTGTCGGCGGGAAGACCTTTGCCTACGACTACACAAAGAAGCTTTTAGAGGCAGGAAAGAGCGTTGTTACATCAAATAAGGAGCTTGTTGCTTCTAAGGGCGCAGAGCTTTTGAGGATAGCGGCAGAGCATAGCTGCAATTACCTCTTTGAAGCGTCTGTAGGCGGCGGTATACCGATTATCAGGCCGCTCAACAAGTGCCTTGCCGGAAACGAGATCCTTCAGGTGTGCGGTATCCTAAACGGCACGACAAACTTTATACTCACAAAGATGATAAGGGAGCAGATGCCCTTTGACGAGGCGCTCAAGCTCGCACAGGAAAACGGCTATGCCGAGGCCGACCCGACTGCCGATATCGAGGGGATAGATGCACAGAGAAAGATCTGCATTTTAGGCTCGCTCGTTTACGGCAAGCATATATACCCCGAAATGGTGCACCACTCGGGCATATCGGGCATAACGCTCGATGATGTTGAGTATGCAGAGAACGCAGGCTACGGCATAAAGCTGATAGGCTCGGTCAAGAAGCTTGAAAACGGCAAGCTCGGCGTTATCGTCTGCCCGAGGCTTATCCCCAAGACCAACCTTCTTTCAAGCGTTGACGATGTATATAACGCTATCGCAGTTACGGGCGACGGCGTAGGCGACGTGCTCTCCTACGGCAGGGGCGCAGGCAAGCTGCCCACAGCCTCGGCAGTTGTCGGCGATATAATCGACTGCTTAAAGCACCGCCACACGGTTTTGGCACTCACCTGGGAGGACAGCGCAGGCTCTGACTTCATCGAGCACTACAAGCAGGTAGAGACCTCGATGTATGTAAGAATCAAGGCTGACAATGCCGAGGAGCTAAAGCCCGCAATTTCCGAGCTGTTCGGAAAGCTGATCTACCTCGAGCGCTCCGGCCGCCCCGAGAACGAGCTTGCATTCATCACCCCCACGATGAAGGAAATAGACATCGACTCGGCTCTCACGATCCTCTCCCACTCGGCAGAGATCGCAAGCAAGATAAGGCTGCTTTGATAAACAAGACCTCCCGCAAGGGAGGTCTTTTACATTGTGCATTTATAACAGTTTTCCCGGCTAAAATATGTGCAGCCATACAAACTTCCCCTCCCCCTGCAGCAGATAAGACCTTGCGTGCGTCTTTAATACAAAGGGCGGCAAAAGCTGCCCGCAAGGGAGGATAGGTATATGATAAAAAAAGCATTTTGCGTACTCTGCGCTGCCGTGCTCGCAGCGGCACTCGCTTCCTGCTCGTCGAAGGACGAAAGCAGCCAAAAGAAGGTCAGCTATGACACAGAGTTCAAGACCGCCGACAGCTTCGTGCTGCCGACAACGCCGCCGATGTGTGACTACACCTACACTATGGCGCAGGTCGATACAGCAAAGATAAACGACCTGGTCGAGCTTGTCCACGGCAGCGGCGCATACGGCAAGGGCAATCTTACCGAGAACAAGGTGCAGATAATGGGTATGGAGGATCAAAACGATGCCCAGTGGTATGACGAAAACGCCCAGACCAGCGCCCACCTTGAGCAAATGGGCAGCTTTTCCTTTTTCAAGGGGAAATACTCCCTAAAATATACCGAGGAGGAGCAGCAAGGCTTCAAGACAGCAAGGGTGATCTACGCCGAGGACTTTGACGAGAAGGTAACGCTCGACGGCAAGAGCGCAGCATACTCCACACTCACGCTCGATGCACAGGAAACGCTTTATGACTGCTTTGAGCTGCTGGGCGTACCGCTCGAGGTAACGCCGCTGCGTGCTGTTGAAACGGCTGACGAGAGCGGCAAGGTCATCAACACCACCATTGAATACAGCGTTAAGTTCGGCACGGGCGTTATGACGAGCGAGGCCTTTTACGATTTGGGCGACAGCCCGTTGGGGGCGAGCTATGCGTCACTTGCCTACCCTGATATACACACATACTACTACACCCCCGATGAGATACAGGGCGTGTGGGCGTTTAACTGCCTTATCGACAACGTACAGCAGGGCGAAACGATCTCCTCGCCTATGCAGGCAGAGGAGGCTATGAAGCTTATCGAGGACAAGGTCGAGGGCAAGCCCTCTGACTACACGCTTATGCACTGCCAGCTGGAATACCGCCCCGTATCTGAAAAGAACGGCGTTATCACCGCATCGCCCTTCTGGGCATTCTATTACCGCAACAGCGAAGGCAAGGACACTATCATCGCCGTAAACGTCAAGACCAAGGAAACACTTACCCACGAGGTGGGCGATAAATAAAGGCGTTAAGACGAGAATATTGCGGAGCTTCGCTCCGCTAGGTAATAGGTAATAGTTAATAGGTAATAGGTGAAATGCACCTGCGAAGGGGGTACGGGGGGCACTTGCCTACTGCGAAGGCAGGCAAAGCCGCACACAATAATTGTACACCCAGCATTGTGCATTGTGCACCCAATCAAAAGCCGCCGCAAGGTCAAATTACCCTGCGGCGGCTGTTTTTAGTTGTATTTAAGATAGGTAAGAAGGTTTACGAATATGCCCACGGTAGCATAGGTGATGACGATGAAGGATATGATCTTCATTATTATCCCCAGCACAGGTATCCACCCCAGGGCAAATATCACGATAACGAAAAATATTATCGCCCCCAGGTAAATGCCTACCGACATACACAGCTCCTTGACATCGTCGGTATTGAACCTTCTCATAAGCGGAAAGAAATCCTCAACGCCCATGCTCATAAGCTTTTCCTTTGCTTTTTCAAACAGCTCACGTACATCGTCCATAGTTACTACCTCCTTAGCAATTCTGTTAAAATAAAATATTATATTAAAAATATTTTACCACATATTAACCAATTTGTCAAGTCTTTTGCGCTATTTCGTAGTGGAGCTTCATTATTTCAAGCATATGCCCGATATTCCCCTCGCCCGCAAAGCGGTCACCTTTATTATTCTTTATTCTTTCTTCTTTATTATTTATTCTTTTAGCAGCAGCGAACACAAAGCTTAGATCAAAAAAACTTCTTTATCGCTGCTGCGCTTAAGCCAGTCCGCCTTGTTTTGGTGAATTACGGCTATGCAGTTGTAGCCTTGCATATTACCCCTCCTGACTGCGCTTTTTAACGCTTATAAGAGCACCCGTGTCGATGTCGGAAACACTTTTGAAGATATTCTCCCTAACACCCGGTATATCCCCCTCAAGGCTCTCGATCAGGCGCTTGACAACAAGGCGCTTTGAGTCGCTCTCGTGCTCAGCCGAGGAGGTCTGCTCGGTGAATTTGCAGGCGCAGGCTAAGAATTCAAGCCCGTTAGCCTCCCGCCAGGCGATTATGTCACGCTCGTTGACAAGATACAGCGGGCGGATAAGCTGCATACCCTCAAAGTTTTCTGACTTGAGCCTCGGCATCATAGTGCGGGTCTGCCCGCTCATAAGGCTGCTCATAAGTATAGTCTCTATCACGTCATCAAAGTGGTGCCCGAGCGCTATTTTGCCGCAGCCCCTGTCCTGTGCGTTTTTGTAAAGGTTCCCCCGCCTCATTCGTGCGCAGAGATAGCAGGGGCTCTTCTCTATCTCGAACACGCTCTGAAAAATATCGCTCTCAAAAATATCTATCGGTATTTCGAGCTTCTTAGCATTCTCTTCTATCATCGCCCTGTTAGCAGGCGCA